>DAHVAF010000339.1 GCA_027314765.1 Clostridia bacterium | reverse complement strand
GACCAGCCACCGTGGCTTGAGGATGGAGATGGCGTCCCTCCGGCCGCGGTGGGCAACGATCCGGCGAATCCGAGGGACGAACACCCGTTCCCTGACCATCCCGACCCGCCGTCCAGTGCGGCTGACCACGGTCGAGACGTGCAGGACGGGCGACGTCCCCCTCGTCCAGCCCGCAAGCCGCCTCGCCGGCACCGGAACCAATGATGACGGCCCGGCGACCGCCGGGCCGGCGCGAATGGATGGGTGGTGAACCACCTGTGTCCGGCGTCACCCGCATCCGCGGGCCGGTCCTCCTGTTCGCCGGCGGTCAGAACCGCGTCTGCCCCCACCGCTTCTCGGTGACGGTCGCCAACGAGCGGATCGCCGCCCCATACCCCAACCACCTCGCGGTTCACACCGGTGCGGGGCACGGCTTGACGTCGGCGCCACGGGTCGAGCACGGACCGACCGTCTGGTCGGCGGCTCAGACGGGTGGCGGCAAGCTGGCAGGCAGCGAGCAGGCCGCCGCCAACTCGCCGGCGCAGACGATCGCCATTGCACGCGGGCTGCCGCCGGTCGACGCGCAGGGGCCGTCGTCAGTCCTCGCTGCGGTTAACAGGACAATTTCCCGCGACCCGGCCGTTCGTCATTTCCCGCATCCCAGGGCGACAGCTCGCTGCCAGTCACCGGCCGACTCCCATCTTCGTGGGGGCGCCACCTGCTTTTACCAGGGCCGGTCCCCTGGTCTCATGCCGCGCCATGCCGCGTCTTTGGGGCCATCCGCCGACGGCGCGACGGCCCTCTCCCACGGGGGTACTCCGCAATTTCGCGACATCGCACGATAAGATCCGTGACGGCGCACAGGTGGCCGGCGAACGGGGCCGAGCCGCCTCGTCTGGGGGTTTCCGCCAGGTGCGGTCCTGTGGCAGGAAACATACCGGGCACCGCCAATTGGTGCGGGCGATAGCGCCAGGTGTCTTCTACCCGCGCGAGGAAAGGGGGTGCACCGCATGAACAAGGCTGATCTGACCCGGGCGGTGGCGAGCAAGAGCGGTCTGACTCGCAAGGATGCCGGCGAGGCGATCGACGCGACGTTCTCCGCGATTCGCTCGGCCCTGATGAAGGGGCAGAAGGTGACCCTGGTCGGCTTCGGCGGCTTTGAGGTCCGTCAGCGCAAGGCGCGCGCGGGCCGCAATCCGCAGACCGGCAAGCCGCTCCGCATCAAGGCGCGCAAGGTGCCCGTGTTCCGCGCCGGCAAGCCGCTCAAGGAGGCCATCAACCACTAGGCCTTCGCTTGTCTGCACCCGTCTCAGAGGACCCGGGGCCCCTCGCGTGGGGGCCCCGGCCCCTTTTTTTTGGGGCTGGCCCCGGCGCGCACGGCGCCAGGTATGGCGCGACGATGCGCGCCAGCTGGTCGAGGGCGGCCGGCAGGTCGTCGTTGATGAGGATGAAGTCGCACCGCGCGGCCTGGGCGAGCTCCATCTCCGCGCGCTGCAGCCGCCGCTCCAGGTCGGCGCCCTCCGTGTCGCCCCGGCTCAGCAGCCGCTCGCGCAGCACGGCGAGCGAGGACGGCCGCACGAACACGGTCGTGGCCTGTGGGCCAAGGGCCGACTTCACCGCCAGGCCGCCCAGGATGTCGAGCGATGTGATGCCGAGATGGCCGGCCTGCAGGGCGGAGGCCAGGCGGCTGCGCGAGCTGCCATAGCGGTGGCCGTGGATCGGCTGCCACTCGAAGAAGTCGCCCGCGGCCAGCCCCTGGTCGAACGACGCGTCGTCCGTGAAGAAATATTCGACGCCGTTCGTCTCGCCGGGCCGGGACGGGCGGGTGGTGGTCGTCGGCAGAAAGCCGATCTCGGGATGGCGGCGGCGCAGCGCCTGGATCAACGTGGTCTTGCCGCTGCCGCTCGGGCCGATGAGGAGGAAGACATGTCCCTGCCGCGGGCCGCCGATGACGACGCACCATCCTTCAGCACGGTTGTCGTGGCCATAAGCATAGCGCGCCAGGCGCAGGCGCGCCGCCCAAGCCCCGCCGGCGGCGGCCGCCGGCCACCTCTGCCACCTATTTGCGCGGCGCCCCGTGCGCCGCACGCTACGATGGCGCCATGGCACAATCTTCGTGGTTTCGGCGGTGGTGTCGAGGGTGCCTTCGACCGCTGCTGCCGCGCGCCGTGCTTGCCATCGCCGCGCTGCTGGCCATCGCGGCCGCGCTGACGTCGGTCCCGGCGCCGCGGCACGCGCTCGCCGACGACCTGCACAGCGCGGTCCGCACCGTGGCCCGCGATCAGGCGCTGGCCGCCGTCAGCGGCGAGCCGGCCCTGCGCACCACCCACTTCCTCATCAAATACCCGACCGGTGACCGCGCCGATGCGGCGATCGTGCAGAGCCAGGTCGAGAAGGCCTACAGCTTTGTCTTTTCGCGCATGGGCGGCCGGCCGGCGGATCCCGTCGTCGTGCGCGTCGAGACGCGCGCGGCCCTGGCAGCCGACCTCGCGGTGCCGCCCGACCAGGATCCGCTCGGCGCTTACTGGCGCGGGGTGATCTGGCTGCTCACGCCGTCGGCCTACCTGCCCGGCACGCCGGCCCAGCGGCAGGCCGCGTTCGCCGCCGTCGGCCCGGTCGCGCACGAGCTCACCCACCTCGCGGACGACAACCTCACGGACGGGCGCATGCCGCCCTTTCTCGACGAGGGCATGGCGCAATACATGCAGTGGCGGTTCAGCGGCTACCTCTGGCTGCAGCCGGACAACACGTTCTGCCAGACGCTCTACTCGTGGAATCAGCTGAGCGCCGGCTTCGATGCCCTGCCGAACCAGGCCCTCGCCTACCATGAGTCCTTCGCTGTCGTGCAGGCGGTGGAAAATAGCTCCCCCGCGGCCGCCGGGCGTATGCTGGCCGCCATCGCCGGCGGCGCCTCGCCCCTGGCCGCCGTGCGGGATGCGGTGGGCGCCCGTGAGGCCGCGGCCCTGGCGGCGGGGTCGGCGTGGTCGTGCGCGCATTGAAGCCGATTTGCGCAGCGCGTCGCGCATCGCGCGCCGCGCCACCACCGCCGGCCGCACGGCGGGCACCACGGCCGGGGGCGGGTGCCCCGTCGGCCAGGCCGGGCGCCTGCGACAAAACCCGACGGCGGCGAGGTGAACGCCCCCTACCGTCACTTCCCCGGCGGACCTGGCGAACGGCTATGGACGGGCGCGCGCGTAGGATTCCGCGGGCGCCGGGGCGAATGATGGAAAGTCGGCGGTCCGCTTGCCGCGGGCCGGCCGCTGAAGGGGACGGAACGCTGTGGACCGCATCCTCGTCGTCGACGACGAGAGGGCGATCGCCGACATCGTCTCCTGGAACCTGGAGCGAGCCGGGTACCGGGTCGATGTCGCCTACTCGGGGGCGCAGGCGCTGCGTCACGTCGAAACCTCCCGACCGTCGCTCATCGTGCTCGACATCATGCTGCCGGAGGGCGACGGCTTCAAGGTGTGCCGCGAGGTGCGGCGCCGGTTCACGGTGCCCATCCTGATGCTCACCGCCAAGAACGGCGAGGAGGACAAGGTCCGGGGCCTGGAGCTGGGCGCCGACGACTATATGACAAAGCCATTCAGCCCCCGTGAGCTCGTGGCGCGCATCAAGGCCATCCTGCGGCGCGCGGCGCCCGAGGAGACCCCTGGACGGCAGGCGCCGCACAACTGCGGCGACCTCGAGCTCGACCCGACGGCGCACGCCGTTCGCCGGACCGGCATGCCCATCGAGCTGACCGTGCGCGAGTTTGCCCTCCTGCAGTACCTGCTGGAACGGGTCGACCAGGTCATCACACGTGAGCAGCTGCTCGCCGACGTGTGGGGCTATGACTACTTCGGCGACATGCGCACCGTCGACGTCACGGTGCGTCGCCTGCGCGAGAAGGTCGAGGATGATCCGAGCGCGCCGCGCTACATCCTGACCCGGCGCGGGCTCGGCTACATGGTGCCGCGCGAGCCGGCCACCCGCGCGACCGAATAGTGCCCTCCGCGGAGATGGGGACCGCGGCCCGGCGGGCCGCGCTGCCACCGGTGGGGGCGGCCGGGGCCGCCAGTCGGCGCCGGCAGTTTCACCGCGCGCTGCTCCGGCCGTTCGCCGGCATCGAGGGCCGCATGGTGGTCCTCCTCCTGCTCGTCATGCTGATGGCGATGCTGCTGATCAGCGCGCTCCTGCTGCAGCAGCTGCAGGCGTACTACCTGAGCCAGTTCACCAGCCAGCTGACGGGCTACGCGGACGAGGTGGCCGTGTCGGTCGCGCCCGACCTGGCGGCCGGGTCGGACCAGCTGGTCGTGGGCATCGTCCAGACATCCGTCGGCGACCCGCAGCAGAGCGTCATCGTGGTCGACACCGCGGGACGCGTCGTGGCCACCAACAGCCCGGGCGGGCCGCCCAGCGCGGGGGCGAGCCTGCGCGCCAACGCCACCATCGCCGACTGCCTGGACGGCAAGCAGCTCGTCTCGCGGTTCACCGACGCGGCGACGCACCAGCCGTACGTGGGCGTGGCGGTGCCCGTGCTCTCCGGGGGGCGCCTGGTGGGCTGCGCGTGGGCCCGCGGTAGCCTGGACAGCATCGCCCAGACCCTGGCCAGCATCCGGGCGATCCTGGCGCGGACGGCGGCCGCCGCGCTTGCCGTCGTGGCCATCGTCACGCTCCTGCTCGCCCGCACCATCACGGGCCCGCTGGCCGAGCTGACGGCACGGGCGGCGGAGCTGGCCGCGGGACGCTTCGATCGCCGCATCCAGGTCCGCGGCGACGACGAGCTCAGCGCCCTGGCCTCGATGTTCAACCACATGTCCCAGCGGCTGCGCGAGACCCTGGGCGAGATCTCGGCCGAGAAGCGCAAAGCCGACGCCATCCTCGCCCACATGGCGGACGGGATCGTGGCGGCCGGAGCGGACGGCAGTGTGGGCCTCTGCAATCCGGCCGCCGCCCGCCTGCTCGCCGTCGGGCCGGAGGCCGTCGGCCGGCCGCTTCAGGAGGTGGTGCCCGCGGCGGTGGCGGAGGTGGTCCTCGGCGGCGGGGGCGATGGCCGGGCCGTCCGCGTCGACATGCCGCTCGACGGCCGCGTCCTGATCGCCCGGATCGCCCAGCTGCGGGCCGACGATGGCGCCGCGGACGGCTGGGTCGTCGTCTTCGCCGACGCCACGGAGCAGGAGCGGCTGAACGCCCAGCGGCGCGAGTTCGTGGGCAATGTATCCCATGAGCTGCGCACGCCGCTCACCGCGATCAAGTCGTACGCGGAGAGCCTGCTCGACGGGGCCCTGGACGACCGCGACACCGGCGCCCGCTTCCTCGGCGTGATCCTCGCCGAGACCGACCGCATGGTCCGGCTGATCGCCGACCTGCTGCAGCTGACGGAGCTCGAGCCGCGCCACGCCCCATGGCGGCCGCGGGCCTTCCGGCTGGAGGAGGTTTCCGCCGAGGCCGTGCGGAGGGTCGAGGGGCGGATCCACAGCCGGGGCCTGCTGGTCGGCCAGGAGATGGCCACCGGCACCCCGGCCGCCTGGGGCGACCCCGACCGCATCCTCCAGGTTCTCAGCAACCTCCTGGAGAACGCCATCGACTTCACGCCGACGGGCGGCCGGATCACCATCCGCGTGCGGCCCCATCCTGACGGCGTGGCCTGCGCCGTGGCCGACACGGGAGTCGGGATCCCCGCCGCCGACGTGCCGCACGTGTTCGAGCGCCTTTACCGCGTGGAGGCTTCGCGCGCCCGCGAGCACGGCGGCACCGGCCTCGGCCTCTCCATCGCCAAGGAGATCGTCGAGGCGCACGGCGGGGACATCCGCCTGGAGAGCGCGGTCGGCGAGGGCACCGTGGTGACGTTCACGCTGCCCGCCGCTCCCGCGCCGGCGCCGGCGGCCGGTGCGCAAGAGTGAGGCATGTGACCACCGTCGTCCTCGGCCTGCTGGTCGCCGGCAGCCTGCTGCTGGCCGCGCGCCTCTGGGCGCCGGACCGCGCCGTGCAGGCGCCCCTCGTGGGCGCCTACCGCTACCCGATCGCCGGCACCGTCGCCGGCCTCTCGACCGCAGACCTCGCGCAGCCCTGGCGCATGATCGTGCATTTCGGCGCAGCGCGCAGCGCCGTCCTGGCGGACCCGGGCGATCCCCGGTACAGTGCGATCTGGTCCGACGCGCTTCGCGTCCTGCCCGACCTGAGCCCGCCGGGGGGCGCGACCACCCTGAAGGGCGCCCAGGCCTGCGCGGCCCTGACCCAAAAGGCGCCCGTCAGCTTGGAGTTGGCGCTGGGCGAGCGGCTCAGCTGGTCGACATGGGCTTCTGTGTGGGGCCTGGGCGGCACCAGCTCGGCCAGCGCAGGTGCCAGCCCCGCGATCGACCGCCTGCTGATCGTGCCGGCCGCCTCCGGCCAGCCCGCCCCCGCCGCCATCGGCGCAACCGTTTGCCGCTATGCGGGGGTTGACGCGGCCGAATACAGCGTCCGGCCGTCTGCCGCCATGCGCACGCTCGCCTCAGACCTCGCCGCATTGAGGACGCAGCCGCTGGACTATGAGGTGGGGCCGCTTGCACCCGTCGCGGGCCTTGGCCTGCGCCCCGGCATCGACGTACCGGTGCCCGGCTTCGCGCGCGGCAGCGTGGTGGTCAAGCCGGAGGCCATCGACGCGAGCGGCATGGTGGCCGCCCTCTTCCCGCCGGCCGCCAGCGTGCGGCGCACACCGGTGGGCCCGGACGGCCTGCAGAATTACAGCGACGGCCTCGCGGAGCTGCACCTCGGCGGCGACGGCACGCTGCAGTTCGCCGTCGGGGCACCGCCCGCCGTGGACACGGAAGGCCCGGGCCAGGCCCTCCAGACGGTCGCCGACTTCGTCGATCAGGCCGGCGGCTGGCCGCCCACCGGCCTGCTCTTCGACCTGGCGGCCATCCCCGAGCCCGGGTCGTTCAGCCTGCACGGCGGCGAGGGGGCCAACGTCGGCTACCGCATCACCTTCACCGAGCGGTGGCACGGGCTGCCGCTCCTTGCCGAACCAGCGCCCATTGCCGCCCAGGTGGGCGCGCCGGGCGTGCTCGGCTACACCCGCGCCGTCGTCGTGGCCCAGCAGGAGCAGGCTCCGCAGGCCTTCCTGCCGGCGTCCAGGGCCCTGGCCGACCTGGCCGCCGCCTGGCCCCCGGCGGCATCGGCCTCGGACAAGGTAGTGGTCGACGTGTTCCCGGCCTATGTCCCAAGCGCCGACGGCAAGCTCTGGGTTCCGGTCTGGGGCGTCGAGCTGCAGGACGGCAGCATTGTCGCCCTTTCGGCCAGCAGCGGCGCGACGGTCGACGTCCTGCGCCCGAGCGGGAGCTAGGGCGGTGCGCTGGGAGCAGGCCAAGGCCGTGATGATCGCCGTGTTCCTGCTGCTTGACGCCTTCTTGGGCTGGCGCCTGTACGCGGGGCAGGCCACGGCCGTGGCGCCCGCTCCGGCCGTCAGCCCGGTCACGCTGGGTGATGTCAACGTCACGGGTGCCGCCGTGCGCCTGGAGGAGGGCGTTCTGCCGACGGCGCCCTCGCGGCTGCCGACCCTCACCATCGCGTTGCGCAAGCCGGACGTGGCTGCCATCGCCAGCCACCTGCTGGGGTCCGACTTTCAGGTGGAGCCACAGGGCAGTATCATGACCTACGCGGGGCGCACGGGCACGGTGCAGTCGGCGAACGACGCGCTTCTCTATCAGCGGGTGCGGGCCGCGCCCTCGTCGGCGACGCCCCCGACCGCGGGCCAGGCGCGCTTTGTGGCCGACGGGTTCGTGGCGCGGATGGCGCTTGCGCCGAGCGACCTGGTCTACGACCACATCGCGTACAGCCAGCGCGACGGGGCGTGGTCCGTGGCGTACACCCAGCGCTACGAGGGCCAGCCTGTCTTCAACGGCCACTGCGACGTGCTGGTCGACGGCGCGGGCGTCCTTTCCGCCAGCTGCCTCTGGGCGAACGTGATCGGCCCGGCGCAGAGCCCGCGCCCGATCCTGGATCCGGCCGAGGCGCTGCGGGACCTGGCGGACGCGCAGGGCGCCACGGCGTCCGTCCCCCTGCTGGTCGACGCCGTCGTCCTCGGCTACGTCGCGGCGACATATCCCGCCAATGCCGCCTGGCCAACGGTTCCCGCTTGGCGCGTCGAGCTGGCGGACGGATCTTTATATTACGTCAACGCCTATACGGGAACGTTGGTGCCGGGCCCGAGTTGAGGGCCCGCCGCGCGGCCCCAGGGCAGGACGTGGGTGGGGGGTCCCACGGGTTGGCAAAGCTGTCGATCCAGGGCGGTCATCCGCTCTTCGGCCAGGTGCGCGTCTCCGGCCGCAAAAACTCGGCCGTGGCCGTGATCCCGGCGGCGCTGCTGGCCGACGGTCCCACCCGGCTCGACAACATCCCCAATATCGGGGACGTGGCCGCCTACGTCGCGATCCTGCGCGCCATGGGGGCGCGCGTGGAGGGGGCGGACGGAGGGCTTCTGATCGAGGCGGAGCGCGTGGATCCCAGGGCCGTTCCCTATGACCGCATCACGCAGATGCGCGCCTCGTACTACCTGCTCGGCGTCCTGCTCGCGAGACAGGGGGAAGCCGAGGTACCGCTGCCGGGCGGCTGCGACATCGGGCCGCGGCCGATCGACCAGCACATCAAGGGCCTGCGGGCCCTGGGCGCGGAGGTCGACATCTCGCACGGGGTCGTGCGGGCGCGGGCCCGGTCCCGGCGGCTCCTCGGCGCCCGGATCTACCTGGACGTGACGAGCGTCGGCGCGACGATCAACCTGATGCTCGCCGCGTGCCGGGCCGAGGGAACCACGGTGATCGAGAATGCGGCCAAGGAGCCGCACGTGGTGGACCTGGCGACGCTGCTGAACGCGATGGGCGGCCACGTGGTGGGCGCGGGCACGGACGCCATCCGGATCCATGGCACGGACCGCCTGCACGGCGTGGAGCACGCCATCATCGCCGACGAGATCGAGGCCGCCACGTGGCTGCTGGCCGCAGCCGCCAGCGGCGGGGATGTGACCGTGGAGGGCGTGATCCCGCGCCACCTGGAACCTGTCGCGGCCAAGCTGCGCGAGGCGGGGGTCGCGGTGGAGGAGGACGGGGATGCCGTCCGGGCCGCCGCCCGCGGCCGCCTGCGGGCCGTGACCGTGAAGACGCTGCCCTACCCCGGCTTTCCGACCGACGCCCAGCAGCCGATGACGGCGTGCCTGGCGTCCGCCGAGGGCAACAGCGTGGTGACCGAGAGCATCTGGGACGGGCGCTTCAAGCACGTGGAGGAGCTCAAGCGGATGGGTGCCCACATCCGCGTCGAGGGGCGGACCGCCTTCATCGAGGGTGTGCCGCGCCTCAGCGGGGCGCCCGTCCAGGCCACCGACCTCCGTGCCGGAGCGGCGCTGATCGTGGCGGCGCTTGGCGCGGACGGGACGACCGACGTCGGCGGCTGCGAGCACGTGGACCGAGGCTACGAGGACATCGCGGGCAAGCTCCTCGCCCTGGGGGGGCAGGTGCGGCGCGAGCCGTAGAAGGCTCCCGGCACCCTCCCCGGCGCGGCAGCGGCCAGCGGATCGCAATCCAGTGGAGGGTGGGCCCAATGGACGAGCATGAAATGGCACAGTACGGCAATGACGGCGATGTGAACGACGAGGCCCGGGAGGCCGGGGCCGGCCAGCCTGGCGCGCAGCCGGCCGAGCCTGGGCGCGCATGGCCCTGGACGCCCGCAGCGGAACCATCCGGTCAGGCGCCCGACGCGGCCCCGGCCGCTGAACCCGCGCCCGGGGGGAAATCCGCGTCCGAGCCAGGACTTTCCCTGGCACCCGCGGCTTCGGCGGTGCCCGTGCCCGCGGCCGTTCCGCCCGCCGCCCAGGCGGCCGCGCAGCCGCAGGGGCAGCCCGGCGACGCCCGGGGTGCGCCCCCGCGGGAGCCCTCCGGCGGCGGGTGGTCGGGCGGCGGCTCCGGCTATGGCACCCCGTCCCCGCCGCCCCCGCAGCCGCCCCGGCGCCGGCGTGGCGTTGCCGCCACGGTCGCCCTCGCCCTGATCTCGGCCATCGTCGGGGGCCTGGTGGTTGCCTACGCGGCGCCGCAGCTCTCCCCGCGCTTCGCCACGGAGGTGGCGCCGCCGACGGTCAGCGTGGCGCAGAGCCCGTCCCTGAACGACTCGCCGGCCGTGGCCGTCGCGGCCAAGGTGAGCCCGTCGATCGTGCTGGTCATCAACCAGAGCACGCAGCAGTCGTTCTACGGCGGCACCCAGCAGTCGGAGGCCTCCGGCTCGGGCATCATCTTCGACTCCCGCGGGTACATCGTCACGGACGACCATGTGGTGTACGGCGCGAGCAAGCTGACCGTCGTGCTGAGCAACGGCACCGCCCTGCCGGCGACCATCGTCGGCGAGGACGCGCCGACCGACCTTGCGGTCATCAAGGTGAACTACAGCAAGCCGCTGCCCGTGGCCACCTTCGGCGACTCGGCCAAGCTCGTGCCCGGCCAGATGGCCATCGCCATCGGCAACCCGCTTGGCACCAACCTGACCGACTCCGTCACGACCGGCGTCATCAGCGGCATCCGCAACCAGTCGTACGGGTTCGCGCCCCCCGGCACCACCGGCGCCACGAACCAGCGCGTCACGCAGGTCATCCAGACCGATGCCGCCATCAACCCCGGCAACAGCGGCGGCGCCCTGCTGAACTCGCTGGGCCAGGTCGTCGGCATCACCGCGTACAAGACGGTCCAGGCCGAGCCCGGCGTCCCGGCCTCGGGTATCGGCTTCGCCATCCCGAGCAACACGGTCGAGCACGTGATTTCCGACCTCGTGAAGTACGGCCACGTGCGCCGCGGCTACATCGGCGTGACCCTGTCGAGCCCGCAGCAGAACCTGCCCGGCCAGTCGGTGCCGGTGACGATCGCCTCGATCGTGCCCGGCGTCCCGGCCGCCAAGGCCGGCCTGCAGGTCGGTGACCAGATCGTGTCGGTGAACGGCCAGACCGTGCAGACCATCGACGACGTGATCGCCGACGTCAACAAGTACGAGCCCGGCACGACGATCACGCTCGGCCTCCTGCGCGGGGGCAAGACGATCTCGGCGAAGGTCACCCTGACCGAGCAGGCCCCCACCTCGAACACCACGACGGGCGGGTAGGTCCGGATGCCGCGAGCCGGAGCCGCGTGAGCGGCGCAGGCGAAGCTGGGCCGAGGCGCGCCAGGATGGGTCTGGACGACGCGAGCGAAAGCCGCGAAGCGGCGAGAGCGAAGCTGGGCTGAGGCGCGCCAGGATGGAGCAAGCGCCGAGGCAAGCGCCGAGGCAAGCGCCGAGGCAAGCGGCGAGAGGGTCAAGGGGCCGCGCGATTCGCGCGGCCCCGGAGCCATGGATGCCGGAGCCAGGGACGGCGGCAGGTTTGCGCGATGCCATCGGCCCGCGGGATGCAATCTTCCTACTCCAAAGGCACCTGTGCCACGGGGGCCACGCCAGCCGGCTGCAGGGGCGGGGGCGGCCACGCCTCCGGCGGGTTCAGGATGTCGCCCGGCAGGCCGACGGGCGCCGGCGGGGCGCTCTTGCTCAGGATCGGGCTGGTCGCCGTCGGCGCCGTGCCCCGCAGAAACACCTCCGGCACGATCGGCGAGGTCGGGTTGGGCAGCAGCCCGTCGTCGGCCGACACCTTCACCGTCACCACGTCGCCCGGCTGCGGCCAGTCGCTGATCTCCGTGCCGCGCTCCGCGTCGGCCATGAAGTGCGCCCACACGGGTCCGGCGAGCTGGCTGCCGTAGCCGTTGCTCATGGGCTGGGGGTGGTCGTCACCCACCCACACGGCCGTGACCAGGCTCGTGGTGTAGCCCACAAACCACGCGTCCTTCTGCTGGTCGGTGGTGCCCGTCTTGCCGGCGGCCGGGCGGCCGTCGAGGATCGGCAGCAGCCCCCTGCCCGTGCCCTGCTTCAGCACGCTCTCCAGCAGCGAGGTCACGATGTAGGCGACGCCGGGGCTCAGGGCCTGCCGCGCCTTGGGCGGGGGTGGCATGGGCACCGGCTGGCCGTCGGGGGCCACCACGGCGCGGATGGACCACGGTGCGACCGCCCTGCCCTGGTTGGCCAGGGGCACATACGCGTCCGCCAGCTCCAGCGGCGTCACACTGTACGCGCCGAGCACCAGGGGCAGGGTCGGCTGCAGAGGGCTGGTGATCCCCATGCGCCGCGCGACCTGGATGACCCGCTCCGGCCCGATGAGGTTCGCCCACTTGATGGCCACGACGTTGTCGGAGATGGCCAGGGCCTCGCGGACCGTGACCTCCTTGTTCAGGTAGGGCTGGCTGCCGTAGTCGGTCGGCCGGTAGACGCCGCCGTTGGCGCCGGGGTAGCTGACGGCGGAGTCCAGCTGGCGGTCGACGACGGTGTAGCCCGAGGACACCACGGCGGCATAGAGGAAGGCCTTGAATGTCGATCCCGGCTGCCGGTGGGCGTTGACGGCGCGGTTGAAGGTGTCGCCGGGATTGCCGCGCCCGCCGATCATGGCGCGGATGCCGCCCGTCTGGGGGTCGATGGCCACCAGCGCCCCCTCCGGCTGGAGGATGCCGGAGGCACCCTCCTTTCCCGGCGGCATGTAGCGGGCGAAGTCCTGCTCGGCCGCCTTCTGCATGGACAGGTCGATGGTCGTGAAGATTCGGTAACCCCCGCGCCGGATGCTTGCCGCAAGGTCCGGATGGGCGGCGGTCACCTGGCCGAGGATGTAGCTGATCAGGTAGCTGCGCTCGCTGGATGCCTTCGGCCTGGGCGCCACCACACCGAGCGGCTGCGCGGCGGCGGCGGCCCCCTCGGCCCGCGTGATGGCTCCCGCCGCGACCATGCTGTCGAGCACGATGCCGCGCACCTGCCGGGCCGCCTGCGGGTGGAGGTACGGGTCGTAGGTCTCCGGCGCCCGGATCAGGCCAGCCAGCAGCGCCGCCTCCGGCAGGGTGATGTCCTGGATCGGCTTTCCGAAGTACGTCTCGGCCGCCGCGCCGATGCCGTAGGCCCCGTCCCCGAAGTACACGGCGTTCAGGTACATCTGCAGGATCCGGGGCTTGCTGTAGGTGGCCTCCAGCTTGAGCGTGTAGGCCAACTCCTCAGCCTTCCGCGCGAAGGTGCGGGCGGGCGTGAGGAACAGGGTCTTGGCCAGCTGCTGGGCGATGGTGCTGCCGCCCTCGATGATCCGGTGTGCGCGGAGATCCACCAGGGCCGCCCGCAGGATCGAGCGCGGATTGATGCCGAACTCCACGTAGAAGTCGCGGTCCTCGGCGTCGATGACGGCGTGCTGCATCACCGGCGGCACCTGCGCCAGCGTCACCGGGACGCGGTTTTGCGGGAAGAGGCTCGCCAGGACGCGGCCGCGGTCATCGTAGATGATGGTGGGGCTGGCGGCGGCGGTGCCGCGGAGCGGCAAGGCCGCCACCAGCCCGACGGCAACGGCGATCGCGGCGATGACGCCCCATCCGAGGCGCCGCACCCAGAGCCGTGGCGGTCGGGCGGGCGCCGGTGTCCAGAACCAGGACGGCCAACGGTTGCGCATAAGGCTACGCGTGCCCAGTGCGGGCGGGAGGTATACGCAAATGGCCGAGATCTTCCGCGATCCGGACGGCATCGCCCACGTCCGCGGGCACACCGCGGCCGACGCCTTCTTCGGCCAGGGCTGGGTGCACGCGCAGGACCGGCTGTTCCAGATGGATGCCGACCGGCACCGCGCCCACGGCCGCTGGGCCGAGATCGCGGGCGAGGCTGGACTCCCGCAGGACCGGCTCTGGCGGCGGCTGGGCGTGGGCGCGACCGTCGCGGCCGAGTACCACGACCTGCCCGACGAGGCGCGTGAGATGTTCGACGCGTACGCGGCAGGGGTGAACGCCTATCTGGCGCAGACGCAGGAGCTGCCGCCGGAATACGAGGCGCGCCCGGAGGCATGGACCCCGCAGGACAGCATGGCGGTCTTCAAGGCCCGCCACGTGCTGATGGGCGTGTGGCAGGCAAAGCTCTGGCGCGGTCGCGTGGCGGCGGCCGTCGGGCCCGTCGCCCTCATGAAGCTGATGGCGCCGCTCACGCCCGAGGAGCGGCTGATCCTACCCCCGGGCGCCGACGAGGCCATCACCCAGGCCAACCTGGCTGCCGACCTCGACTACCTGCGGGCGGCCTTCCCCGAGACGGAGCACGACGGCAGCAACAACTGGGCCGTCTCGGGCGTGCGCACCCGCTCCGGAAAGCCCCTGCTGGCCGGCGACCCCCACCGTGCGGTCGAGGTACCGAACGTCTACCACCAGATCCACGTCGCGTGCGACGAGTTCGACGCCATCGGCCTCTCCTTCGCCGGGGTGCCGGGCCTGCCGCACTTCGGGCACAACCCGCGCGTGGCCTGGTGCATCACCCACACGGGCGCGGACACGCAGGACCTGTACGTTGAGCGCCTGCGGCCGGGGGAGTACGAGTTCCGCGGCCAGTGGCGGCCCCTCGCCGTGTCGCGGGAGGTTTTGCGCGTCAAGGGCGGTCCGGATGAACCCATCACGGTGGAGCGCACCCATCACGGGCCCCTCGTCCTGCCGGGGATCGCCTTCGCCTACACGGCCAACCTTTATGCCGGCTGGCGCTGCCTGCGCCCCATGCTGCGGGCCGGCTCGTGCGCGGCGTTCGACGAGGTCATGCGCGACTGGGTCGATCCCGTCAACAACCTGCTGACGGCCGACGTGGACGGCAACATCGCCTACAGGACACGCGGGGTCGTGCCCATACGGGCACGGCTGAACGGCTGGGTGCCGGTGCCGGGCTGGACCGGCGAGCATGAGTGGCAGGGGACCATCCCCTATGATGAGATGCCGCACACGAGCAACCCGCCCGAGGGCTGGCTGGTCACCGCCAACAACCGGGTGGTCGGCTCGGATTACCCGCACTACCTCGGGCTGACCTTCGCGGCGGACGATCGGGCGCGACGCATCGCGGCGCGCCTCACGAACGACTCGGCGTGGACGGCCGCCGCCCTGACCGATGTCCACGCGGACGTGCGCTCGCCCGCGGCGCAGGAGCTCCTCGGCCTGCTGCCCAAGATCCAGGGCCCCGGGCGCGAGATCCTGGCCGCCTGGGACGGGACCGTGAGGGCCGACGACGTGGCGCCCACCGTCTACAATGCCCTCCGCGACGAGCTGGCGCTGCTTGTCGCGGAGCCGATCCTTGGCCCCCTCCTGCAAGAATGCCTCTCACCGGCCAATGTCGGCGGGCGCGCCATGCTGGCCCGGGTCCGCCGCCAGGCCCTGCGCCAGGCGCATCTCGACGCCAGGGGCGGGCTGCTGCCGGACGGGCGGACCTGGCCCGAGCTGCTCTCCGAGTCCCTGCGCCGGGGCATGGACCGGCTGGCGCGCGCGTACGGCCCCGACGCGGAGCGCTGGGTGTGGCGCGATGTTCACAAGCTGGCGCCCCAGCACCCGCTCGGCCTGCCCGCCCTCACGCCGCGGCCGCGCGGGATGGCCGGCGACTCCGACACCGTGCAGGCCGCCAGCTTCGCGACGGGCGCCGACTTCGCGGTGCTGGGCGCCTCCGTGGCCCGGTACGTGTTCGACCTGGACGACTGGGGGCGGTCCGGCTGGGCGGTGCCGGGTCAGGCAGACGCTTGGCACGACCACCGCCTGCTGCCCATGCTCTACGACTGGGAAGCCATCGCCGCCTCCGCGCGGGCGGCTATAATGGTCGGGTAACTTTTAGCCCGCGTGCGCGCGGGACGACCCGCGACTCCTTAGGACCCGCGTGCGCGTGGGACGACCCGCGCTTCCTTAAAAGGACCCGCAGGACCCGCAGGACCCGCGCTTCCCCTGCAGGCTCCGCGCCAGAAGGAGGCACGATCCGCCCATGCTGCCCACCCCGCGCAAGGTCAAGCTGGCCGCCGGCGCATGCGAAGGCGCCACGCCACTCAACGCGTTCGATGGCGCCCTCCTCGCGGCCGGCATCGGCAACCTCAACCTGCTCAAGGTGAGCAGCATCCTGCCGCCGGGCTGCGTGCTCGAGGACGGGTTCGATGTCCCGCCCGGGTCCCTGACGCCGACGGCGTTCGGGACGCTCACCTGCGAGGAGCCGGGGCGGACCATCGCGGCCGCCATCGGCGTCGGCTTCTCGGCCGACGACTATGGCGTGATCATGGAGTTCGAGGGGCACTGCGGGCGCGCGGAGGCCGAGGAGCGCGTCGGACTGATGGTGCGCGAGGGCTTCGCCATGCGCGGCAAGACCCTCGCCTCGGTGCACGTGCTTGGGGTGGAGCACCGGGTGGTGCGCACGGGGGCGGTCATCGCGGCCGCCGTGCTCTGGTACTGAGCATGGGCGATGAGATCTGGTTCACGGAGCAGCAGACCGAGGACCTGCGCCTGGGCGTGCGGGTGAGCGGGGTGCTGCACCGCGCGCGCAGCGCCTTCCAGGACGTCGTCGTCGTGGACACGCCCTCGCACGGGCACCTGCTGGCCCTGGACGGGTTCGTGCAGACCACGGACCTGGACGAGCACTGCTACCACGAGATGCTGGCGCACGTCGCGGCGAGCAGCCACGATATGCCTCGCCGGGCGCTGGTCATCGGCGGCGGCGACGGGGGGCTGGTGCGCGAACTGCTGCGGCACGGGCTGGCGGTGGACCTTTGCGAGATCGATGAGGCGGTCGTGACCGCCTCCCGCCGGTACTTTCCGGCCCTGGCCGGGTCGCTCGACGACCCGCGCGTCACCGTCCACATCGCCGACGGGATCGCGTTCGTGGCGCAGCAGCGCCAAGCGTTCGACCTGATCTACATCGACAGCAGCGAGCCGGTGGGTCCCGGCGAGGGGCTCTTCGTGCCCGCCTTCTACCGCACGGCCGCCGCGGCCCTGCGCCCGGGCGGGATGGTCGTGGCCCAGAGCGAGTCGCCGTTCTACAACCTGGACGTGCTGCGGCGGGTGCGGGCGGGCATGGCCGCCGGCTTCCCCGACGTGCGCACCTACCTCGGGCCCGTGCCCACGTACCCGAGCGGGACCTGGTCGTACACGGTGGCAAGCCTCGGCCCTGACCCCAGCGCCCCGGTCCGGCCAGCGCCGGCCGGCCTCCGCTTCTATACCCCCGACGTCCACCGGGCGGCGTTCGCCCTGCCGGCCTTTTTGCGGGAGGCCCTTGCTTGAGGGCTTTTCTCGGCAGCGGTGCGGCCGACGGCGCTCGGATCTGTCTGTTCGGCGCGCCGCTCGACGTGACGACCAGCTTCCGGCCAGGCGCCCGCTTCGGCCCGGCTGCCATCCGGGCCGCGTCCGACGTGCTGGAGGAGTGGAGCCTCGCCCTCGGGCGCAGCCTGGCGGAGGTCCGCTTCGCGGACCTGGGTGACGTCGAGCTCGCGCCGGGCGTCGTGGAGGGCTCGCTGGACGCGCTTGAGGCGAGGGCGCGTGGCATCCTGGCGGCCGGCCAGCTGCCGGTGGCCCTGGGCGGCGAGCACCTGGCGACGTGGCCGCTGGTGAAGGCGGCCGCGGACCGGCACCCCGACCTGCACGTGATCCAGTTGGACGCCCACGCCGACCTGCGGGCCGAATACCTCGGCCTGCGCTACTCGCACGCCTCCGTCATGCGGCTGTGCGCCGAACGCCTCGGCCGCGCGCGCATCCACCAGTTCGGCATCCGCTCGGCCACCGCCGAGGAGGCGGCCTACGCGGCGGACCTGCACCCGTTCGAGGTGCTGGCGCCGCTGCGCCAGGCGGTGGACGCCCTGCGCGGCCAGCCGGTGTACGTGACGATCGACATCGACGTCGCGGACCCCGCGTTCGCCCCTGGCACGGGCACCCCGGAGCCGGGCGGGATCGACTCCCGCGAGCTGCTGGCCGCGGTGGCCGCGCTGCGGGACGTGGACGTGGTCGCGGCCGATGTGGTCGAGTTGTCCCCGGCCCACGACCCGGGCGGCATCACGGCCATCCTGGCCGCAAAGGTCGTGCGCGAGCTGATCCTGACGGTGGGTGCGCGCTGATGGCGCTCGGCGTCGCGGCGAGCGCTTCGCCGGGCCCTTGCCGCGGTTGCACCGCAAGCCACCGCGGTGGACTGGCGGCCTGGATGGGGGCGCGCTGATGGCGATCCTGGCGCAGATCCAGCAGAAGGCGCGGGATTCGCTGGCCGCCGCCGCGGCGGCGGCCTTCCCGAACGTTACGCTGCCCGCATTCGTCGTCCAGCGGCCGCGCGAGGGGGCCCACGGCGACCTCGCCTGCAACCTGGCCATGGCCATGGCCAGCGTGGCCCGGCGCCCGCCCCGCCAGGTCGCGGAGGCCATTGTCGCGCAGCTGCCGGGGCCCGCGGCGGCGGCCGCCCTGCCCCTTGGGCGCGCGGAGGTCGCGGGACCGGGCTTCATCAACCTCTTCCTGCGGCCGGGCTGGCTCCTCCCCGTGCTGGGCGAGGTGAGAACGGCCCACGGCGCCTACGCCCGCTCGGCTGTGGGCGGCGGGCGCCGCGTCCTGGTGGAGTTCGTCAGCGCCAACCCCACGGGACCGCTGAACGTGGTGAACTGCCGCGCCGCCGCCTTCGGGGATGCGCTGGTGCGGTGCCTGAACGCGGCCGGTTGGCGGGCCGAGTCCGAGTACTACGTGAACGACGCCGGCGGCCAGTTCCGGCGGCTGGGGGAGTCGCTGCGCGCCCGCGTCGTGGAGCTGCAGGGCGGCGAGCTGGAGCTGCCGGAGGGCGGCTACCCTGGCGAGTACCTGATCCCGCTGGCGGAGGAGTTCGCGACGGCGCATCCAACGGATGCGCCGGTTGAAGAATACGCGCGGTTCGCCGTCCAGCGGATTCTCCTCCAGCAGAAGGAGAGCCTGGCGCGATTCGGCGTGGTCTTTCAGCATTACGCGCATGAGTCGCGGATCCGCGAGCTGGGGGAGCCTCAACGCGTGGTGGCGGCGCTGCGCGCCGCCGGGCACACCTTCGAGCGCGACGGGGCCCTGTGGCTGCGCAGCACGGCGTTCGGGGACAACGACGACCGGGTGCTGGTCAAGCGGGACGGGGAGTTCACGTACCGGGTGCCCGACATCGCCTACCACGCGGAAAAGTTCGGGCGCGGCTACGATGTGCTGATCGACGTGCTGGGGCAGGACCACCACGGGGACGTGGCGTCGGTGCGGGCCGGCCTGGAGGGCCTTGGCCTGCCGGTGGACCGGCTCGAGGTGCTGCTCAACCAGCTGGTGCGGCTGGTCCGCGGCGGCGAGACCGTGCGGATGAGCAAGCGCGGCGGGACCTTCATCTCCATGGACGAGTTCCTGGACGAGGTCGGGACCGACGCCGCCCGCTTCTTCTTCCTGATGCGGACGATCGACACGCACATGGACTTCGACATCGACCTGGCGACGCGCCAGGCCTCGGAGAACCCCGTCTACTACGTGCAATACGCGCATGCGCGCATCTGCAGCCTGCTGCGCCAGGCCGCCGAGGCGGGGCTGGCGGTGCCGGCGCCCTCGGAGGTGGCGGGGGACGCCCTCCAGCACCCCGCGGAGGCCGCCCTGATGCTGGCGATGGCCGAGCTGCCGGAGGAGGTCCGCGCGGCCGCCGAGGCGCGGGCCCCGCACCGCGTCACCACATACGCGCGCGTGCTGGCCGAGCGGTTCCACAACTTCTACGTGCAGTGCCGCGTGATCGGCGAGGCGGCGCCCACCGCGGCGGCGCGCCTGCTGCTGGCCGAGGCCGCCCGCGCCGTCCTGGTCGAGACCCTCGGTCTCCTCGGAGTCAGCGCCCCCGAGCGGATGTAGACGCAGCGGCTCCGGTCGGGCCCCGCGACGGCTCCAGGTTCCGCGCACCCGCCGGGCGGAAGGTAGCGCCTGGGAGGGCGCGGGTTGGACCTGGGCCGCCGGCTGCGCGAGCTGCGCAAGAGCCGCCGGATGAGCCTTTACGAGGTGGAGCGCCGCACGGGGCGGCACTTCTCCACCATCGGCAAGTACGAGCGCGGCGAGCGCCAGCCCAGCCTGCAGATGCTGCGCGAGCTCGCCGACGTCTATGAGGTCACCCTCGCCGACCTGCTGGCGGGAACGCCGCTTGCCGGCCAGGGCGGCGGCGGCGCGGACCGCCCTGACCTCCAGGGCCTGCTGGCTGTCGCCCGCCGCCTCAGCCCGGAGCAGGTCGCCGCCCTCATCGAGCTGCTGCGGCTGCTGGTGCGGTGAGCCGGCGGGCGCCGGTGGCACCTGCCGTCCGGCCCGCAGACGCGGGTAGGCGGGCCGGGCGGCAGGAGTCGCCGCCCGGCCCGCCGCATCTCTCCCCGCGGGGGGCGCTGCGCACATGAAGATCGCAGTCATCGCCGGCGACGGCATCGGGCCCGAGGTGACCGGGGAGGCCGTCCGCGTGCTGCAGACCCTGGAGGCGGCGGGCGGCGGGCCGCGCCTGGAGTTCGCCGAGTTCCCCTGGGGCACGGGGTTCTACCTGGAGCAGGGCCGGATGGCGCCCGAGGGCTTCACGGACACGCTGCGCGCGTTTGACGCGGTGCTGCTCGGCGCCGTCGGCGATCCCAGGGTGCCCGACCACATCACCCTCTGGGGCCTGCTGCTGCCCATGCGCCAGGTCTTCGACCTGTACGTCAACCTGCGGCCGGCGCGGACGCTGCCGGGCGTGCCCTGCCCCCTGCGCGGCTATGGGCCGGGCGAGCGTTCGATCGACATCACGTTCATCCGCGAGAACACGGAGGGCGAGTACTCGGGCCAGGGCGCCCGCTTCTACGCGGGCACGCCGCGCGAGCTGGTCCTCCAGCACAGCGCCTTCTCGCGCGTGGGCATCACACGGGTGCTGCGCTACGGCTTCGAGCTGGCGCGCCGGACGGGCCGGAAGCTGACCAGCGTCAGCAAGGGCAACGCCCTGAACTTCAGCGCCGTGTTCTGGGACCAGATCTGGGGCGAGCTGCGCCGGGAGTACGCGGACGTCGAGGTCGACACCTACCTGGTCGACGCGATGGCCATGCACCTGGTCCGCGACCCGGGGCGCTTTCAGATCGTCGTGGCCAGCAACCTGTTCGCCGACATCCTGACCGACCTTGGCGCCGGGATCACGGGCGGCCTGGGCCTGGCCGCCAGCGCCGAGATCAACCCGGACGGCGGCGCCCCCGGCGTCTTCGAGCCGGTGCACGGCTCGGCCCCGGACATCGCCGGCAAGGGGATCGCCAACCCGCTGGCCGCCATACTGAGTGCGGGCATGCTCTGTGAGCACAATGGCGTGGCAGGGTGGGGCAGGGCGATCGAGCGAGCGGTCACCGCGGTCCTGGCGGACCCGCAGGCGCCGCGGACGCCGGACCTGGGGGGCCGCGCGAGCACCACGGACGTCACCGATGCGGTGATCGCGCGGCTCCGGGCTGGTTGACGGGCTGCGTCAGCAGCCATGGTGATGGGGGAAGATGGGGCACCCGCTGAATCCGCGCGCCCCGTGGGTGGGCACGCGACCCCTTTGGTGGTTGGGTCGGGACCTCGGTTCCTGAGAAGCTGCCGTCATCACCGGCCGTTTCTGACTTCTTGGCCCGGCGGCACAGCCACCGTGCCGCCGCCTCGCGCCTTCCTCCATCCTGGTCGGCTTCGGCCCAGGTCGCTGCGAACCCCTCGCGTTCTCCGCTCCCGTCGTCCCGACCCACACAATCCAGCGGCGACGGCCTGACTGAGGTGGAGCCTGAGATCCGTCGCCTCACCCCGTCCCGTCCACCGCGTGCCCCGCGGCGGGGAAAGGCTCAGGCCGGAGATGCCATTCTCCACGAGCAGGCGTGGGGCATCTCCTGCCCAATCCACCACGACGCCCGCAGCGCCCTTTCGGGCGGCGCGCCGACGGCGCGCCGTCACAAAAAACTCGCAGTTTACATCCGCGCCCTTGCCCCCGATAATGTGGCTGATTTGCGCGGGCCCGTGCGGGCCGGGGGGAGGGAGCCGCTCCGGAGAGAGCCAGGGTTTGCTCGGGGGGTCTGGATGACGCGAGCGGAGGCCGCAGGGCGGCCGAAGCGAAGCTGGGTCGAGCCGCGCCAGGATGGGCGAAGCGCCGAGACACGCGGCGAGACCGGACCCGCGATCAATTCGCAATCCATGAGGAGTGGTGCCTCGCCATGAGGCATTACCGAGACATCCCCCCCTGGCGCGACGTGACGGACGAGCAGTGGGGCAACTGGAAGTGGCAGCTCAGCCACCGCATCACGGGCCTTCACCAGCTCGGGGAGATCATCCACCTGACGCCGGAGGAGCGCGACGGGATCGAGCGCGCCACCGCCGCCTTTCCCCTCTCCATCACGCCGTACTATGCATCGCTCATGGACCCGGACGACCCGGCCTGCCCGGTGCGCATG
This sequence comes from Clostridia bacterium, assembly GCA_027314765.1. GTDB lineage: Bacteria > Bacillota > Sulfobacillia > RBS10-35 > JAJYVM01 > JAJYVM01. The sequence goes on along the minus strand of DAHVAF010000339.1, from coordinate 1,209 downwards.
CTGGCCGTGCCCACCTCGCACGAGCTGACGCTGGCGCCGGACGAGAAGGAAGACCCGCTGGACGAGCAGGTCGACGCGCCGGTGCCGCTGATCGTGCACCGCTACCCCGACCGCGTCCTCTTCCTCATCACCGACATGTGCTCCATGTACTGCCGCCACTGCACGCGGCGGCACTTCACGGCCGAATACGGGCACGCCGCGCCCAAGCCGAAGATCGACGCCGCCATCGACTACATCCGCCGCACGCCGGCCGTCCGCGACGTGCTGGTGTCGGGCGGGGATGCGCTGCTGGTCGGCGACGAGTGGCTGGAGTACGTGCTCGGCTCGCTCCGCACCATCCCGCACGTCGAGGTCGTGCGCCTCGGCACGCGCATGCCGGTGGTCTGCCCGCAGCGCATCACGCCCGAGCTCTGCGCCATGCTGCGGCGCCACCACCCGCTCTACCTGAACACGCACTTCAACCACAGCAAGGAGATCACGCCGGAGGCGGCCCGCGCCTGCGAGATGCTGGTCGACGCCGGCATCCCCGTGGGCAACCAGGTCGTGCTGCTGCGCAACCTCAACGACTGCCCCGTGGTCATGAAGCAGCTCATGCATGACTGCCTGCGCATCCGCGTGCGTCCCTACTACATCTATCAGTGCGACATGACCCCCGGGCTGTCGCACTTCCGCACGACGATCAGCAAGGGCCTGGAGATCATGGAGATGCTGCGCGGCCACACCACGGGCTTCGCCGTGCCGACCTACGTGGTGGATGCGCCGGGGGGCGGCGGCAAGATCCCCGTCATGCCGAACTACGTCCTCTCGATGAACGAGGACAAGGTGATCCTGCGCAACTACGAGGGGGTCATCACCTCGTACACGCAGCCCCGCTACCCGAAGCGGTCCGAGGATCCCTGCCCGCTCTGCGGGACCGACCACAGGCAGCTGGGCGGGATGGGCGAGCTCTTCTACAGCGGCCGCACGGCCCTGGAGCCGGCGGGCCTCGACCGGCGGCGGCGCGGGGGCGGCGGCCACTCGCACGCCCACGAGGGCGTGGGGGCCTCCGACCGGACCCGGGCGGCCAAGCGGACGCAGCCGGTCGCGGCGCCGGAGGCCGGGGTGCCCATGATCCCGCTGGAGGCGCTGGACGTGATGCCGGTGCCGGCCAGCAGGGAGGATTCCTGAGCGAATCCGGTGGGGCCGCGGCAGACGCCGCGGCCCCCCAGC
>DAHVAF010000331.1 GCA_027314765.1 Clostridia bacterium | reverse complement strand
TGGGCCAGCTCGAGGTGGCGCAGGTCGAGGCGGACGGCGCCGAGGCCGCCGGCCGGGTCGTGGGCGATGTGGCCGCCATCGTGCGCGCCCACGTGGTGCAGGCCCTGCTGGCAGAGGCCTCCGGCCACTCGGCCGCCGCGGCCGAGATCGACGGCCGTGCCGTGGCCATGGCCGGGGACGACCGCTCCCGCGCCGTGCATGAGGCCCAGCCGCACCTCACCCAGGCCATGTTCCTCATCGACGCGGGCAGCTTCGCGGAGGCCAACCGCCTCCTGGCCCATGGCCTGCAGGCGCACGAAGCCCTCGGCGCGCGCGCAATGATCCCGATCCACCACGTGTGCCTGGGCTTCAGCCACTTCTGGGCGGGGCGCTGGGAGCAGGCCGTCGCCGAGATCGAGACCGCCGTCGCCCTGGCTGAGGAGACCGGCACGGGCTGGCGCACCGCGGCCCGGGGGCTGCGCGCCGCCGTCGCCGTGGCGCGCGGGGACCTCGACACGGCGGAGCGGTGGCTGGCGGCGGCCGAGGCCGAACTGGCGGCGGGCGAGGCCCCCTACCGCGTGGCGTGGCTGCACTGGGCGCGGGCCCTGTGGCTGGAGGCCTGCGGCCGGGAAGCGGACCCGGAGCCGATGGCGCGGCCCGAGGGCGGCCTCATCACCCTCGCCACGGTGGGCCCGACGGCCGTCCGGCTGGCACTGGCCGGCAACCGCCCGGAACTGGCGGCGTCCGTGACGAGCGCGCTAAGCGCGCTCGCCAATATGAACCCCCAGTTCCCTGGCATCGCCGCCGCCCTTGCCACGGCCCAAGGGCTCCTGGCCGGCGAGCCCCAGGCCCTCGCGGAGGCTGTCGACGCCTACCGGCGGGCCGGGCGTCCCGTCGAGCAGGCGCTGGCGGCCGACGCGGGGGCTGCTGCCGCCGCACGATCCGGGCGGCGGGCCGAGGCGGGGGAGTTGCTGGACCAGGCCATCCGCGGCTACCAGGCGCTGGATGCCCCGCACTGGGTGGCCCAGGCGCAGCGGAGGCTGTCGCGCAGGGCGCCGGCACGGGTCCCCCCCCGGCCGGTCCACGGCTGGACCTCGCTCACGGCCACGGAACAGCGGGTCCTGCGCCTGGTGGCCGAGCGGCGCACCAACCCCGAGATCGCCGCCGCGCTGGAGATGTCCCGGCGGACCGTGGAGACCCCCATCACCCATATCCTGGCGAAGGTCGGCCTGCGCTCGCGCCTGCAGCTCGCCGACGCGGCGGCCCGCCGGTTCGGGTGGGAGCTGCGGTTACGGCGGGCCGTCGAGGAAGGCGAGCGGGCCCAGTAGCTCGTGTGGCGCACGCCACATTCTCCGGCGGAGTGCGCCAACCTAATCTGGAACCACTTCAAACGTATGGCGCCATCGTGGCCGGGTCTGGTCGGGCGCGAGCCGGAGCTGGCGGTCACCTCTCGTCTGTTTGAGCGCGCGCTCGCGGGCGGCGCGCAGGTCCTGCTGGTCGAGGGTGAGCCGGGCGTCGGCAAGACAGCGCTCGTTCACGTTGCCGCACACCAGGCCCGGCAGGCGGGCCTGCGGGTGCTGTCCGCCACGGCGGACGAGCTGGCGGGCCGCCGGTCCTTTGGGCTCGTCACCGACGCTCTGGGTGTCCCCGCTCTGCCGCGGCCAGGCGACCTCTTGGACGCGGCGCCGCCCCTCGCCGCGGCGTCGAGCGCCGCCGACACCGAGTTCGCGGCCAGCGAGGCCGCCATCGAGGTCCTGGAGCGGCGCTGTGCCGCCGGCCCGGTCGCGCTGATCCTTGAGGACCTTCACTGGGCCGACCGGGCCTCGCTCTATGTGCTGCGCCGGATCGTCCGCCACACGGGCGACCTGCCCCTGGCGATCGTGGGGACCCTGCGCCCCCTGCCGCGGCCGGCTGAGCTCCAGGGCCTGATATCGGATGTCGGTCCCGAGGCCTGGCTGCCGCTGCGCGCCCTGACGCCCGTGGCCGTCGAGGAGCTCATCGCGGGGGCCGTGGGTGGGGCGGCCGGTCCCCAGCTCCGGGCGCAGGCCGCCATGGCCGGCGGCAATCCGCTCTTCCTGCTCGAGATGGTGGACGCCCTCCGCGCCGAGGGCGCGCTGCGATCCGGCCCGGTCGTGGACGTCGAGCGCGCGACGCCCGTGCCGTCGCTCCGGCTGACCGTGCTCCACCGGCTCAGCTTCCTGCCCGCGGAGACCGTGCAGCTGCTCGGCGTCGCCGCTGTGCTCGGGACCCGCTTCCGGCCCGCCCACCTCGGCCGGCTGGCCAACCGCGCCGTCGGCGACCTTGTGCGGCCGCTGCGCAGCGCGCTGGCGACTGGTCTCCTGACGGAGGTCGGCGACGATCTCGCCTTCCGCCACGAGCTGGTGCGAGACGCGCTGTATGAGGACCTGCCGCCCGCGGTGCGCGGGGCCCTGCACCGGGAGGCCGCGCGCGTGCTGACTCGCGCCGGCGCGCCGCCGGGGGTCGTGGCCGAGCACCTGCTGCGGGGCACGCGGGCGGGGGATGGGGAGGCGGTGGGCGAGCTGCAGGCCGTCGCCCGCCACCTGGCGGGGATCTCGCCGCCCGTGGCCGTGGACCTCCTGGAGCGGGCCGTGGCGCTGGCGGGGCCGGTACCCGGCCTCATGGCCGACCTGGGAGTCGCGCTCCTCTGGTCCGGCCGCGCGGAGGAGGGGGAGGCGGCCTGCCGGCGGGCGTTGGCGGGGCTGACCGACCCGGCGCAGCGGCGGCTGCTCCGCCCCTGCCTGGCCGAGTCGCTGCTGCACCGGGGCCAGGCGGCGGCCGTGGTGGCGGAGGTCGAGGCCGCGCGCGGCGATCCCGGCCTCGACCCGCTGGCCCTGGCGCGGCTGGACGCGCTGGCGGCCAACGCGCGCCTGTTTCTCGGTGACGTCGCCGGCGCCCGCGCGGACGCGGAGGCTGCCGAGGCGGCGGGAAGCGCGCTCGGGGACGTGTTCGTGAGGGTGCGGTCCCTGGTCGTCCGCGGGCTGCTGGCGGAGCAAGCGGGCCGGCTGTCGGAGGCCGTGGAAATCACAGGCCGCGCCGTTGAGCTGGCGGGTCGGGGCGCCTCGCCCGACGTGGACGAGTTGCAGCCGCAGCTGATCCACGCGATGTACCTGATCGACGCCGACCGGCTGGAGGACGCCGCGACCCTCCTGAGCCGGGCCATCGCCGCCCGGCAGGCCCGCCACCTGCTGCCGCTGCACCACGTCTGTCTGGGCTTCAGCCGCTTCTGGGCCGGGCGCTGGGACGAGGCGGTGGCCGAGCTGGAGACCGGGATCGCCCTCTCGGAGGAGGCCGGCGGCGGCTGGCGCGCCTCCGCCCGCGGGCTGCGGGCCGTTGTGGCCGTGGCCCGCGGCGAGCTCGACACAGCCGAGCGGTGGCTGGCGGCTGCCGAGGCCGAGCTGGCCGCGGGCGAGGCCCCGTACCGCACCGAGTGGCTGAAGTGGGCCCGGGCGCTCTGGCTGGAGGCCAAGGGTCGGCAGGAGGACGCGGTGGACGGCCTGGCCGGGTTGGGCCGGGCTCCGGGCAGCCACGTGGCCCTCGCGACCGTGGGGCCGACGGCGGTCCGGCTGGCACGCGCCCGCAACCACCCGGAGCTCGCAGCGTCTGTGTCGAGCGCGCTTGGCGCGCTCGCAAATGCCAATCCGGAAGTGGCTGGTATCGCGGCAGCCTCGGCCTGCGTGCGTGGCCTCCTTGCGGGCGACGCCGATCTGCTTGGCGAGGCGGCGGACGCGTACCGGCGGGCGGGCCGGCCGCTTGAACAGGCGCTCGCGGCGGAGGCGGCTGCGCTGGCGGCGGCAGGCGGCGGGCAGCGGCGGCGCGCGCGGGGCCTGGTGGACCAGGCGGTGAGTCTATATCGCGGGCTCGATGCCCCGTTCTTGGCGGACCGGTTGCAGAGGCGGCTGGGATTCGGCGAGCTAACGGGGGGGCGCGGGCGGCCCGCCACCGGGTGGGAGGCCCTCACCGCCGCCGAGCTCCAGATCGTGCGGCTGGTGGGCGAGCGGCGCACCAACCCCGAGATCGCCGCCACCCTCGGCATCACCCGGCGGACGGTCGAAACCCACATCACGCGCATCCTGGCCAAGGCCGGCCTGCGATCCCGGCTGCAGCTGGCCGAGGCCGCCGCCCGCCGCTTCGGCTGGCGACTGCGGCTCGAGCAGCCCGCCCAGGATGGCGAGCAGGCCTAGCCAGCCGACGAACGGCGTGGCCGGCATCCCCTCCTGGCCCGCCTCCCCGGTCAGGGGCCGCAGCGCCTCGACCTCGATCATGATGCGCATGCCAACAGCCTGACAGCGCGGAGGCGCCAGCGCATCCGTGAGACACACGTAGCCCATTCGGGTGATGCGGGCGGCCGACCAAGTCGAGGCGCTCACGGCCAGCGAGCACGCGAAGCCCTTACGGCTACAGGATTTGTGTCAACTCGGCCCGCGGCGCCAAGACCGACGGCACGGGCGGACATCGAAAAACGGGCCTCACAAAAGATACGTGTTTCTCACGGATGCGCGACCCCAATCTCTCTTTCAGACTGAGGCCATGCCTCGCAATGGGGGCCCCGGCGCGACCCTGCGCGCAGGCGGAGTCGAGGTTCGCAAGAGTTGGCGCCACGGGGAGTTGGGTTTCATCAGCCGTTACGCGTTTCGGAAGGGTCTATCGCTGGTCTCAGGCATCCTGCTCGCCCTCTACCTCTATCCGGTCCCGGCGGCAGCGCAGGGCCTCGGCGGGGTCGGGGGCGCGGTGTCGGGCACGACGACGACCCAGACGTTCGTCGCGGACCTGTCGACGGCCAACCAGAGCATGTGGGGCTTCAGCGCCAGCTCACCGACGCAGCCGAACAGCCCGCCGCCGAGCCAGAGCATCGCCATCATCCCCACGCAAAGCTGGAACACATCCGGATCCAGCGGCAGCAACATCGTCAGCGTCCCGGGCCTGGACGAGCCCGACCAGAACCTCAACCCCGACCGCGACGGCGACTCCGCCGCCAACCAGAACGACTACAGTTGTACGAACTTCTTCGGTCCTACGGTCTGCGTGGACTCCAACCTGGACATCGACGTGCCGATCACCATTGACTTGGACCACGATTCGGCGTCCAACAACTCGGATCAGACCTCGACCAGTTACGGCGGATCCATCTCGGGGTCGACCAGCGGCCAGTTCGGCCTCAACCTGCATGTCGGCTCCTTCAACTCCGGCACGGTGAGCGTGAACTATCCGGTCCAGGTCACGCTGAGCACGACGGCGCCGACCAACCCACAGCCGGGCGACACCGTCAGCATCGCATCCTCCTGGGGCACCGGTGCGGCGGCGGGCACGCCGAGCATCACCAGCAGTTCCTCGGTCGGTTCGGTCGCCGTCGACGGCACCGCGGCCTTCTCGGCCGCGTCGTCGGCCAATATGTGCGTGATCGCCTGCGCGAACGTGGTTCTGGTCCCGTCGACGACGAGCTTCGGACCGACGACGCAGTCCCTGACCACCCTCGGCCAGGGCGGCCAGATCCCCCTTTTCGACACCAGCGCCGGGCTGAGCGGTACGATCACGCCGCCGACCTTCGGTGTGAGCGGGCTGACGTCGGTCGGCGCCGGGGGCCAGCTGACGGCCAGCGGCGGCGGCCAGTTTCTCAATGCCAAGCTTGATGTGGCCAAGCTGATCGACACGCTCAGCGGCGGCAGCATTCCCATCGACTTTTCGACCCCGCCGCTGCCCAAGGCGCTGGCCGGCGTCGGCGCCAGCGTCGCCCTCGTCCAGGGTAACGCCGTCACGCTGGGTAACACCACGACATCCATGTCGTTTGTGCCCGACATCCGCGAAACGTTCACCTTCTCGCAACCCGTGGCGTGGACCGTCAACGGCCCCGCGGGCTTCAGCAATGGGGACAGCGCGACCGTCACCGTCCCGACCGCCTTCGGGCAGCAGTTCGATACGCTCTCCTTCGTCGTGCCGCAGGCCTCATCGACCCCGCTCACCTACACGACCGCGCTGACCATGGGGTCCAACAACCAGTTCACCAACGACACCGGGTACCAATTCACCTGGTATGGTCAGGTGAAGGCCCTCAGCGCCTCGCTCAGCTTTCCGTTCGCCGGGAACCTCGGCTACACGGCGTACAAGCAGAATACGAACACTGTCAGCATCAATCCGTCGCTCCTCGACCAGACCTGGGCACTGACCGGATGGAATACAGCCACCGGCCCGGCCATCGACCCGCTGCAGGCGACTGGGTCTGGAGCGACGACCACAGTGGTCGTATCGAGCGTGCCGTCGTCGGTAGTTGGCGCACCTGTGAAGCTGGTCGCGACCGTCAGTTATCAGATGGGCCAACTGCCTCCGACTGGAGGTGTCACCCAGGCAACCGTCACCTTCTACGATGGCTCAACGGTTTTGGGCACCGAGCTGGCGGGCCCCGGGGCCAACTCCACATTCGACGCAATCCTGGAAACGTCATCGCTCTCCGTAGGCACACACGCCATTACGGCGCAGTACAGCGGCTTCGGTGTGGCGCCGACCCACGCCAACCCCTTCGAACCCGTCTACTACCCCAGCACCAGCCCGGTCCTGGACCAGGTGGTCAACCCGGCGACGACGACGACGACCGTCCAGGCGAGCACCACCTCGGCGGCGCTCGGCCAGAGCGTCACGCTCACGGCCAACGTGGCCGCCCAGGCGCCGGGCACCGGCACGCCGTCGGGAACCGTCACCTTCTACGACGGGTCCAGCGCCATCGGCACGCCGCAGACGCTGGATGGCAGCGGTACGGCCCAGCTCCAGACCTCGTTCGGCACGGTGGGAACCCACGCCGTTTCGGCGCTCTTCACGCCGGGCAACGGTGACTACACATCGCCCGGCGCCAGTGCCGCCGTCGACGTCACCGTCGCCGCCGCCAGCACCAGCACGGACCTGAGCGCCTATGGCGCCACCTCGGTGGACTACGGACACGCGGTCTCGCTCACGGCCTTCGTGTCGGCACCGACCGGAACGCAGTGGGGCAGCCTCCAGGGGGGTACCGTCGGCTTCGTCGTCGACGGCACCGAGATCGCTGTGGGCAGCATCGACGCCACGGGCAACGCCGCGGACACGGTCACCGGTCTCCCCGTGGGACCGCACACGCTGACCGCCGTGTTTGAGGGCCAGGGCAACTTCGCGGGCAGTACCAGCAACCAGGTCTCGCTGCAGGTGGTTCCGGAACCCACCGTCACGACCGTGACCTCCACCCCGCCCACAGGGGATGCCTACGGGCAGCAGGTGACGCTGACCGCCAGTGTCGCGACCGTAGATCAGCAGACGCTGGGCAGCGGGTATGTGACCTTTTACGCGCAGCAGGGCTCGGCGCAGCCGTTCCCGCTGAATAGCGTACCCGTAAGTAGCGGGGGCATCGCGAGCCTGACGACATCCGAGCTGCCGGTGGGCACCGACGTGGTGACCGCCCTTTACGACGGCACGACGGACTATGCGGCCAGCACCAGTACGGGGGTCACCTACAGCGTCGGCCGCGCCTCCACCTACACAACCCTCACGGCAGCCCCCTCGCCGGCGGTGTACGGCGGCGGCGTGGCCCTGACGGCCCAGGTGAGCTCCGCCGCGGGAATCCCGCCAGCAGGGGATACGGTGACCTTTTACGATGGCAAGACGAACCTGGGCACGGCATCGACCGCGTCGGATGGGGACGCCACGCTTACGCTGCCGAGTCTGGCCGGGGGCAACCACTCGCTCAGCGCCGCCTTCGCCGGCGATACGACCTTCAAGGCCAGCACCAGCCAGGCGGCCAGCCTGACCGTCGACCCGGCGACGACCCAGAGCGTGCTTGCGATCGGCGGCTTGCCGGCCGCGTACGGACAGCCCGTGACGCTGACGGCCACGGTCACCTCGGGGGCGGGCACGCCGGACGGGACGGTGCAGTTCATCGACGGCAGCGGCACCAGCGCCACGAGCCTCGGCACGGCCGCACTCAGCGGCGGCCAGGCCGTCCTGACGACGTCGTCCCTCGCGGCGGCGACGCACGCGATCACCGCCAGCTATGAAGGCAACAACGACTTCGCCAACAGTTCCAGCGGCCAGGAGACGGCGGACATCAGCACGGCGCCGACGAGCACGCAGGTGAGCGCCAACACCACCGCAGCGGTCTACGCCCAGCCGGTCACGTTCACGGCCCAGGTGACAGCCGCGACCGGGGTGGCGGTCAATGAAGGAGAGGTGACCTTCGCCAGCGGCGGCACGGCGCTCGGCACGGCCAGCGTGACCGGCGGCACGGCCTCGCTGACGACCGGGGCCCTGCCCGTGAGCAGCGGCGATACGGTCACAGCCACCTTCGGCGACGCGGCGGACTTCGGCGGCAGTCACGCGTCGATCACGCTGCCGGTGGGTAAGGCGACGACAGTGACGGGGTTGACCTCAAGTGCGCCGTCCTCGGACTACTACGGCCAGGGCGTGACCTTCACGGCCCAGGTCTCCGTGAGCCCGCCCGGCGGCGGCGACCCCAGCGGCACCGTCACGTTCTATGACGGAACCACGCAGCTTGGCACGGGCACGCTGACGACATACAACCATCTCACCAAGGCGGGCACAGGCACGGCGCCCTCCGGCGACACGGCCACCTTCACCACGTCGACGCTGGGCGTCGGCTCGGGCCAGTCGATCACGGCCGAGTACACGGGCACTTCCGACTTTGCCGGCAGCACCAGCGGCGCTGTCCTGCAGACCGTGAATCCGGCCCCGACGGCGATCACGGTCGGCTCGACGGTCGCTTCCTCCGTCTATGGCAATGCGGTGACCTTCACGGCCGCCCTGACCTCGCTGGCTGGGGTGGGTGTCGGCGAGGGCACGGTGACCTTTCTGAGCGACGGCTCGGCGATCGGCACGGGCCCAGTCAGCGGCGGCGCCGCCAGCCTGACCACCGCCGCACTGCCGGGCGGCAAGCACACGATCACGGCCAGCTATCCCGATGCGGCGGGCAACTTCACCAACTCGAGCACGCAGTCGGGCCTGCCCTTCACGGTCAACCCGGCGCCGACGCAGACCGGTCTGGCCATGGCCGGCTCCCCGGCCGAGTATGGCCAGTCGGTGACGCTGACCGCCACGGTCAGTTCGGGGGCGGGTACACCCGCGGGCGAGGTGCAGTTCACTGATGCCGGCGGCGCCGAGCCCGTCTCGCTCGGAACGGTGGCGCTGAGCGGCGGCCAGGCGGTCCTGAAGACGGCGACGCTGACGGTGAGCGCGCATTCGATCACGGCCAGCTATGCGGGCAGCGGCGACTTCGCCGCCAGCACGAGCAACACGGTCGGGCCGGTCATCAAGCCGGCGCCGACCACCACCCAGCTGAGCGCGAGCGTGACCGCGGCGGTCTACGGACAGCCGGTGAGCTTCACGGCCCAGGTGACTTCGGCGACCGGGGTGCCGGTCAGCGAGGGTACGGTCGCCTTTGTGAGCGACGGGTCGGCGATCGGCACAGGGACGGTGCGCAACGGGACCGCCTCGCTCACGACCTCGGCGCTCGCTGTGAGCGCCGGCCATAAGGTCACGGCCGACTTCGCCGGCGCGACGGACTTCGCGAGCAGCAGCAGCGCGGCGATCACGCTGCCGGTGGGCAGGGCCGCGACGAGCACGACGCTGAGCGACAATGTGGCATCGCCGGTGTATGGCCAGCCGGTGACCTTCACGGCGCAGGTGGCGGTGATCACGCCTGGCGCCGGGACCCCGAGCGGCAGCGTCGATGTCTACGACGGGACGACCGAGATCGGGACCGGCAGCCTCGGCACGGACGGCCAGGCCAGGTTCACGACGCCGGCCCTGGCGGTGGGGACCAACCACGCCATCACGGCCCAGTACACGGGCGATGGCGACTTCTCAGGCAGCGGCAGCGCAGCCGTCCCGGTGACGGTGAACCCGGCCGCGACGACGACGACGCTGAGCTCGCAGGCCCTGACGGTGTCCATGTGTCAGCCGGGTCCTGATAAGGGCCGGGATGGCGGCGGGCCCGCCTGCCGGCCGCACGGGGCGCAGGGGCCGGCCCGGCCCGGACATGACCAGCATGGCGCGCCGTCGCCGCAGGCCTGCGGCATGGGCAGCTTCGGTTTCAAGGGCTTCGGGAGCTTCGGGGGCCAGTTCGGCACCGTCGCCGGTTCGGTGTACGGCTCGGTCTACGGCAGGGTGGTCACGCCATCCGGCCCGGACACCTCGATCCTCTGCCAGCCGGTCGTCCTGACGGCGAGCATCGCGGTCGTGGCACCCGGTGCCGGCGTGCCGGCAGGCACGGTGACCTTCAGCGACGGCGGCAAGACCCTGGGGACGGTGAGCGTGACGACGGCGAACGGGGTCGGCACGGCGAGCCTGACGGTGGAGGCGCTTCCGGCCGGGCCACAGGCGATCACGGCCACCTATGGCGGCAACACCGACTTCCAAGGCAGCGTCGGGTCCCTGACCCAGCACGTCGGGTACATCTTCGTCGGGCTGCTGCCGCCCCTGGACCGCAGCCTGACGGTCGATTCCCACCAGAAGCAGTTGCAGCTTGCCTTCACGCTGCTGAATGCGCAGGGACAGGTGGTGCCGGACGCCACGGCGACGCTGGCGGTGGACGGCCACCCGGCCGTGGGACGGGGCCGCGACGGGAGAGGCGATGCGTTCCGCTTCGCGGGCAATAGCTACCAATATAACCTCGACCTCCGGGCCCAGGGGCTGGCCGGCCCGACCGCGACGCTGACGATCAACCTGAGCGACGGCACCGCGCAGACGTTCATCCTGACGTTGCGGACGCCGCCCGCACATGGCGGTGAGGACGGCGGTGGGGAGTCCGGCAAGGCCGGGGCCGGTGGCCACGGGCCCGGCCGGCAGGGCCCCGGACAGCAGGGGAAGGGGTCCGGCCAGCACGGGCGCGGGCACTAGCCCCCGCCCACGAGGCCGCCGCACAAGGAACCGAAGACCCAACGGCGAGGC
>DAHVAF010000329.1 GCA_027314765.1 Clostridia bacterium | reverse complement strand
ACTGGTCGGGACCGGCCGCGGTTTCGTTCGCCATCGCGGTCCTGGGCCTGCTGATCGCCATCATCTCGTTGTTCACTCGCTAGCCGCCCAGGGCGGCAGCCACCTCGTCCCAACTGGTCAGCGGCAGCGAGCACGTGAAGTCGCGGCACACCCACGCACGCGGGCGGCCACCCACGGACGGGGCCTTTCCCTCCCAGAGGGGAGGGACGGGCTCCGGCCAGGCGGGGTCAATCCGCGAGAGCACCAGGTTGGGCAGGTACCGCGCCGCCAGGCGGCGCAGCCACTCGGCCGGCGGCTGGCCCGCCAGCGCGACCTCCAGCGGCGCGAAGTCGGCGGCGCAGAGCAGCGAGGCCTGCCCCCACGGCTGGGCTGCAGCCGCCGCGAGGCGCGCATCCAGGATCTTGCCCGCGGTGGCGTCATCGCCTGTCCAGGGCGCCAGGCGCAGCAGGGCCCGCACCATCGCGCTCTCGCCCGACGGCGTGCCCGCATCCAGCAGATCGCGGGGGCGGTGGATCAGGTCGCTCAGGCCGGCCTCGGTCTGGTAGAAGGCGCCGTCCGACTCGAAGCGGGCCACGGCGCCGCGGGCCAGGGCCATGGCCCACCGCATCCAGGTGCCGTCGAACGTGGCCTCGTACAGGTCGATCAGGACGCCCGTCAGGTAGGCGTAGTCCTGGAGGAAGCCGGCGATGGGCCGGCCGTGCACGTGCAGCAGGCCGTCCTCGCCCGCGGCCAGCCCCGCCCGGAGGAACGCGGCCGCGCGCGTCGCGGCCTCGGTGAAGGCGTCCTCCCCCAGGATGCGGCCGGCCTGGGCCAGGGCGCCGATCGCGAGGCCGTTCCAGCCCGTCAGGATCTTCTCGTCGCGGGCCGGCCGGGAGCGAAGCCCCCGGACGGCCAGAAGCCTGCGCTTCAGCTCGTCCGGCGCCTCCTCGACGGCGCGCAGCACCGTGGCGCCGCCCTCGAAGTTGCCCTCCGGGGTGACCCCGAAGCGGCGCAGCGCCTCCTCGCCACCGGCCGCGCGCATCTCCTCGGCAGTCCAGACGTAGAAGCTGCCCTCGCCGCCCTCGCTGTCAGCGTCCAGGGTCCCGTAGAAGCCGCCGTCCGGCGCCGCCAGCTCGCGCAGCAGGAAGGCGCACGTCTCGCGGGCCACGCGCGCGAAGAGGCCCTCCTGCGTGAGCTGGTAGGCGGCGAGGTAGAGCGGGGGCAGCAGGGCGTTGTCGTAGAGCATCTTCTCGAAGTGCGGGACGCGCCACGCCTCGTCCACGCTGTACCGGTGAAAGCCGCCGCCCAGCTGGTCGTAGATGCCGCCCTCGGCCATGCGGACCAGGGTGAGCAGGGCGTGGGCGCGGGGCTCCCCGCCGGCGCGCAGCAGCAGCTCCAGCCCCTCGGGGTTGGGGAACTTGGGCGCGCGGCCAAAGCCCCCGTGGGCGGGGTCGGCGTTGGCGAGCAGCCGCTTGGCCGCCTCGGCCGTGCTGTTGGCGATGATGGAGGGCGGCGCGGACGCGCCGCCCCCCAAATCCTCTGCCTGGGCCAGCGCCTCGGTCCACTGCGCCGCCACGCGCTCCACCTCGGCGCGGCGGTCCTCCCAGGCCTGCCGCACCGCGGCCAGCACCTGGGGCAGGGCCGGCAGCCCGTGGCGCGGCTCGGGCGGGAAGTACGTGCCGACGAAGAACGGGCGCAGCTCCGGCGTGAGGAAGATCGTCAGGGGCCAGCCGCCGCCGCGGCCCGTCATCTGGCACACCGTCTGGTAGATGGCGTCGAGGTCGGGGCGCTCCTCGCGGTCCACCTTCACGTTCACAAAGCCGGCGTTCATCTGCGCGGCGATCGCCGGGTCCTCGAAGCACTCGTGCGCCATGACGTGGCACCAGTGGCAGGCCGCGTAGCCGATGGAGAGCAGCACGGGGCGGTCCTCGGCGCGGGCGCGGCCGAGGGCCTCGGGGCCCCACGGGTACCAGTCGACGGGGTTGCCCGCGTGTTGCAGGAGGTAGGGGCTGCGCTCGGCAGCGAGGTGGTTGGCCATGGGTACATCCTACCGTTCGGGACGCCAACTCTTTCACCCCGGCGGGGAAGTGGGAAGGAAGACTGCCCCACAGTTGAGCGCAGACCTCGCGCAGCCGCTTGGAGCTGCCGGGGGCCGTGCGCGAGGCCTGGCGGCGTGCGGCGCCGCAGGCCGGGAGAGGGTCGCCCCACGGCGGGGTCGAAGTCGACGGCCCATCGGGAGGGGATCGGGATGCGGCTGCAGGGACGCCGGGCCGTGGTCACGGGCGCGGGCGGTGTCATCGGGGCGGCGATCGCCCGCGCGTTCGTGGCGGAGGGGGCGCGGGTCTGCCTGGTGGACGTGCGGGCCGAGGCGGCGCAGCGGACGCTGCAGGGGCTGGAGTCGGCGGCGGTGGTGCACGTGGCCGACCTCCGGGCGCCGGGCACCGCGGAGGGCATCGTCGAGGCGGCGCGCGCTGCCTTCGGCGGGATCGACATCCTCATCAACAACGCGGGCCTTTACCCCAACACGCCCCTGCTGGACCTGCCGGACGAGGAGTGGGACCGCGTCATCGACACCAACCTCAACGGCCCCTTCCGGCTGGCGCGGGCGGCGGGGCGGGCCATGGTGGCGCAGGGCGGCGGCGGCGTGATCGTCAACATGACGTCGGGAGCCGGGGACAGCGCGCGCCCGGGCTCGGCCCACTACTCCGCCTCCAAGGCGGCCCTGGCCAGCGTGACGCGCAGCCTGGCCATCGAGCTGGGGCGCCACGGCATCCGCGCGGTGTCCGTCTCGCCCGGGCTGACCCTCGGCTCGGAGGTGAGCCCGCTCTCGGACGAGTACACACGGACGCTCATCGCGGGCAACCCCCTGGGGCGGGCGGCGCGGGCCGAGGACACGGCGGCCGCGGTGGTCTTCGCGTGCTCGGATGAGGCGGCGTTCATCACGGGCAGCGTGATCAAGGTCGACGGCGGCGGATCGGCCGGCCGCGCATCGCTGCCGTTCAGCACGCCCCGGGCCTGAGGCTCAGGAAGCCGCCGCGCGGAGCTCCAGGTCGTCGCGCAGCACGACGAGCGTGGCCAGCAGCCACGGGTTGGCGGCCGAGGCCACCAGCTGTCCCCAGAGCAGCAGGCCCACGGGGTTGCGCAGCCCGGCGGCCGTGAGGATGACGCCGCCGAGATCGCCGACGGAGAAGATCGCGGCCGCGATCAGGACCAGCGCGAGCAGGACGGTGCCGAGGACGTGCCCGAAGTGCCCGGCCGTCAGGGCAGAGCTCCGGCCAAGCGCCGCCGTGACGCGCTTCCCTTCCGCGGCGGCGACCACGGGGGCCACGCTCCACCGCGTCAGGATGTAGATGCCGGGGACCACGAGCAGCGCGCAGCCGAGGATGCCCGCCAGCGTGGCCGTCAGCACGGTGACGAACACCGGCCAGGTCCGCGGCAGGCTGCTGCGCGCGCAGGCCCAGATGCCGCCGCCCCCCGGGGCGTTCTCTTCCGCGGCGCCGCCGAAGAAGTTCAGGAGCGTCGCGGCGCCCCAGGTGCCGGCGGCCAGGAGCAGCGGGCCGCCAAAGTCAAAGGCGGTCGGGGACGAGGCCGCCACCTGGGCCGCCGTCGGGTTCGGGCCGACGGTCCCCAGGTAGAAGAGCCACTCGAGCACGGCCAGGATGGAGGACACGGCAAGGACGGGGCGCCAGTTCGCCATGTACAGCCGCCATGCCCACCCGACCAGTGCCGCCGCGCTCAGCGGCTCCTCCACGCGACCGCCCCCACCCAGGATTCGCCAGCCCCGCCGCGCTGGCCTCCGCGTATGCTATCGCGCAGTCGCCCCGGAAAGCAGAGCCACGGGCAGATCGGACAGCAGGTCGGCCACGGCGGCGCTCTCCACCGTGGCACCCGTGAGCACGTTGCGCCACACGCCAGGTGCCCCGGGTGGCAGGCGCAGGCGCGTGTCGTCCCAGATGGCGCCCGTGGGCGGCTCCGCGCGCTCGGTGCCCTCGGCCCCCGTCAGGCGCGCCACAAGGCGCGGCACCACGGCCAGGGCCCACTCGCTGCCGGCATGGCGGGCGAAGCAGCAGAGGTGGCGGGCGTGGCGGCCGTCGGCGGCGACGGGGAGGTACTCGCCCTCCGCGAACAGGTGGCTGTGGGCGCGCCGGAAGCGCAGGGCGGCCGCCGTGACCCAGAGCTTGATGCGCCCGTCGGGCCAGGCCCGGAACAGGGCGGCGGCGGGCCGGGCAGCGTCCAGCTCCGCCAGGGCTCGGCGCAGGCGGGGGAAGTCGGCGGGCCGCCGGTTGTCGGGGTCGACCAGGGACAGGCTCCAGGTCTCGCAGCCCTGGTACACGTCCGGCACCCCAGGGCAGGCAGCCTTCAGCACCACCTGCGCCAGCGAGTTGACGGCGCCGTAATACGCCACCAGGCGCTGGAGCGGCAGGAAGTCGTCCAGGAACTCCCGCGTCGCGAAGAGGCTCTCCACGAAGCGGGCCACCCGTGCCTCATGGGCACCGTCGGGCTGTAGCCAGGAGGTTTCCCGCCTGGCCTCGCGGGCCGCCTTCCGCGCATAGGCGCCGAGACGGTCGGCGAACTCGGGGACCTCGCTTGAGTCCAGCGGCCACGCGCCCAGGGCCGCCTGCAGGAGCAGCAGCGCCAGCCGGGCGTCAACGCCGGCCCAGGCGGCGCCCAGGGCGGCCCGCCAGCGGGTGAGGTGCCGGCTCCACAGGCCGGGCACCTCGGCCAGGACGCGGATCCGGGCGCGCACGTCCTCGCCGCGCTTGCTGTCGTGGGTGGAGGTGGCGCTGAGCCCGCCCGCTCGGCGGGCCAGGCGGCGCGCGCACCAGGCGTGGAAGCCCTCGGCCGTCAGCCCGGGCGTGTCGGGGTCGGCGCCGACCTCGTTGAGCGCGGTGAGGCGCACGTGGCGGTAGAGGGCGGTGTCCTCGCCCCCCTTGGCCATGGCCGGGCCGCTCAGCTGGCGCCAGCGGGCGGCGGCGGCGCGCCACGCGGCCGGATCGGCGCCGTCCGGGCTCTCGCCCGCCAGCACCCGCGTCACAAAGGCCAGGGCGGGCGCATCCGCGGCCGGCAGGGTCTGGGCGGCGCCGGCGGCCGCCTCCGCCAGCCAGCCATCCCCGCCGCCGTACGTGCGGTAAACGGGCAGCTGCGCGGTCAGCTCCACGACCGCGCGGCGGAGCTCCTCGACGCCCAGGTCGGCGCCAGCGCGGTCCCGTGCGGCCAGAGCGGCCAGATCGCGCGTGAGGGCAGTAACCTCGGCTGGGAAGAGCTCCTCCAGCACCTCGCGCTTGGCCGCGCGCAGCACCTCGGGGTATGGGCGGCGGGGCGCGCCGCAGCGGGCATGCAGGAGGTCCAGGGCGGCGGCGCCGCCGCCGTCGTACAGGAGGGCGTCCACGGCGGCCGCGAACTCGTAGCCGGTCGTGCCCGCACAGGCCCAGGCCGACGGCAGCTCCTCCCCGGGAGCCAGCACCTTCTCCACCCACACGGGCATGCCCGGGGGCAGGGCCGCGGCCAGCCGCCGCAGGTAGCCCGCCGGGGCCCACAGCCCGTCCACGTGATCCACGCGCACCCCGTCCAGCAGGCCGGCGGCTGCCCACCGCAGCAGGCCGGCGTGGGTCGTGGCGAACACGTCCGGATCCTCCACCCGCACCCCGACCAGGCCGGAGACATCGAAGAAGCGGCGGTAGTTCACCTCGCGCAGGCCGCTCCGCCAGTAGGCGAGGCGGTACGGCTGGCGCAGGAGGAGGCGGTGGAGGGCGGCGGGGCTGGACCGGGCGTCGGCCACCTCGGCCGGGTCGGCGCCCGTCAGGGGGAAGCGGTGCTCGGCGTACGCGAGGGACGGCCCATCGGCCAGCACCTGCAGCTCGCCCGCGGCGAGCGCCTCGCCGTAGTGGCGGCCCAGGACGGGCAGCAGCACCTTGCCGGCCAGGTCCTGACGCGGCGGGTGCCAGTCGACGTCGAAGATGCGCGCATGCGGCGCGTCCGGCCCGCCGGCCAGCAGATCCCGCCACCAGGCGTTGTCCGCCGTGGCCGCCATGTGGTTCGGGACAATGTCCAGGATCAGCCCCATGCCGCGGGCATGCGCGGCGGCGGCCAGATCGGCGAGGGCGGGCTCGCCGCCCAGGGCGGGGTCGACGCGGTTCGGATCGATCACGTCATAGCCGTGGGCGCTGCCGGGCGCGGCCGCGGCGACGGGCGACAGATATAGGTGGGTGATTCCCAGGGCATCCAGGTAGGGCACCAGGTCCCTGGCGCCGGCCAGCGTGAGGCCACCGCGCAGCTGCAGGCGGTAGGTGGCCGCCGGCGGCGTCATCCGCCGTTCCTCGCCGCGCCCAGATACTCGCCGAGCTGTGCGCAGCGCACAAGCCAGGACTCCGCGTCGGCATCACCGGCCGCGGCGCGGACGCGGAAGCCCGCGGCTGTGGTGCCGAGGACCCGGAAGTACACGTCCTGCGCCGGCCAGAGGTCGGCGGGCAGGGGCACGGACTTCGCCAGGTCCGCCAGGCCGAGCAGGCCGTCCAGGCGGGCCGGGTCGTCCGGAGCCTCCTCCAGGTGGGCCGCCGCCCTGGCGAGGTTGCGGCTGAGGACGTAGCCGAGCGCCTCGGAGCGCAGGGTGACGTCCAGGGCCGCGGCCTCGTCCAGCAGGGCCCTGACGCGGTCGCGGTCCGGGACCGGCGCGCCGAGGGCCCGCTCGAGGTCCAGGTTGAGGATGACGGTGGCCGCCGCCTGCAGCGACTCGGGCTGGGGCAGGTTGATGCTGCGCACGTAGCGCATCAGGGAGGCGTGGTCGCGGTAGATGCTGCGCTGGGCAGCCTCGGCCTCGCGCAGCGCGGCGGCGAAGACCAGGTCCAGGGTCTGGCGGCGCGCGTCCCGGAACAGCGAGTGCAGCGAGTAGGTGCGGCCGGCGAAGTACCGGTCGAGGCGGCGCAGGACCTCGGCCAGATCCCCGCGGCCGAAGGCCTCGACGGCGCCCGCCTGCACGCCGCGGTACGCCTCCTCGCCGCCGAACGGGCGCACGCCCCCACTGACCTGGTGGTCGCCCAGGTGCACGAAGCCGTAGGTCAGCTGGGCCGACGCGCCGGTGATCTCCGAGGCGACGGTGGTATGCCCGACGGCCAGGTGCGCCCGGCCCGAGGTCATCGCCTGGTGGTCGTGGGTGGTCACGGTGTAGCAGTACACGTGCTCGGGCGGCGGCCCGGGCATGAACAGCGAGGAGATCGCCTCGTGCGCGGCCACGCCCTCCAGGTCGACCATGGCGGGCCGTACCAGCCGCTCGTACACCCAGGCGCCGTCATGGAACTCGGGGATGTTGCTGCGAGCGGTGCGCAGCTCCGCCAGCAGCGCGGGCTCCAGGTCGCGGCCGAAGAGCTCGCGGCCCAGCTCGATGGCGCGGGCCGCGTACTGCAGGATCTGCACCGACTCCGTGCCCGAGATCTCGTCGAAGAACCACCCGCAGCTCGTGTACATCAGCATCGCGTGGCGCTGCAGCTCCAGAAGGCTCAGGGCGCGCACGCGCTCCGCACCGGCGACGGGCCCCCGGCCGTGGCGCTCCAGGAAGGCGTCGACACTGTGCGGGCTGCGGTCCAGCACGACCGCGATGTAGTCGTCGCGCGCCGCCCACGGGTCGTGGAACAGTTCGCCCGCGGCCCGCTCGAAGGGCTCGGCCAGCTCGTCGCGCAGCCGGTCCAGCGCCTGCCGCAGCGGCGCGCGCCAGGCCTGGGTCCAGCCGGGGCGGTTGGCGGCCCGGCAGCCGCAGTCCATGCGCCACCGTTCCACGCCGTGGGCGCAGCTCCATGAGGTGTTCTCCACAATCTCCACCTCGTGGGACGCCGGGTGCAGCTCCAGGTACTGCCCCGGCGTGGTCAGCTGGGCCAGCCCCTGCTCCTCCAGGTAGCGAAGGGCGTACGCCAGCGCCATCTCGCCGTGGCGGTGGTGGTGGCCGTAGCTCTCCCCGTCCGTGGCGACCATCACCATCTGCGGCCAGGTGCGCCGGTCGTCGAACCCGTCCAGCAGGCGGCGCGCGAAGCGCTCGCCGTTGTCCAGCAGGCCCTCGAACGCCACGGCGTGGGAGATCGGGCCATCGTAGAAGAAGGCGTGGAGGGGGCGGCCGGAGGGCAGGCGCACCCGGTAGGCCATGGTCGGGTCGATGCGAGCGCCCCGGACGTCGTGCCAGCCGCGGGCGCCGCGGCGGCGGACGCGCCGCGCCTGGTGGGGCGCCAGCAGGGTGAACGCGATCCCCTGGTCCGCCAGGGCCTCCAGCGTCGGCAGGTCGACTGCCGTCTCCGGCAGCCACATGCCTTCCGGCCGGCGGCCGAACCGCGCCTCGAAGTCCCGGATGCCCCAGACGATCTGTGTCTGCCGGTCGCGGGCGTTGGCCAGGGGCAGGATGATGTGGTTGTAAGCCTGGGCCATCCCCGACCCGTGCCCGCCGAACCTGCCGCGGCGTTCCTGGTCGGCCGCCACGACGGAAGCATGCACGTCGGGGGCCTGGGCCTGCAGCCAGGCCAGCAGGGTGGGGCCGAAGTCGAAGCTCATGCGCGCGTAGTTGTTGACGACGGCGGCCAGGAGGCCGCCGGGGTCGAGGATGCGGGCGCGGCCGTTCGGCCCGTAGCATTCGGCCGTGATGCGCTCATTCCAGTCGTGGTACGGGGCCGCCGACTCCTGCGCCTCGACGGACTCCAGCCACGGGTTCTCCCGGGGCGGCTGGTAGAAGTGGCCGTGCACGCAGACGTATCGCTCCACCCTCAGGCCCCCTCGCCCAGACGCTCGAAGACGGCGCACGACCGGGCCGCCATGGCGACGGCGCCCGCGCATTCCACCTCGGGCGGAGATGGCGCGCCCGGACCGCCCCAACGGCGGTCGGCCGTGTCGAGCCGGCGTCGCCAACGCCCGGCTGGGAGGTCGATGGACGCGCCTTCGGCGCGCCCGAAGTGGAGCGCCACGACGTGGCGGCCCCGGAGCAGCATGAGCGTGTCTCGGCCCACCTGCCGCACGGGGGCGAAGCCGGGGCCGAGCTCCCCCCGCAGCCGGATCAGCTCCGCGTACAGACTGCCCATGGGACCGCTCCCACCGACGGCCGGGCGGCTGCGCGCGAATGTGGCCTCCGCCTGCGGATCAGGCGGCTCGGCCGCCCACCCCGCCGCGGCGCACTCCCGCCGCCGTCCCTCGCGGACCGCCTCCGCCAGACCTGGGTCGCCGTGGCTGGTGAAGTAGAGGAACGGGGCCGTCTCCCCGCGCTCCTCGCCCATGAAGAGCAGGGGTGTGAAGGGCGAGAGGAGCACGGCGGCCGCGGCCAGGCGCGCGGCGTCCGGCCCCGCCAGCGCCGCAAGGCGCTCGCCAGCGGCCCGGTTGCCGATCTGATCGTGGTTTTGGGAGAACACGACGAACTGGCGCGGCGCGCAGCCCGTGGCCGGCGCTCCGTGCCGGCGGCGCCGGTAGCGGCTGCGCTGGCCCGTGAAGGCGAACCCATGGGCGAAAGCGGCCGCCAGGCGGCGCACATCGCCGAAGTCGGCGTAGTAGCCCCCGCGCTCGCCCGTCAGCAGGGCGTGGAGGGCATGGTGGAAGTCGTCGCTCCAGACGGCGTCCAGGCCCAGGCCGCCCCGTTCCGCCGGCCGCAGCAGCCGCGGGTCGTTGGCGTCGGACTCCGCGATGAGGAGGACCCCCCGCCCGGCAGCGGCGGCGGCGCGCCGCACCGCCCCCGCCAGCTCGGCCAGGAACGGGCGCGGCGAGCGGTCGAGGATGGCCTGCACGGCATCCAGGCGCAGGCCGTCGATGTGGCATTCGCGCACCCAATGCACGGCGCTCTCCCGGAAGAGCCGCCGCACCTCGTCGCTGTCCGGCCCGTCGAAGTTCAGGGCGGCGCCCCACGGCGTGTGGTAGGCGGCCGTGAAGTACGGGCCGAACGCCGGCAGGTGGTCGCCCTCCGGGCCGAGGTGGTTGTACACGACATCGAGGATGACGGCCAGGCCCTGGGCATGGCAGGCGTCCACGAGGCGGCAGAGGCCCGCGGGCCCCCCGTAGCTCGCCTGGGGCGCGAACGGGTACACGCCGTCGTAGCCCCAGTTGCGGGTGCCCGGGAACTGGACGACCGGCATGAGCTCCAGCGCCGTGACCCCGAGGCGGGCGAGCTCAGGCAGGCGGGGGATGATGGCCGCGAACGTCCCTTCGGCGGTGCAGGTCCCGACGTGGCACTCGTACAGGATCAGCGACTCCGGATCGGGGCCGCGCCAGGCGCCGTCGCTCCATGCATGCGCGGCCGGATCGACGACCGCCGACGGCCCGTGCACCCCGTCGGGCTGATGGCGCGAGGCGGGATCCGGCAGCGCCTGGCCGCCGTCGAGCCGGTAGCGGTAGCGGGCGCCTGGCGCCACGCCCTCGACCTCGGCCGCGTGATAGCCGCGCGGGCCGGGCCGGAGGGGAACGACGCGGCCCCCCAGGTCGAGGTCGACCCGCCGGGCGCGCGGCGCCCAGACCCGGAAGCGGCAGCGTCCCGCCCCCAGGTAGGTCGCGCCGAGGCCGCTCACGGCCGGCCCAGGACGACGGCGCCGAGCGGTGGCAGCGTCAGGCTCAGGGAGAGCGGGCGGCCGTGCCAGGGGATGGGGGCCGCCTCCACGCCGCCGAGGTTGCCCTGGCCGCTGCCGCCGTATACGGCCGCATCGCTGTTGAGCCGCTCGGCCCAGGGACCGGCGTGGGGCACGCCCACCCGGTAGTTCTGCCGGGGTATGGGCGTGAAGTTGAAGACGAAGAGCAATGCGGCGTCATCCGGACCCCACCGCAGGAACGCGACGACGCTCTGGTCGGCGTCGTCCATGGCGATCCAGTCGACGGCCGCGGGCTGGAAGTCCGTGGCGCCAAGCCAGGGGGTATCCCGGTAGAGGCGGTTGAGGTCGCGCACCCAGCGCCGGACGCCGTCGTGCCCGGGGTCGGCCAGCAGGTGCCAGTCCAGGCTGCGCTCGTGGCTCCACTCGCGGCCCTGGCCGAACTCGCCGCCCATGAAGACCAGCTTCTTACCCGGCTGCGCGTGCTGCCAGCCGAAGAGCAGCCGCAGGTTGGCGCGCTTTTGCCACATGTCGCCGGCCATCTTGCCCAGGAGCGAGCCCTTGCCGTGCACCACCTCGTCGTGGGACAGCGGCAGCATGAAGTTCTCCGAGAAGGCGTAGAGGCCGCGGAAGGTCAGCTGCCGGTGGTGATGCTTTCTGTGGACGGGATCGCGCGCCAGGTACGCCAGGGTGTCGTGCATCCAGCCCATGTCCCACTTCATGCCGAATCCGAGGCCGCCCGTGTAGGTGGGCCGCGAGACCCCGGGCCAGGCCGTGGAGTCCTCGGCCACGGTCTGCACCCCGGGGCCGTCCCGGTAGGCGTCCTCGTTGAAGCGGCGCAGGTAGGCGATGGCCTCCAGGTTCTCGCGCCCGCCGTAGGCGTTGGGGATCCAGGCGCCGGCCGGGCGGGAGTAGTCGAGGTAGAGCATGGACGCGATGGCGTCCACGCGCAGCCCGTCCGCGTGGTAGCGGTCCAGCCAGAAGCGGGCGGAGCTGAGCAGGAACGCGGACACCTCGTGGCGCCCGAAGTTGAAGATGTAGCTTCCCCAGTCGGGGTGCTCGCCCTGGCGCGGGTCGGCATGCTCGTACAGGTGGGTGCCGTCGAAGAGGCCGAGCCCGTGGCCGTCGCGAGCGAAGTGGGACGGCACCCAGTCCAATATCACGCCCAGCCCGCGCTGGTGCAGGTGGTCGATCAGGGCCATGAAGTCCTGCGGCGAGCCGTAGCGGGACGTGGGGGCGAAGTAGCCGGTCAGCTGGTAGCCCCACGAGCCGTAGAAGGGATGCTCCATGACCGGCAGCAGCTCCACGTGCGTGAAGCCCATGTCGACGGCGTAGTCGGCCAGCTTCGGCGCCAGCTCGCGGTAGGTGAGGGGACGGTCGCCCTCCTCCGGCACCCGCATCCACGAGCCAAGGTGAACCTCGTAGACGGTCCACGGGGCGCTGAGCGCATTGGCCCGCGCCCGGCCCGCCATCCAGGCCTGGTCGCCCCACGCGTAGGCGAGGTCGGTGACGACCGAGGCGGTCATCGGCGGCACCTCCTGGGCAAAGCCCAGGGGGTCCGTCTTCTCGGCCGCGGCCCCGGCCGCCGGAGACACCCGGTATTTGTAGATGGCACCCGTGCCGACACCCGGGATGAAGCCCTCCCACACGCCGGAGCCGGCCCGCGGGCGCAGGGGGTCACCCGCCCATCCGTTCCAGTCGCCGATCACAGCCACCTCGCGGGCCGAGGGAGCCCAGACGGCAAAATAGGTCCCGCCCTGCAGGGGGTGGGCGCCCATCTTCTCATACAGACGGTCGTGCGTGCCCTCGCCCATCAGGTGCAGGTCGAGGTCGCCAATCAGCGATACGTCGTAGCGAACCACCGTCGTCACCTCCGCAGCCCGTCCAGGCGCCGCAGGGTCGCGGCCACAGCAGGCAGGCGGGTCAGGCCCGGCAGGCCATGGCGGGCCGGGCGGTCCCAGTTGCCGGCCGCCGTGCCGGGACGGTTCTGGGGCTCGGTCTCCAGCCAGAGGTCTTCCAGATTGACCATCACGAGCTCCGCGGCGCTTTGGGCCAGCAGGTCCAGGCAGGCCGCGTACGCGGCTTCGGGGTCAGCCGGCCGCAACCGGATGCGCGCTGCCAGCTCGTCCCGCTCGCCCTCGCCCAGGTCGCGCCACCAGGCGGCAAAGGGCGGCATGTCGTGCGTGTCCAGGCAGGCCAGGCACTCCCGCGGCACAGGCTCCGTGCGCGCGAAGGGCAGCACGTACATCCGCAGCAGGCCGTGGCGGGCCATTTCGCCGCGCACGCCGGCGGGCACGGTCCCCAGATCCTCGCCCACGAGCAGCGTGCCGTGGCGCGCCGCCTCCAGCGTCAGCACGGCATACATCTCCTCCGCCGCGTAGCGCACGTAGACCCCGTCGCGCGCTTCGCCGCCTGCCGGGATCCAGAAGAGGCGGTGCAGGCCCATGATGTGGTCCATGCGCAGGGCGGCCGCCCGCGCCATGACGTGGCGCAGGCACGCGGCGAGATAGCGGTATCCGTCCACCCGCACCCCCCGCGGGTGCGGCGGTGGGCTGCCCCAGTTCTGCCCGCCGGCGAAGAGGGCATCCGGCGGCGCACCCATGCTGGCCCCCAGGGCGAAGGCGCGGGCATGCCGCCACGCGTCATAGCCCAGGCGGTGGACCCCGAGCGGCAGGTCCAGGTAGAGCGGGGGCAGGGCGGCCACCTGCTGCGCGGCGCACCACTGGGCGTAGAGGTGGTACCGTTCGGCGCCCGGATCGCACGCACCCGCCGGCAGCCGGCCGTCCCGGGCGGGCGGATGCCAGCCCGGCCACTGCAGGCCGTTGGCCTCCCCGTACGCCCGGAACCGGGCATAAGCGACGGCCTCCGGATTCGCCGCCGCCCACGCGCGAAGCGCCTCCTCACGCGCGCCCTGACAGGCGGCCGCCATCGCCGCCAGGACTTCGCGGCGGAGCGCCTGGCCGGCCGCGTAGTCGATGCGGGGCGCCTCGCGCAGCCGGGCGAGCGTCGCCTCCGCCCCGACCAGCATTCCCGGCGAGAACTCCGCCAGGGCCGGGATGTCGAGGTAGAGCTCGTTCCAGAACAGGCGGCTCACGGGCGCGTAGGGGCTGGGGTCGTCCGGGAAGGTCGGGTGCAGGGGCAGCGTGCCGACCAGGTCGCCGCCCAGCCCGCCCACAAAGGCGGCCAGCGCGGCCAGGTCGCGGTAGCGGCCGGCGCCCCAGTCCCCCTCGCCGCGCAGCGCATAGAGCGGCACGAAGACCCCCCAGCCCCGCCTGCCGGCCGGCGCGCGCCGCGGCGCGGCGATCACCTGGACGCTCGCCGTCCGGCCGCCGGCCTCCAGCTCCAGCCGGTGGTAGCCGGCCGCCAGGTCGGCTGGCAGCCGCAGGCGGCGCGACACCCGCCGGCCCCCGGCCTCCGCCGCGACGACGGGCAGGTCGGCCAGGGCGGTACCCCACTCGCAGGCGCCGCCGGCCTCCTCCGTGAGGCGGACGTGGACGGCGCCGCCGGCACCGCCATCCACCCGCAGGTCCAGACGGGCGGGCGCACCCCCCCAGGCCACGGCCACGGGGGGACACAGGCACGCCCAGGGGGCCTCCCGCGCCGCCGCGACGGCCCGGCGCACCCCGACCGGCGTCCGCGCCGGAACGTCAAGGCACGCCAGCACGGCCAGGAGGCTCTCCTCAGAGGCCATGTGCATGCGGCCGTCGTTGCCGCGGTAGCCGGCCTGGACGCCGTGCAGGCGGGCCAGTTCGCGCAGTCCGGCGGTCATGCGAGCAGCTCCAGCAGGCCCTGAAGCGGGACCTCCACCCAATCGGGGCGGTTGTCCAGCTCGTACCGCAGCTCGTAGAGGGCCTTGTCCAGCAGGCTCGCCTCCAGGGTGCGCCGGAGCTCGTCCGGGGTGGGGGGCATGTGGGCGGCGCCGCCGGCGGCCGCCAGGTAGCCGGCCAGGAAGGCCGCCGCCGACCAGGCATACCAGGCCGCCACGCGGGCCGCCGCGTCCGCACCGCCGCCGTGGGCGCGCAGGGCCGTCAGCGCCGCATAGTGCAGCGACCGCATCATGCCGGCCACATCGCGCATGGCGCTGCCCTTGCGCCGCCGGTCCACCAGGCTCCGCGCCGGCTCGCCCTCGAAGTCGATGATCGTGAAGTCGCCGTCCCGCACCAGGACCTGTCCCAGGTGGTAGTCGCCGTGGCAGCGGATGCGCAGGCCCCCCTGCGGCTGCTCCACCAGGGCCCGGAAGCGGGCCAGGATCTCCGGCACCCGCTGGAGCACGGCTGCGGCCGTGGGTAGGTCGAGACGGGCCGCGCGCAGCATCTGCTCGGTCTGGGCCAGCTGGGCGCGGCGGGACTCCAGCGCCGACCGCTGGGCGAAGGGCGTGAAGGGCTCGGGCGCCAGGGCCGGATCGTCGGCCGCTGCGGCCAGGGCAAGGTGCAGCTCGGCCGTCCTCCGCCCGAGCAGGCGCGCTGTGTCGGGGTAGGTCCCGACGGCCGGGTCCGGGGTCTCGCCCGCCAGCGCCAACTCGAGGGGGCCGGCCGGCGGGGGCGATGGCAGCCGGCCATCCTCGCCGAGCAGGCGCTCCAGCTGCGCCAGGGCATGCGACCAGCCGTCGGCGGCGCCCGGCACAAAGGCCTGCACCGTGCCGAGGACCATGGGGCTCTCGCGGGGGCCGTACGTCAGGATACCCAGCACCGGCGCGATGTGCGTGAATCCGGCCCGCTCCCACAGGTAGCGGCCCAGCTCGACCTCCGGGTGCGGGCCCTTGTGCAGGCGGCGGTAAACCTTCAGGATCAGCTGCTCGCCGAAGCGAGCCGAGCTGTTGCTCTGCTCCACCCCGGCGAGGCGGGCGGGCGGGAGCGAGCCCACCGGCGCGCGGTCCCGCCAGGCCGGCGTGGGCAGGCCCGCGAGGCTACCCTGCCGCCCGCGGATGCGGCGCCGCCCCACGACCGCCGCCAGCAGCTGCTCGCAGCCGGCCGGGTCGGCGATCGCGTCATAGATCACGCCGTCGGCCAGGCGCACGATGCCCGCCTGGTCGGATTCGGGCGCAAACGCCAGCGGGAGGGCATAGGTCTCGGGATCGCCCTCCGTGTAGGCGACGCGGACGACCGCCAGCGTGATGGCCGGGCCGAGGTCCACGGTGTCGGTCACCGTAACCTCCGTGATCTCGCGCGACTTGCCCCCGAACCAACGCTGGCGCCGCATGTAGTCCGGCAACAGCCGGGCCAGCCCGGGCTCCTCCACCACCCCGGGCCATACCCCCGCCACGGTTGCCGCCGCCGGACCCACCGCCGCGGCCGGCGGCCCCTCCAGGACGAACCAGTAGAACGTGTGCGGCCCAAGCGAGAGGAAGTAGGGCGTCCCGCCAATGGCCGGAAAGCGCCCATGGCCGAACATCTCCACGGGCACCGCGCCCTCGTAGGCCGAGAGGTCGAGCAGGGCGCTCTGCGTGAAGCGCGACAGGTTGACGACCACCAGGATCCGCTCGCGCCCGTATTGGCGGACAAAGGCCAGCACCTTGCGGTTGGAGGGCTCCAGCATGGTGAGGCTGCCCCGCCCGAACGCCTTGTGGCGCGCGCGCAGGGCCATGACCCGCCGCATCCACGCGAGCAGCGAGTGGGGGTTGGCCCGTTGCACCTCGACGTTGACGGCCTCGAAATGGTACTCGGGGTCCACCACAACCGGCAGGTAGAGGCGCTGGCGGTTGGCCGCCGAAAAACCCGCGTTGCGGTCGGCGCTCCACTGCATCGGCGTGCGCACGGCGTTGCGGTCGCCGAGGTAGATGTTGTCGCCCATGCCGATCTCGTCGCCGTAGTAGATCTCCGGCGTGCCGGGCAGGGAGAGCAGCAGGGCGTTCATCAGCTCGATGCGGCGGCGGTGGTTGCCGAGCAGGGGCCCGAGGCGGCGGCGGATGCCGAGGTTGATGCGCGCCTGCGGGTCGCCGGCGTAGGCGTCCCACATGTAGTCGCGCTCCTCCTCGGTCACCATCTCCAGCGTCAGCTCGTCGTGGTTGCGCAGGAAGATCACCCACTGCGCCGTGTCGGGGATGGGCGGCGTCTGGGCGAGGATGTCGGCGATCGGGAAACGGTCCTCCAGGCGCAGGGCCATGAACAGCCGGGGCATCAGGGGGAAGTGGAAGGCCATGTTGCACTCATCGCCGGCCCCGAAATAGGACGCCGCCTGACCGGGCCACTGGTTGGCCTCCGCCAGCAGCATCCGGTCCTCGTAGCTGGCGTCGATATGCCGGCGCAGCTCGCGCAGGAACGTGTGGGTCTCCGGCAGGTTCTCGCAGTCCGTCCCGTCGCGCTCGCAGAGGTAGGGGACGGCATCCAGGCGCAGCCCGTCCACGCCGAGGCGCAGCCAGAAGTCGACCACGCGCATCATGGCCTCCCGCACCCGCGGCGCCGCGAAGTTCAGATCGGGCTGGTGGCTGTAGAAGCGGTGCCAGTAGAAGGCCCGGGCCACCGGATCCCAGGTCCAGTTGCTGGTCTCAAAGTCCTTGAAGATCACCCGCGCGTCCCGGTAGCGGTCCTGGCTGTCGCTCCAGACGTAGAAGTCCCGCCAGGCGCTCCCTGGCGCGCTGCGGCGGGCGCGCTGGAACCAGGGGTGCTGGTCGGAAGTGTGGTTGCACACGAGCTCGGTGATCACGCGCAGGCCGCGGCGGTGGGCCTCGCGCACGAAGCGGCGGAAGTCGGCCAGGGTTCCGTACGCGGGGTGGACGTTCACGTAGTCGGCCACGTCATAGCCGTCATCCCGCAGGGGCGAGGGGTAAAAGGGCAGGAGCCAGAGCGCCGTGACGCCCAGCTCCTTCAGATAATCCAGCTTGCCCGTCAGGCCCGGGAAATCGCCGATGCCGTCGGCGTTGCTGTCCGCAAAGGCCCGGACGTGCAGCTCGTAGATGACGGCATCCTTGTACCAGAGCGGATCGCGCTCCACCCGCTGAAACCCTCCTCGCCCGCCGTTCCGCGGAACGCGCTCAGCCGTAGTAGTCGAAGTCTCGCTCGCGCCGCAGCCGGGGCCGCACGCGGAAGATGTGGGCGGGCATCACCCGCGGGTCCAGGGCCACATACCCGCCGGGACCCTGCCAGATATAGCGCGCGTCGCTCAGCAGGTCGTGCATCTGGTACGGCTCCTCGGGCGGGATGCCCAGCTCGCCCAGGGGCAGCTCGACCCAGCCCTGCTCGGCGCCGAACGGATTCAGGTTCACCACGACCAGCAGCAGCTCCCCCGCCTCCGGGCTGCGCCGGGTGTACGCGAGCAGCCTGTCGTTGCCGGTGGGGTGGAAGGCGAGGCCCGTGTTCACCTGCAGGCAGGCGTGGTCGCGCCGGATGCGGTTGACCCGGGTGATCAGGGGCTGCAGGCCGGGGGCCGAGAGGTCCCAGACCCGCAGCTGGTACTTCTCCGAGTCCAGGTACTCCTCGCTGCCCGGCGCGGCGGCCTCCGCCTCGCAGAGCTCGAACGCGGGCCCATACACCCCGTAGCTGGCCGC
Organism: Clostridia bacterium; assembly: GCA_027314765.1. Lineage (GTDB taxonomy): Bacteria > Bacillota > Sulfobacillia > RBS10-35 > JAJYVM01 > JAJYVM01. The sequence goes on along the minus strand of DAHVAF010000329.1, from coordinate 16,437 downwards.
CAGGGTGGCCGCCAGCACCAGCCGGGCGGCGAAGGCGGGCCGGCCGCCCGTCTGCAGGTAGCCCGTCAGGATGTCCGGCGTGTTCGGCCACAGGTTGGGCCGCATGTACTCGGCCGACTCGCCCCGCAGCAGCTCCGTCATGTGGGCGGCCAGCTCCTGGCTGCCATTGCGCCACGCGAAGTACGTGTACGACTGGCTGAATCCCGCCTTGGCCAGGCGGCGCATCACCTTGGGGCGCGTGAAGGCTTCGGCGAGGAACACCACGTCGGGGCAGGCGGCGCGCGCCTCCGCGATCAGCCACTCCCAGAAGGCGAAGGGCTTCGTATGGGGGTTGTCCACCCGGAAGATCCGCACGCCCTCGCCGATCCAGTGGAGCAGCACGGCCCGCAGCTCGGTCCAGAGCGCCTCCCAGCCCGCGCACGCGAAGTCCAGGGGGTAGATGTCCTCGTAGCGCTTGGGCGGGTTCTCGGCACAGCGGATGGTGCCGTCGGGCCGGTGGCGGAACCACTCGGGGTGCTGCGCCACGTAGGGGTGGTCGGGGGAACACTGCAGCGCGAAGTCCATGGCCACCTCCAGGCCCAGCTCTCCGGCGCGCCGCATCAGGGCGCGGAAGTCGTCGCGGCTGCCGAGCTCGGGATGGATGGCCGTATGGCCGCCCGCACCGCCGCCGATGGCCCAGGGGCTGCCGGGATCATCCGGCCCGGCGGTGATGGTGTTGCCGGGGCCCTTGCGGCCCGTGGCTCCGATGGGGTGGATCGGCGTCAGGTAGAGGACATCGAAGCCCATGTCCGCGATGTACGGCAGGCGCTCGGCCAGCGAGAGCAGGGTGCCGTGCCGGCCGGGCTCGCGGGTCCACGAGCGGGGAAAGACCTCGTACCAGGCCCCGCAGCGGGCGCGCGGCCGCTCGGCCAGCACGCGCAGCGCCACGGGGTAGGCGCCCTCCTGGGAGCGGTCGGGGTACCTGGCCATCGCCGCGGCCAGCTCGGGGGCGTCCGCCAGGGCCTGCCCCTCGAAGTCCCCCCGCAGCATGGCCGCCGCCCACCCATGCAGGCGCGTCCGGTCGCGTCCCCCGGCGCGGCGCGCGGCCTCGGTCAGCAGGAGCGCGCCGGCCGCCAGGTCGGCGGTCAGGTCATGCCCCGCCAGGCGCCGCTTGTGAAGGTCCTCGCGCCAGGTGGCGAAGGTGTCGCACCAGCCGACCGGCACGTACGTGTACTGCCCCATGGCGTCCAGGGTCAGCTCGGCACGAAAGCGGTCATTGCCCACCGGCTCCATCGGGACCGACTCCCAGTCGCCTTGGCCCGGGCGCAAAAAGCGCAGCTCGGCGGCCACGACGTCGTGGCCGTCGGCGAACACGTCCGCCTCCACCACCATCCGGTCGCCGCGGATCCGCTTCACCACCGTGCGCCCGCCGTCGACCTCCGGCGTCACGGATTCCACGACCACGCGGCGCCAACCCTCCGGCATCCACATCCCCCCGGCTCGGCGCTCCGCCCATCCCGACGCCATTGTCCCCCTGGTCCGCGTGTCCTGCCCCGCCACTTACGACCGGGGGGGCTCGCCGCCGGGTTCCCACTCCAGGCGGCTCCGGGGAAGGCTGCCTGGGAAGCGCTCGCGCACAAAGGCCACCAGGCCCTCCGGCACGTAGCGGCGCAGATCCCAGAGGGCGCCGGAGTCCGCGGCGCTGACGAGCGCGCGCAGCCGGAGGGCTCGCTCCGCCGCGTCGGTGACCTGCACCACGCCCACCTGCCCGTTCCAGAGCGGGGTGGCGGCCAGCAGCCGCTTCAGCTCCTCACGCACCGCGTCGACCGGCACGGCGGGCCACGCCGCAGCGCGCCATCAGGTCGTCGGCTGCGCCGGCGGCACCTCTCGCATCGGGTGCCGCAGGCGGTGGGCACCGGACGGCACCGCTCGCCGCAGGGGCAGGCTCGCCAGACCCGCGGCCGGCTCCCAGCGGTCGCCGAGTGCCGGGGCCAGCTTGGCCCGGTTCACGGCCATCTCATCGAGATCGACCCCGATGGCCGAGAGGTTGCTGCGCAGCCAGGCGAAGATGTCGTGGCGCGCCACCTCAGCGCGGAGGGTGTGCATCCGCGCGAACTGCTCCGATTCCGGCAGCGCGATGGCTGCCCGCATCGCCGCCGCCAGTCCGTCTGGGTGGAGCGGGTTCGCGAATAGGGCCCCTTCCAGCTGCGTGGCGGCACCGGCCGAGCGCGAGAGCACGAGGCACCCGCCCTCATCCACGCGCGCCGCGCAGAACTCCTTGGCCACCAGGTTCATGCCATCCACCAGCGGCGTGACGACCGCCGCCGAGGCCAGCCGGTAGAACGCCACGAGCTGCGGGAAGCTCAGCCGCCGGCTCAAAAGCCGGACCGGACGCCACCCCGGGCGCCCGAACTCGCGGTTCAGGGCGACGGCCTGCGCCCGCACGAGGCGCCGCAGCCGGTCGTACGAGCGGATCCCCGCCCGCGTCGGCGAGGCAACCTGCACGAACGTCAGCCGCCCGCGGTACTCAGGCCACTGGCGCAGCAGGGCGGCGAGCGCGGAGAAGCGTTGCGGGATGCCCTTGGTGTAGTCGCAGCGGTCGACGCCCAGCAGCAGCGCCTGCCCGTTCAGGCACATGACGGCCCGCAGGCGGCGCATGCGGCGGGCCGTGGCCGGGCTGCCGGCCAGGGTCGCGATGCCCTGGTAATCGACACCCATCGGCAGGCTGCGCACGTCCGGGGACGTGCCGGCGACAGCCCGGAAGGCCTGGACATAGGCGTCGGTATGCATGCCGATGACGTCGGCGCCGGAGATGCCGGCGACCAGGGCGCCGCCCTGCGGGCACAGCCGCCAGATGGCCGGACCGGGCCACGGGATGTGCCAGAAGAACCCGATGCGCAGATCGGGTCTCAGCTCGCGCAGCATGGCCGGAACCAGCGCCAGCTGGTAGTCGTGCCCCCCGACGGCGCCCCCTGGCGCGGCGGTGGCCGCGGCGGCCGTGGCGAACCGCTCGTTGACGCGGCGGTAGGCCTCCCACTGCTGGCTGCGGAAGGTGGCCCGCTCGACCAGGCTGTGGCAGAGCGGCCACAGGCCGGCGTTCGCATAGCCGCGGTAGTAGTCCTCGGCCTCGGCCGCGCTGAGCGCCACGCGGTGCACCGCATACGGGCGCGGCGCCCCGTCGGATGCGATCCAGCAGCCGCCGATCCGGCGCAGCACGGCATCGAGCCCCGCGGCGACCCCGCCCCCGCCGCCGGGGCCGCGGTGGCTCACGATCACAAGACGGCTCGGGCTCAGCTCGCTCACTGCACCGCCACCTCCGCCGAGGGAATGGGGGCATCGTCCGCCGCGGGTAAGAGCCCCCGCCGGCCCGCCATGGCGAGGTTGGCGGCAAGCCAGCCCGCGACGTGGCCGAGGTCGTGCACCTGCCCCCGCACGCGCCGCCAGCCGACGGGCCGGCCAGCTTGGAGCAGGCGGCGCAGGGCATCGGTGAGCTGCACCTCGCCGCCGGCGCCAGGCGGGGTCGCCGCGAGGCTGTCGAAGACCTCCGGGGTCAGTATGTAGCGGCCGGTGACCGCCAACCGCGACGGCGCGTCCTCCGGCCTGGGCTTTTCCACCAGGTCCAGCAGACACCCCGGCCGCCGCGGGTCGGGCGCTGCGATGCCATAGCGCCGCACCTCGTCGCGATCGACCTCGTGCACCATGACCAGCGGCTTGCCGTCGAAGGCTGCGGTCAGCTGGCCGAGGCCCCCCGGGACCGCGTCGATCAGGACGTCCGGCAGCAGGACGGCGAAGGGCCCGGCGCCCACCAGGCCGCGCGCGCGGGCGATCGCGTCGCCGAGGCCCCGCGGCGTCACCTGCTCCACGAAGCGCACGCGGCAGCCGCAGCCGATGGCCGCCAGCTGCTTCACCAGCTCGCGCTTGCCCCGCAGGTCCAGCGCCCGCTCAAGGTCGGGCCGGCGGGTGAAGTACGCCGGCAGGGCCAGCTTGTTTGGCGCGATGACGACCACGATGTCGCGGATGCCAGCCGCGGCCGCCTCGGCCACCGTGTAGTCGATGGCGGGCCGGTCGAGCACCGGCAGCAGCTCCTTGGGCACGACCTTCGTCGCGGGGAGCATGCGGGTGCCAAGGCCAGCCGCTGGGATGACAGCGGTCCGGATCGCATGATCAGGCAAAGCGTGACTCGCCTCCGTGGCGAACGCCGGCGCGGGTTGCGGACGGGTTGTGTGCGGGCAAATCAGTGGCAGAACGTGCCAACCGGCCGAAGGATGCGCCGCGATTCGCCCCGTTATCCGCTTGCGGGGTTAGCTGACGGGCTGAGAGGACGGGTCCCCTCCCGCGGCCGGGTCGCCGCGGTTCGCCCCGACGGATCCGTTTGGGTCCCCCGCTCCCCGGCTTCCGGCCGGGGATTCAGCGCCGCGCGTCCGAGACTTCCCCACCATCGTACAGAATGCACGGGGCACCCTATGTCGCCAGGACTACAATTGTGCCGCGCCGGCCAGCAGGACTTCGAGCCATGACGCAACACACGCCGGGTCCGCGAGCGTCTCCGCGGCGGCCGTCCGCCCTTGGGGCGCAACCCGAACGGTCCGGACCCCACGCGGCGTGAGGGCAGCGATGGCCAATTCGTCGGTGGCCTCGTCGCCAACCTATACGGCCGGAGCGGGGCCCGCCGGCACCTGGCGGAGACCCGAGGCCCGGCGTGGGCGACGCTCAGTCCCCCGTGGCGGACGACGTGCTCGTCGGCCCCAGGATCGCCGGGTTGGGCGGCACGCCGAGGGCGTGCAGCCCCTGCGCGAGGATGGCGGCGACGATGGGTCCGGCGATCGTGCTGCCAAAGACGTTCGCGCCGTGCGGCTCATCGACCATGACCAGCACGGCCAGGCGGGGATTGTTGGCTGGCGCGATGCCCACGAACGAGACCAGGTAGCTGTTCGGGAGAAAGCCGCCCTTTGGGGATGGGACCTGGGCGGTGCCCGTCTTGCCCGCCACCTGGTAGCCGGCGATCTGCGCCGTCTGGCCGAGCCCCTTTTGCACCACCGCCACCATCATCTGAATGACGGTCTGGGCCGTCGCCGCGGAGATGACCCGGCGTTCCGCCCGCGGCCGCACCGTGGTCACGACGCGCCCGTCCGGGGCCAGCAGCGCCTTTGCGATGTGCGGCCACATGAGGACGCCACCGTTGGCGATGGCCGACTCGGCCGTGAGCAGCTGCAGGGGCGTCACGGCCAGCGTCTGGCCGAAGCCCATCGTGGCGAGCTGCAGGGGGTAGACGCTCGACTGCGGCGGCAGGAGGGAGCTGGCCTCGCCGGGCAGGTCCACGCCCGTCGGCGCGTTGAGCCCGAAGCGGTCAAAGTACGTGAAAAGGCGGCTGGCGCCAACGTCCATGGCGACCTGGCTGAATACGACGTTGTCCGAAAACTCAAGGCCCTGGGTCAGGGTGGGCAGGCCGAGACCGATGTAGTTGTAGTTGTAGATCGTCGCGCCCTGGATGGTGATGTGGCCGGTCGGATCGGGGTAGCGCGTATTGGGATTGGCGATTCCGGCGGAAAGCGCCGCCGAGACGATGATGGGCTTGAAAATCGAGCCCGGCTGCACCGCATCCTCCACGATGCGGTTGCGCCACGCCGACGACGGCACCGCCTGCCAGCTGTTGGGATTGAAGCCTGGGGCGTTGGCCATGACCAGGATCGCGCCCGTCCGCGGATCCATGGCCAGCGCGAGTCCCCACTTGGCCTGGCGGTTGGCCACGGTGGTCGCGAGCATGCTCTCGGCGAGGTACTCCAGCTGCGAGTCCAGCGTCAGCTGCACGGTCAGCCCGTTCTTCGGCGGCGTGTACTGCAGCGGCGCCGCCGGCATGGGGTTGCCGTACGCGTCGACGGCCTCGGTCACCGTCCCCGGCGTGCCCGCCAGCTGCTTATTGAAGTAGTACTCGACCCCATCCAGGCCCTTGAGGCCGCTGCCCGTGAAGCCGAGGACGCTGGCCGCCAGGTCGCCGGCCGGGTAGACGCGCTGCGCCTCCTGCTGGAAGAAGAGGCCCGGGAGGTTCTTGGCCAGCAGCGCCCTGTACTGCGACTGCGGCAGCCGGTGGGCGACCCAGGCCCAGGGCGCCTTGCTGGAGAGCGCCTGCTGGATGCCGGCCTCCGGCAGCCCCGTGATCTGCGCCACCACGGCGGCCTCCGCCGGCGCATCGGTGACGTCGGGCGGCAGGGCGTACAGGGACTCCGCCATCTGGTCCTCGGCCAGGACGTCGCCCGACCGGTCGAGGATCTTCCCCCGCGCCGGGACGATCTGCAACTGGTGGTCCTGCTGCGCCCGCGCCGCGGCGGCGAGCGCGGGGCCCTGGCCGAGCTGCAGCCACGCGAGGCGGCCGCCCAGAAAGACGAAGATCGCGCCGAAGGTGAGCAGCGCCATCATGGTGCGGACGGCGCGACGGCTGCTGCGTGCGGGCATGACGGCGGGTTCTGAGCGGGGTGGGGGGATTCCTGCAAAAGCCCATTCGGTGGGGGCGCGCAGTTGCGCGCCCCCTCACAAACCGCGGGCAGAGGGCGGGAGGCCGCCCTGGATGGGCTACGCGATCCCGCGAAGGGCGAGCGTGTCCGACATGACGATCGCGTTCTTCGCGCACACGTCCTCGCACTGGCGGCAGCCGATGCAGGTCTTGGGGTTCACGAACTCCGCGATGCCCACGGCGGTGGGGAACTCGGGGTTCGGGACGATCGCCAGGCACTTCTCCGGGCACACGTCCACGCAGAAGCTGCACGCCGTGCAATTTTCGGCGATGATGACGGGCTTCGGCCAGTCGGCGCGCTTCATGTGCTGCTGGATATCGGCGAACTGGTCCTCGATGGCGCTGACCGGGCACACGCGCGCGCATGCGCCGCAGTCGATGCAGGTGCCGTCAATGCGGTGCTGGATGCTGCGCTCGCCGGCGATGGCCTCCACGGGGCAGATGCGGAGGCAGGCGGTGCAGCCGATGCACTTGTCCGTGATGAAGAACAAGCCGCTTCATCCCTCCCGGGCACGGATGGACCCATGCCCATTCTAGGTGTCGGGTCATTTCGGCGCCACCCCGAATTCCTGGCGTCCCATCAGCACGGGCGCCAGGTCTTCCAGGTTCGCGATCACGGCGCCGCCGCGCCGCTCGGGAGCCACGCGCCGGCGAAGCGGCACGACGATGGCCTCCACGCGCGTTTCGGCGGGCAGCTGCAGCGACTGCGGCAGCCCGCCCTCGCGCAGCGCCCTCCGCACGGCTTCGGCGGCGGCAGCCGCCTGCGTGGCGCGCCGGCTGAGGACGGCCTGGGCCCGCGCCGGCGACGGCCACTGCGAGATGCCCTCGGTCAGCAGCGGCCATGCGCGCTGGCCCGGGCCGACCACCAGATAGTCCAGGGTCAGGCGGCGGCCGCCCGGCCAGCGCAGCCGCACGGGGCCGAAGACGCGCACGCGGTCGCCGACGGCGCCGAGGCTCCCCTCCAGCAGGCGGCGGCTCTGCTCCAGCTGCAGGCGCGTGAGCGTGATGAAGAGCAGAACCAGGCCCACGCAGCCCACCACCACGGCGGCCGCGATGGCCTGGGCCCGCGCCAGGGACCCGCAGACGAACGCGGCGGCCATGGTGGCCGCCGCGGGTGGGGCGATGCGCGTCAGGCGCATGCTACTTGATGCTGAACAGATAATCCACGATCAGGTGCCGCTGCGCGGCCGTCATCTGGTACGTCGGCATGTAGGTCGGCGGCAGGGTCATCTTCTGCACCTGGCCGTAGATCAGGGTCGCGCTCGTGTGCGGGTAGTTCGGGTTCCAGTAGATGGGCGCCCGCATCTGCTCCTGCGTCATCAGCTTCGGATTCTGGATCCAGTCATAGATGAACGTCTTCCAGCTGGGATCCTGGCTCCAGGTGGCGACGGCCGTGATGTCCGGGCCCACCTTGCCGCCGTCGTTGACGCCGCCGATCGTGTGGCAGTTCAGGCAGCCGATGTTCGTGATGTCCGTCTGCGCCTGCTTCTGCAGGGCCGGCGACATGCTGGAGGGCGGCCAGGCGCCGTTCGGGGTGGGGCCGGCGACGACCGGGATGTCGGCCAGCACCTGGTTCCAGTCGCCCACCATGATGAACGTGGCGAGGTTATCGACCTGGTCGATCGTCAGCGAGCCGCCGTCGGCCTGCAGCCACGTGGGCATGGACGTCTCGGACATCCAGTGCCCGTCCGGGGCCCTGACCCAGGTCGGGCTGGCGTAGCCCGGCCGGCCCTCGCTGATCGTCTGCACCAGGAAGCTGTAGATCGCCGGGTCGGTGGAGGGGTCGCCGCGCAGCTGCGGGATGTTCAGCGGCGCCCCGATGAAGCCCTCGCCGCGGGGGCCGTGGCAGGGCACGCAGTACTCGGCGAAGAGCTCGGCGCCCTGGTCGACCTGGATGGCCTGCTGGTTGCTTGCGACCTGCGCCATGGCCGGGGTCTGGCCGAGCCACCAGACGCCGACGATGATCACCAGGCTCCAGGCCAGGCCCAGCGAGACCAGCGATGAGTAGCTGGAGCGCGTCTCCAGGGGGTCTCCGCCCCTGCGCGTCACCCAGATGTGGAACAGGTAGAGCAGGCCCTCGCAGACGCCGACGAAGAGGACGATCAGCAGGAGCTCGACGAAGCCGCTGGGCACAAAGCCCACGGCAGCGCCCGGCGTCGGCAGGTTGAGGCACGGTGGCGTGGCGCCGTAGCATCCGGCCACCGTGTTGATGACTTGGGGCGTCGGGATCGTCGGGTTCATGGCCGTCCTCCTGCCTGCTGCGCTAGAGCGTGTGGCCCTTGGCCCAGCTCCACTTGCCGTCGTTCTTGGTCAGCGGCGTGCACAGGCTCGCCTCGTAGCTCAGGTGCTGGTAGACAAGGCCTGGGTTCGTGTTGATCCAGATATTGTCGCTCTTGTCGATCATGACCGGGAACAGGTCCAGCGAGCGCGGCGCCGGCCCGGCGATGCGCTGGCTGTCATACAGGTACACCGAGCCGTGGCAGGGGCAGTGGAAGTGGTCCTCGGACGGGACCCACGGTACGGTGCAGCCGAGGTGGACACACTTCCACCAGAGCGCCAGGATGCCCGGGCCCGGGTTCACCAGGTAGGCGTGGGCTTCGACCACCGTGACGGGGGGCCGGAAGTTGACCGGGACCTGGGACGTGCTGGCGCCCGAGGCGATGATGCCGCCGAAGCCGGTGACCTTGTTGGGGTAGAACATGGCCACCCCGGCGCCGGCCGCCAGGCCGAACCAGGCCACCACCGAGCCCCAGAGCAGCCAGCGCAGGACGTAGCGGCGGCTGACCACGTTGGGGTCTTCGTCGCGGAAGGCCGAGCGTCCGGCCTCGGCGGCAGCGGCCCGCGCCGTCTGGCCGGAGACCGCCGGCGCCGCCGGACGGCTCACTGTCGCCGTCGCGCGGGGCGCGGCCCCCGCTGCCGCAGCAGGCGTCGCCGGTGCCTGGTCGCCGGCGGCGGCACGGCTGGCGGCCACCTTCGCGGCCATGGCCTTGGCGGCGGCGATCTTCGCCTCGCGTTCCGGATCTGCCGGACGGTCTTTTCCCGCAGGCACGGATGCCGGAGGCCGCCCGGGAAGGGCGGGCGCGCCGGGTGCCGGTGCAGCGGCGGCGGGCGGCGGGCTGGCGGCAGCCGCCCGCGCAGCGGCGACCTTGGCCGCCATGGCCTTTGCCGCCGCGATCTTCGCCTCCCGCTCCGGATCGACCGGGCGGTCCTTGGCGGGCACCTCAGGCTGCTTCTGCTCCTTGTCCTCGTCCATCAGTCAGGACCCTCTCCTCTTAGTCAGGGAACGGGTTGACCTGCCATGGCCAGTACAGCCGCTCGCCGAAGCCGCGGAAGCCGGCCATGATGATCGTCAAGGTGATGAACGTCGCCAGGAAGTACGCGTAGAGCGCGATCATCTGCTCGCGTACCGTCAGCCGCCCGTAGCGCCCGCAGAACTGGAGGGCCGTGAACGGGATGCCAATCATGAACACGATGGGGACCATCCACTGGTTCCAGACCGGGGCCAGGCCCCAGGCGTCCGGGATGCCAAGGGTGTGGCGGATCAGCACCGAGCCGCACTCCTCCTGCATGAACCAGAGGCCCTGCGGGATCAGCCCGGGGGCGGCCTTGGTGCCGACGCACGAGTTCAGGATCGAGCTGACCAGGGGCGACATGAAGGGGCGAACGCCCACCCAGTTGTCGAACATCACCAGCAGCACGACCCAGATGGCCGAGATCAGGCCGACCACCAGGCTGATGGAGAGCCCGCGCGAGGTCGAGAACCAGATCGCGATGCCCTTGCGCTCCTTGTCGACGAAGGGGATCGTCGCCAGGCCCACCAGCACGGCGCCGGGCACGAGCACGCCGGCCAGGGCCGGGTGCATGTGCAGCAGAAGCTCCTGCAGTCCGAGGAAGTACCACGGCGCCTTGGCCGGGTTGGGCGTGTGCTGGCCGTTCGCCATCGGCTCCAGGGGCGCGTTCACGAAGATCGCGAACAGCGAGAGGCCCACCGTGTAGAGCAGCGCGGCGACCAGCTCGATGGAGAGCAGGTGCGGCCAGGTGAAGACCTTCTCCTGCGGGTCGAGCGCGCCCGGCGCCCGGGCGACGCGCACATCCTCCCGGAACCTTGGCTCCGGCGGGATCGCGGCGCTCATCGGCTCACCCTCCCACGATACAGTGCGTGCATTTTAGTCCGCGTGCGCGCGCGACGACCCGCGCTTACCATGACCTAGCGCGCCGCGACCTGCGGCGTCGCGGCGGCCTCGTCGTCCAGGTTGTCCGCGGGGGTCGACAGGTTGCCGTCCTTGCGGATGCGCCAGAAGTGGACGGCCATGACGGCGATCAGGGCGATGGGCAGCAGGAAGACGTGCAGCGTGTACCAGCGGATCAGGGTGGGCTGGTCGACCTGGTAGCCGCCGAGCAGCATGTACTGCACCGTCTTGCCGATGAAGGGCACGTACCCGGCGATGCCGGTGCCGACCGTGATGGCCCAGATCGCCAGCTGGTCCCACGGCAGCAGGTAGCCGGTGAACGAGAGCAGCAGCGTCAGAAACCACAGCGTGACGCCGACGACCCAGTTGAACTCGCGCGGCGGCTTGTAGGCGCCGGTGTAGAACACGCGCGTCATGTGCAGGATGACCAGGATGACCATGGCCTGCGCGGCGAAGCGGTGCATGTTGCGCAGGAACTGGCCCAGCGTGACGCTGCTCTGCAGCGCCAGCATGGACTGGTAGGCCTGGTTGGTGGACGGGATGTAGTAGAACATCAGGAGCACGCCCGTGAAGGTCAGCAGGAGGAACATCCAGAGCGAGAGGCCGCCGAGCCCCCAGGTGTATGTGATCCGCACCGCGCCCCGGGACACCTTCGTGGGGTGCAGGTGCAGGGCCACGCTGTTCATGACGACCATGACCCGGTTGCGCTGATTGTCGGGGTAGCGCGTGCGGTAGATCGACCGGAGCAGGCGGCTCTCCCACACCCAGTGCCCCACGCGCTGCAGGAACGATTTCCCGCCGTTACCCAAGACGGCACCCTCCCGCGTTGGCCCACATTCAGGCGCAACCGCGCTTGGGTACGCCAACGAATGCGAGCATTCCTTCCCAGCCGACGAACTGGACCACGATCCCAGCTTTCGGGCCCGGCGACGCGCCAGCGCGCCGGAGACTTGATTTCATGCTAGATCCGGCACTGTGGGCCGGACCATGCCCCTTCGGCGCTAACCCGTTGGGGGGGCCGCGCCCCCGGGGTCCGTTGTCGCACCTGAACCGTGGTGATATGCTGCCCCAGGCTTGGAGTGTTAGGCGTTGCGCATAATCGTGGTGGGCTGCGGCCGCATGGGCGCCCATCTGGCGCAGGTTCTCGTCGGCAAGGGCCAGGACGTCTGCGTCGTCGACGACGATCCGGGGGCGTTCGACCGCCTGCGCTCCGACTTCCCGGGCCGCATCGTCATCGGCACGGGCATCGACGAGGACGTGCTGGGGGATGCCGGCGCCGGCGAGCCGGACACGGCGCTGCTGGCCGTCACCAGCGACGACGCCACGAACTTCATGGTCGGCGAGGTGGCGCGCCACCTCTTCGGCATCACGCGGATCGGCGTCCGCATCAACGACCCGGAGCTGGAGCCGCTGATCGTGGACGCGGGGCTGCATCCGATCAACGTGCCCGCCCTCGTCGCCCGCCACATCAGCAAGCTGACCGACCCGGACAACAGGGGAGCCTGAGCAGCGCCGTGTATTGCGTAATCATCGGCGGCGGCAAGGTGGGCTTCCACCTGAGCCTCATCCTGCAGGCGCAGGGTCACGAGGTCACGGTCATCGAAAAGGACACGGCCAAGCTGGAGCGCCTGGAGCGCGAGCTCGGCGAGGCGGCCGTTCACGGCGACGGCAGCCGGCCGTCGGTTCTGGAGAGCGCGGGCTGCCGGCGGGCGGACGTGGTTGTGGCCGTCACCGGTGATGACGCGGTCAACCTGCTGATCAGCCAGATCGCCGCCAAGATCTTCGGGGTGCAGCGGACCATGGCCCGCCTCAACAGCCCCCGCAACCGGCGAATCTTCGCGGCGCTGGGGGTCGAGGGCACCGTCAGCAGCACGGCGATCATCGCCGACCTGATCGGCCGCGAGGTCGCCACGCGCGAGATCCACACCCTGCTGAGCTTCAAGAGCGGCGAGATCACGATCGTGGAGATCGATCTGCCAAAGAGCGCGCCCGTGGCGGGCAAGAGCCTGCGCGACATCGAGCTGCCGCAGGGCGCGCTCCTGGTCAGCGTGCTGCGGGGCGCCGAGGTCATCCTGCCGACGGGCGCCACGATCCTGGCGGCCGACGACCGGCTGATCGCCCTCTGCTCGCATGCCACCGAGGCGGCCCTGCGGACCGCGGTGCTCGGCGCCTAGCGCCTCTTACTCCGCGTAGCGGACCATGATCACGCCGTGTTTGAAGACGACCGTCTCCTGGCCGTCGACCTCCAGGATCAGGGCGTACTGGTCGAACGCGGCGAGGCGCCCGACCACGCGCAGGTCGTCGAAGCAGACGGCCTCGACCGGGCGGCCGCTTTTGCGCATCGCATTGAGGCGGTCGTCCTCGTGAGAGGTGCGCCCGGCGCGCGCAGGCGGCGGCGCGGAGCCGCGGCTCTGCATGGCCGGGGACGGAGCGGCCGCCACCACGGCCGGCACCTGAACGGCGGGAGCTGGCCTGTGGCCGGCCGCCGCGTGCCCGTGGCCGTTGGTGCTGCCCTCAGGCCGGGCGGGCACCGGGGCGGGCGGGATCTCCTCGGCCCAGACCCCGAACACCTCAGGCGGCAGGGTGCTGCCCGCCGCCGGCGGGGCCGGCGGCTCAGGCTCCGGCGCGGGGGCCGGTGCAGCAACCGGCGGGCCGTCACCGCTTGGCGCGCCGATCCGGATGAATCTGGGTGCGGGCATCAGCGCCACCCCCTCGGGCCATTGGGCAGTTCTCCCGGCGGCACCCCAATCCCTCTCGCCGCATTCGCGTGCCGCGCGCACGGACGACCGCGCTTCAGGGGCCCATGCCCAGCCAGTCGTGCACGAGAAAATGCACCTGTCCGTAAAGCAGCGTGAATCGGTAGAGCACGGTTCCGCCGAAGGCGACGCCGAGGGCGATGAGGATCGCGTAGCGGCCGATGCGGCCCGCGGTCCGCAGGGGGCCGGGGCGGTCCGGCAGCGTGAACACGAAGGTGGCGAAGCCGCCGAGCAGGCAGACGAGCAGGGCCACGCTGCTGACGCTGCTCAGGTCCACCATCGAGCCTGTGAGCTGGCCCACAATCACGCGCGGCAGGTAGGCCAGGATGTACCCGGCGCCGTAACCGATCCAGATGCCCATCGGGAAGCGGGCGAGCCACTCCCAGCCGCGGATGTAGCGCGCATACAGCATGGCGCCAAGGGCAAGGGGCAGCAGCCACACCCAACCGCCGGGCGCGCCGACCTGGTTGGCCAATACGGGGCGCAGGTAGTTCTGCCACGTGTACCCGAGGCCGTAGCCCGCGGCCAGCCCCACGTAGAGGTGCTCGGTGATGCGCCAGGCGGGATTGTCGTCGTAGAGGTAGCTGAGGACGGCCAGGGTCAGCAGGGCCCCCGTCCAGACCGCCAGCGAGGTGCTCACGGCAGCCGCGCCACCACGTTGCCGAGGAGCATCACGGCCAGGACGTAGACGGCGGCCATGGCCGAGGCGCCGACCAGGACGTCGGCCCGCCGCGGCTGGCCGGCCAGGGCCTCGTACTCGGCGGCCCCCCGGGCGCCGCCGATCACCGCCGCCAGCTGGCCGGCCGCCAGGTAGGGCTGCAGGACCGGGACCTCCATCGAGATGGCCCCGATCATCACGGGGATCCTGGTCGGGGTGCCGACGTAGTAGATCATCGGGGCGAACCCGTCGCCCGAGTCGAAGGCGTACGCCAGCGCGAAGTGCGCGTGGTCCAGGACCGGCAGCGCCTGGAGGATGGGCATGCCGGTGAGGGGACGGCCGGCGTAGTCGACGCCGTTGTACGCGGCGGCGATGCCGTTGGTCGCGGCGCGCAGGGCCACGTCCGGCGCCGGCCGGTAGCCGAGGTTCACCCACGAGCCTCCGTACCCGTCCGCGTACGCGGGGAAGCGTGCCGCCACCTCGCCCATCACGGTCTCGGCGACCTGCGAAGCCTCCGGCGAGCGGGCGGCGATCACGATGCGCGCATGGCGGCTGGCCAGGTGGCCGAGCACCGCCGCCAGCATGGGGTCAAGCTCCTCCCGCGAGCCGAGGCCGTACTCCACGTACACGAAGACGCCGGCGCCGGACGGCAGGGCCTGCGCCAGGTCGAACGCCGTCCGCGTCTCGGCGCTGGGATGCGGCGCGATGCGGAGCGGCCAGAGGGCGCCGGCGGCCGTGACCAGCAGGGCGCCCAGATACAGCCAGCGCCGGTCGAGATGCCGCAGCCGCTGGAGTGCCGTCATGCCTGGGGCGACCCCAGGTGGCTCCGCTCCAAGCCGAGCAGCACCCGCACCGCCGTGCCCAGGGCGCCCAGCGCGGCCCCGACCTGCACAGCCCGGAAGCCGCCCGTGACGGGCACCGCCATGATCCAGGCCAGGACGCCGTCCCAGCCCTGCCAGATCCGGCCGCCGAGGGCGGAGTTGCCGAGCAGCGCGAGGGCGGCCGCCGCGAGGAGGAGGGCGCTCTCCAGGCTCCGCACGCGGAAGGCGCGGTACGCGGCGCTCGTGATGAAGAACGCGATGAGCCCGTACATGGTCGAGAAGATGGGGCCCATGACGTTCTGGAAGATCCAGTTGGGCAGCGGGGCGGACGTGGGCAGAAGGAACAGCACGCCGGAGTAGCCGTACATGGCCACCAGCAGGACGATGCTGTACCCCCAGAGGGGGCGGCGGGCCTCGATGGCCCGGAGGTGGACCCGGGTCAGCCCGATGAAGCCGACGGCCGCGGCCGCCGCGTAGGAGGCCACGATCAGGCGGTCGGCCGTGCGGTCGATGCCCGTGGCGTTCACCAGCGAGAACCAGCGCGTGGCGACGACGAACCCGCCCGCCAGGGTGCCGAGCCAGATCGGCAGGTCCTTGCGCATCACCGCTGCAACCAGCGCCGCAGGGGGTCGGCCGGCCCGGCCAGCGTGTGCGCCAGGGCCCCGGCCAGGACCAGCAGCGCCACCACGAGGCGCATCCAGTCCTGGGCGATGACCGTGCTGCGGAGCACCGGGTCGCCGGAGACGGACGCGGCGGCGACGTACATCTCCTCGCCGATCAGCGTGTAGTCGCAGCCGGCCACGAAGAACGGCAGCTGGAAGATGTTCGAGGTGGCGGCCAGCTGCAGCGAGCCCGCCTCCGCGCCGGCCTCGATCAGCAGCAGCGCCTCGGCGCCGAAGTTGCCGAACATGACGTTGGCCGCCGGCCGCTCGCGCTTGAAGAGGCCCATGACGCCGGCGGCGTAGGCGAAGGGGTTGTCCGAGAGGTAGCGGACGTTCTCAGGGTCGTAGAGGGCCGGCCGGCCGGCCTCGATGTAGCTCTGCTGGACGGTGGCGTCGCTCAGGGCATAGACGATCTGGTCGGCGCTCGTGTGCAGCAGGGGTGTGTCATAGCGCGCCGCGGCCATGGCCAGCTGGCGCAGGATGGGAAAGCTGGCCAGGATCTGCGGGTTGCGGGGGTCGTCCGTGCCAGGGGTCATGTGCACCGGACGGCCCATCTCCGTGGCGCGGCCCACCATCTCCTCCAGGATGCGGATGCCGGGCAGTCGGCGCAGCTGCGGCAGCCGCAGGCCGCGGCGCGCGCGCACCAGGCAGAGCAGGGTCAGCACCAGCAGCAGCGCCGCCAGCAGCGCCGAGCCGAGGTAGCCGGGCAGCAGCGGGCCGGCGCCGTTCACCGGGGTGTTCCACGACATGGGCATCGCCCTCGCTTAACCCGTGTGCGCGCGGGACGACCCGCGCTCAGCATTAACCCGCTAACCCGCGTGCGCGCGGGACGACCCGCGCTCAGCATTAACCCGCTAACCCGC
>DAHVAF010000322.1 GCA_027314765.1 Clostridia bacterium | reverse complement strand
CGCGTGCAGGTAGTGATGGCGGATGATGACCTCGGCCGCGACGTGGGGGAACGGCTCGGTTCCCGGGGGCCGGGTGGCGCGTGGGCTCGACCTCGTGCGCGTCGTCGAGCTGCACGCGAGTCAGGCAGTCCCAAGACGTGGCCGTGCGCAACCGGCGGCGTGGACCAGGCGCTCGAAGAGGCGGGGACCCAACCGGCGGCCGTTGAACCGGAAGCACAACTCGTCCACGAACTCCCAGACGTGGCTACTGTGGCACCTGGGGCAGCGGAAGACCTCGGGCCGACGCTGTTGGCGCTTGGCAGCTCGATCGTCGGCGCAGGGCGCGGGCATCCGCGTCCGGCCCGGCCATGGAGGTGGTGGTCGCGGCACGCCCTCTCGTCGTGGAAGCGCCGCAGGAAGGGCGCGAGCGTCATCGGGCGCGGCTGACGGGACGTTGGCGCCAGATCCGCCCGCTCCAAATCGGGCGGCACCCGAGTGAGACGAGGCACCATGGGATGCGAAGCGGGCTGGCGGTTCCCTCCGCCGGCCCGCCGCACCTCAGTTGCGCGTCAGCAGCCGCCGCCGGCCGTCGGGCCACAGGCGAAGACCGGTGCGGCAAACATCATGATCGCCGCCAGAAGGACGAGAATCCACGCGTACTTCACGCATCCACCCCCCTTCCCTCCCCTCATCGGAAACGGCGCGAATTGGCTTAAGTGGCAGAAAAGGGACAAGCATGCGCCTTCGCGAATCCCAGAGGCCCATGCGAGGCAGTGGCGACTTCCGGCGGCGCGCACAGGCGCTTCAGACCGCGGGCCTCCTTCCGTCCGCGGAGCGGGTGGCCCACGCGTGGCGGGCGAAGGCGCAGGCCACGGGCGATGTCGCGGACATGGTGGAGGCCGATGTGCGGGCCCTCTCCGTGGCCCTGGACCGCGACCAGCCGGACGTGGCCCTCCAGGTGGGCATGGACGCCATGCCGCATGCCGTGGGCCGGTCCTCGCTCGACCCCGAGGTCAGGGCCCGCCTGATGATCAACATGGCCAAGGCGGCCTGGATGCTGGGCCGCGACGCCGACCTCGCGGGCTACGTCGAGGCGGCGGCCCGCATCCTCGACCAGGAGCGCGTCGGCCTGGTCGCGCGGGCGAACTTCGCCCTGATCGCCGGCCTCGCGGCCCTGGATGGCGGCGACGCGATGGGGGCCACGGCGTGGACGCTGCAGGGGGTCGACCTGGCGGCGGCGGGCGGCAGCGCCGCGACGGAGTCCGCCTGCCTGCAGAACCTGGTCCACGTCTACGTGGTGAGCGGCCGCCACGACCGCGCCGGCAACCTCATCGAGCGCGTGCTGGCCACCCACCAGCCCGACGCCACCGTGGTCGACGTGCTCGAGGATGCGGTGCGCCTCGCGATCGCGCGCGACGACCTGGAGGCCGCCTCCACGTGGGCGCGCCGCCTCACGGCCGGCTACGCCGCGGCCCCGAGCCAGCTGTCGCCGATCACCCTTGGCTTCCTGCTGGAGACGCTCGGCCTCTTCTACGCGCGGCTGGGCCAGCCGCATGCGGCGCGCTGGCTCTGGGAGACGTCGGCGGGCTGGTTCGCGGTGCGCAACCGCTTCCGCGACGTGGAGCGCCTTGGCGAGCTGCGGCGGCGGGACTGGCCGGAGCGCTCGCGGGCGCTGGCCGCCATCGATGGGGACCTGCTCTACCTGGGCGACCTCTTCGCGGCGACCCACAACCGCACCAGCGGGCAGGTCACCCGGCACCTGGCCGACACCGTCCACCGCCTGCTGCCGGAGGTGGCGCCGGACGCCGAGCCGGTCGCGGCCGAGCATGCCGCGCTGCTTTACGGGCTGCCGGTTTCGGCCCGGTGGTTCACGGGCCGCACGCCGCAGGGCCAGGCGGCGGAGCGGGTGCTGGGCGGGCAGGACGAGCCCGGCAAGAGCGCGCTCGACGTTCTGGCCGCCTACGAGCGGCTGGCGACCTCAGGCGCCCCCTGGCTGGCCGTGATGCGCTACATGCGCCGGGGCGGGCTCAGCCAGCGCCATGTGGAAGCCCTGGACCGCCTGTACAGCTCGGCCACCGCGTAACCCCACACCGCACGCCGGTCGCTCAATTGCAAACGCCCGCTGCGTACGCAGCGGGCGTGCACAAACCGCAATCGGGGTCGGGTGGGTGCTAGCGGGTTGAAACCAGCGTGTAACCCGCCTCGTCCACCGCCGCCGCCATCTGCGCGAAGTCGGTCTTGGCCGGATCGAAGGCCACCGTGGCCTGGCCGCGGTCCAGGTCGACGTTCGCCTCGCTCACGCCGGCGACCCCGCGCAGGGCCTTGGTGACCGCCGCCTGGCAGTGGCTGCACGACATCCCTTCCACCTTCAGCGTCTCGGTCTGCAACTCGCACGCCCCCTTTGCCGCCATGATACCCCAGCGGGGTATCGGCAGTCATTGCCGAGCCTCGCTGGCCGTAGACATGCCGTACGAGCTGGGTGGAGGTGCGGCCCATGGTGATCCGGCTCAACCGGCGCCTGATGGCGACGGCGATCCTTGCCCTGGCCCTGGTGTTCCGGCTCGTCCTGGTGCTCGCTCAGGCCCACGCCGGCCCCACGGCGACAGGCGTAGCGGCCGGCCCCGGGCGAGGGGCGGGCGGCGCCGGCGTGCCCACGGCCACCGCCCGGGTGGCGACGGGCCCGCGCTCGCACGCTGGCGGCTCGGCAGCGCCACGTACCCCGCCGGAGGCGTCCAGCGCGGCCGCGGGCAGCCCGGCCGCG
>DAHVAF010000303.1 GCA_027314765.1 Clostridia bacterium | reverse complement strand
GCGGCCGCCGCCCACCCACGAACACGGCGCGACCTGCCCAGCGCAACATGGACAGGTCTCCGGGCGAGTCGCCGACAGCGGCCACGCGAGTCGGGCCGAGACCATACCCTTCCGCCAGCCCCGCCAGCCACCCCGCTTTGTCCTCCGGCCAGAAGTCGCCGACCTCGCCGCTCGCGGACAGCGTCGTGCCCACCCAGTCATCGGCCCCGAGCCGCCGGGCCACCGCCGCCACCGCAAAGTCCCACGTGATCGACACGATCGCGGTCCGCACCCCGCACCTCCGCAGCCAGGCGAAGGCCACCTCGGCCCCGGGCGCCAGCGCGAGCCCATCGACGGCCGCCCCGATGGCGGCCTGCCCCGCCTCCCGATACCACCCGGCCATCTCCCGCCGGGCGGCAGCAATGTCGCCCCGGTCGGTCAGGACCTCAAACGCCCGCATCTCATCCAGGTGTCCGATCGCGCGCGCGATGGCCTCACACGCGGTGTCCCCGCGCAGCAGCGTGCCGTCGAGGTCGAAGGCGACCAAGCCAAACGGTCCCCCGTTTGGCTCCGGCTGGCCCAGCCCCCGCACCAGGGGGTGACGGCCACCCATCGCCCTGACCAAGGAGGCGTCGGCGGTCCAGAACGGGCAGGGTCCGCCCGGCGCCTCCTCCGCTGCGGCGACGAATGCCGCGTCGTACATCGTCGGCAGCGCGAAGGACTCGGCCAGCTGCCAGGTCCGCGCCATCAGAGCTGGACGCTGGAGATAGCGAAGGTCGAGGCTGAGAAGGTCGTCCCACGCCCGCTTGGCCTGCCGGGAGTCGAGCTCGCCCGTGCGGACCTTCTTCCGCAGGGCGCTCCCGACCTCGGCCCAGGCGAAGGAGGGTGCGACAAGCTCCGTCGCGTCTGTCACCACCGCGACAGCGGATTCGCTGCCCGGCTCACCCGTCAGGAGCTTGACGAGGACCGAGCTGTCGACGCAAACGGGTTCGCTCACGCCTCAGGGTCTCCGTCGCGGAGCGCGCGAATGAACGGCGTGGAATCCTCCTGCGGACCCATGTCTCTGCGGTGTGCGGCCAGCCGCTCCAGCACGCTGGCCCTGCGCCGCCGGCGCACCTCGGCCGTGATGAGATCCACAATGACGTCGTTGCGCGAGCGGCCTGGCTCGCTCGCCGCGATCGCCATCACCTCGGTCCAGAGCTCCGCCGGCAGGCGAAGCGTGACCTGCTGAAGATCGTCCGGCATATGCAAAGCCACCCCCCCCGAATCGTAGTGCGATTCGCGGGGCGAGTCAATAAGCGAGTCGCGGCCCGGGCGGTAGGGGACGGCGCAGCCGCCCCCTACCGCCCCACCGGCCCGATCGCGGCCACATCGATCTCCACCAGCACCGGCCCGCGCTCGGCCAGGGCCTGCCGCAGCCGCGGCCCGAACTCGTCCATGCGCGGCACCCTGAGCGCCGGCACGCCGAACGCCGCGCAGAGCTGCTGAAAGTCGGGGGTGTGAAGGTCGACGCCCTTGCGCCGGCCTTCGAACGCGCGGTCCTGGTTGCGCCGCAGCACGTCGTAGGCGCGGTCGTTGAAGAGCAGGACCACCGCCGGGATCCGGGCCTGCACGGCGCTCGCCAGCTCGCCGAGGTTCAGCATGAAGCCGCCGTCGCCGCACATGGCGACGACCGGCCGCCCGCGGTCGGCGACCTGCGCGCCCAGGGCCAACGGCAGGCCCAGACCGATGGCATACCCGGCCGGGTAGATCGACTTCCCCGGCCCGTGCACGCGCACCAGCCGGTTGCCGAACACATACGCCGCCATGGTGGCGTAGCGCACCAGCACGGTCTCCGGCGGCAGGATCTCCTCCATCGCCGTCACGGCGTCGACCCAGGGCCCCAGCCGCTCCAGGGCCCGCGCCCGCGCGCCCTCCACCAGCCCGGCGATGGCCGGATCCGGCTCCCGCCGCCCCGGCGGCAGCGCCCCCAGCAGGGCCTCCACCGTGGAGCCCGCATCGGCCGCCACGAACAGGGCCGCCGGATAGTTGCGGTCCCTCTCCTCCGGGTCGACGTTGACGTGGATGATGCCGCCGGCCGGCGCCTTCATCTCGAACTCGGCCGTGGAGTCGTAACGGAAGCGGGTGCCGAGCCCGAGCCACACATCGCAGCCCTCGAGGTAGGCGCGCACCTCGCGGTCGCCGCCCAGGGCGCCCACGCACAGCGGGTGCGCCTCGTCGATGGCGCCGCGGCCGTTGGCGGTCTCGACGACCAGGGCCCCCAGCCGCTCCGCGAGCGCGGCCACATCCGCCCGCGCACGCACCGCCCCGCCGCCGGCCCAGATGGCCACGCGCCGCGCCCCCAGCAGCAGCCGCGCCGCAGACTCGATGTCAGGGGCCGCGGGCGAGCCCCGCGGCACCACCAGACCCGCCGGGATCGCCACCTCGTCCTCCGCATATTGGAGGTCGATCGAGCACTCCACGGCCGCCGGGCCCGGCCTGCCCGACAGCGCCAGCCGCGCGCCCTCCACCACCGTCTTCGGGATGGCGGCGACCGACGTCGGCCAGCCCACGCCCTTGCTGACCGCGCCCAGCAACCCTGGCTGGTCGCGGATCTCGTGCAGGACGCCCTTTCGCCGGTCGCGGTACTTCGTCTCGACCTGGCCCGTGATCTGCAGCACGGGCGAGCAGCTGACCTCCGCCTCGAACATGGAGGCGACGCTGTTCGCCGCGCCCGGCCCCGTCGAGGTCAGGCAGACGCCCAGCCCGCCCGTGGCGCGCGCGTACCCGTCCGCCATGCTGCAGGCGCCCTGCTCGTGGCGGCTGCCGACGAACTCGGGCGCACCCGGCACCCGCGCCAGCGCGTCGACGATCGGCAGGTTGTGCACGCTGGGGATCCCGAACACCGCGCGCACACCCAGGGCCATCAGCGTGCGCACCACCGCCTCGCCGCCCGTCATGCGGGCCGGGGCGGGGCCGCCACCCGGGCCGGCCCCCGCCGCCGCGGCGCTCATCCGAGGGTGACCTCCTCCAGCCAGTGCCGGTACGCCGGCACGCGCCCGCGCACCACCCGCTCGAAGAGGTCGGACAGCTGGCGCGTCACGGGCCCCGGGGACTCCCCGCCGCCCAGCTCGAACCCGTCCACGGACGCGACCGGCGTGATCTCCGCCATCGTGCCGCAGAAGAACCCCTCGTCCGCGAAATACATCTCGGTGCGGTCGATCTCGCGCTCGACGACCGTGAGGCCCAGCTCGCGCTGCGCCAGCTCGATGACCGAGTAGCGCGTGACGGACTCCAGGATGCCGGCCGTGATGGGCGGCGTGATCACCTGGCCGTCGCGGATCATGAAGATGCAGGAGCCGCCGCCCTCGGCCACCTTGCCGCGCTCGTTGAGGAAGAGCGCCATGTCGTAGCCGCCGCGGCTCGCCTCCGTGCCGCCGAGGCGCGAGTTCTGGTAGTTGACGATCGCCTTGATCTTGGGCGGCAGCACGTTCTCATGGATGCGGGTCCAGGACGACACGCAGGTCGTGACCGGCTTGTGCGTGTTGAGCTGGCTCTTGGCCGGCCGCGCGTGGATATAGATCTCGGCGTCCTGGCCGGCCATCGGCTGGTTGCCGCGGTTGCCGCCCAGCGCGAACGCCATGGGCTGCAGGTAGACGTCTCCCCGCAGGTTGTCGGTGCGCAGCAGCTCGGCCGTCGCGTCCGTGAGCTCGCGGGCGGTCCAGCGCGGGTGCAGCTGCATGAAGCGCATGGAGCGCCAGAAGCGCGCCAGGTGCGCGTCCATGCGGAAGATGTACAGCGCCTCGCGCTCGGGGTTCCAGTAGGCGCGGATGCCCTCGAAGACAGCCGAAAGCGCCGGCCAGCCCACCGAGGTCACGTGGACGGTCGCCTCGTTCCACGGCATGAGCTTGCCGGACCACCAAATGTGCTGCGTGACGGGCGCCGCCGTCGCGGCGCCCGATCCGCCCGGCTCTGCCTTACTCATCTCTCTCGCACTCCCCTTCTCCCGCGTCGGAGCCCCGGATCCGGAACGTCGCCGCACACCGCCGGGGACGGGTCCGGATGCGGCAGCGGCCCTCCACAGGGCTGGCCCCTTCCCGGGCACCCGTCAGCGGCGCCGCCGCCCGCGGATCTATGGCCGGTCCCGCGGCAGGTCGTACCAGAGGCCGTTGAGGAACTCGAGCTCCTCGGCGTCGAGCCGGAGGTCGGCGGCCGGCAGGGTGCCGTCCAGCTGGTCAGGCCGGCTGGCGCCGACGATGGGGGCCGTGATGCCGGGCTGGGCCATCACCCAGGCCAGCGCCACCTGCGCCAGGGGCTTGCCGCGCGGGCCGAAGAACTCGCGCATGTGCTCGACGGCGCCCAGGTGCGGGTCGTGCCAGTACCGGCGCTGGTAGCCTGTGCCCGCCCGCGGCAGGGCGAAGCGGCTGCCGGGCTCGACCTGCTGGCCGGGGCGGTAGCGGCCCGTGAGCACGCCCGCCGCCAGGGGGTTATACGGGATCACGCCCACGCC
>DAHVAF010000278.1 GCA_027314765.1 Clostridia bacterium | reverse complement strand
CGCCCGCCGCGAGCAGGCCCGGCACCGCGTGCTGCAGGCCCTGCGCGCCCACCGCGGGCGGCTGGCGCGCAAGGAGGAGCGCCAGGCGCTGGAGCTGGAGGACGCCGAGCAGGGCGACCGCTATCGCCAGTGGGGCGAGCTGCTGCTGACGCGCATGCCCGCCATCCCGCCCGGGGCGGCGGCCGTGGCCGTGCCCGCCGCGGAGGACCCCGACCGCCTGGTGGAGGTGCCGGTGCCGGCGGGGGCGCGCACCCCGGCCGCGGCGGCGCAGGCGCATTTCCGCCGCTACGCCAAGGCCAAGCGGGCGCGGGCGCTCGTCCAGGCGCAGCTGGATGCGACGCGGGCCGAGGCGGCGCAAGTGGACGACCTGATCGTGGCCGCGGAGACCGCCGAGGACCGCGGTCGCCTGGAGGACCTGGCGGAGGAGCTGGAGGCGGCGGGATACCTGCGGCCGCGACCGCGGGGCCAGGCCCAGCGGCGGGGGCCGGTCCGTCGGGCGGCGTCCGGCCCGCGGCCCCTCACCTTCGCCACGGACGACGGCCTGACCGTCCTCGTCGGCGGCAGCGCCCTCGGCAACGACGCGCTGACCATGCACCTGGCCCAGCCGGGCGACATCTGGCTGCACGCCAAGCGCATGCCCGGCGCCCATGTCATCCTGCGCATGCCGGCCGGCACGGCCGAGCCGCCGGAGCGCGCCCTGCAGCAGGCGGCCGACCTGGCGGCCCGGTACAGCGCCGGCCGGGCCGACCTGCGCGTGCCCGTCGACTACACCCGCCGCCGCCAAGTCTGGAAGCCGCGGGGGGCGCGGCCGGGCTTCGTGCTCTACGAGGGCGAGCGCACGCTGATGGGCGAGCCGGACCGCGGCCGCGCCATGTCGCCCGCCGAGGCCTGACAGGAGATCCGCCGCGGCGCGTCGCATCCACGGGGGCATGTCCACACGACAGACCGCCCGCGCAGCCCTTTTGGTCGCCGCGACCTGCGTCGCGGCGCAGATCGCCGTTCCGCTGCCCCTTGGCGTTCCCTTCACCGTGCAGCCGCCCGCCGTGAGCCTGACGTCCCTCCTCCTGGCGCCGGGGGCCGCGGCGGCGGCCACGGGCGCCTCCGTCCTGCTTGGCGCCGCGGGGCTGCCGGTCTGCGCCGGGTACACGGGAGGCCCGCACGTCCCGCCGGGGCCCTCCGGCGGGTTTCGGCTGGTCCACCCCCGGGCGGTGGCCGTGGTGTCCGCGCTGGCCGGGCCGCGGGCCGGCTTCGGGCGGGGGCCGGCGGCCGCCGCCGCCGGACCGCTCATCATCTACGGCCTCGGCGCGGCCGCCATGGCGGCGTACCTGCGCCGGGGCCTCGGCCGGGCCGTGGTCTACCTGGCGGCGACCTTTCATGCCCTGGACGCCGCCAGGGCCCTGGTTGGACCGACCGTGGCTCCGCGCGTGCGGTGGGTGCTGGGAGGCTAGCGGGATGGCGTTCGAGGACCTGACCCACCCCGATCTGTGGCGGCTGCGGGCCGAGGCGCTTGGCGCCGGGGATGGGCCGCTGGCCACGGCTGCGGCGGCGGAGATGGCGGCCCGCGAGCGGCGCCACTTCTCCGGCGAGATGCTGGACGTCTACGACGACGCCATGCGGCCGGCGGGGGTGAAGGAGCGCGGGCGGGTGCACCTGGACGGCGACTGGCACAGGAGCTTCCACTGCTGGCTGGTGGCGACCGGGCGCGGCGCCCTGCTGCTGCAGCGCAGGTCGACGGCCAAGGAGGCCAACCCCGGGCTCCTCGACACGACGGTCGCGGGCCACTACCGGACCGGGGAGGGGCCGCGGGAGGGTTGCCGGGAGGCCCAGGAGGAGCTTGGCCTCTCCATCCAGCCGGAGCTGTTGGTTTCGGTCGGACGCGCGGTGGATACCGCGCGGCACGGATACCTGCTCGACCGGGAGCTGGCGGACGTGTTCCTCTACCGCACCGACGCCGCCCTCACCGACCTGCGGCCCGACCCGGCCGAGGTGGCCGAGGTGCTGGAGGTGGCCGTCGCCGATGCGCTGGCGCTCTTCGCGGGCGCGGCCGAACAGGTGGAGGCGCGGGCCTGGGCGCCGGGGACGCGGGTGCGGCGGGTGGCCATCCGGCTGGCCGAGTTCACCGTGCACCACGACCGGCACCTGGCGCGGGTGGCCCTGCAGGCGCAGCGGGTGGTGGAGGGGCTGCCGCCGCTGCCCGTATGAGGAACCGACGCGGGCGTGCGGCCGTCCAACGGAGCGGTGAGGATCGGTCCGCCAGCGGGTGTGGGCACGGACGGCTGCGGCGCTCCGTGCCTGCCTGGGGGCCGGGTGCGCGGCTCTGGGCGGGTTTGGGGCGCCTGCCTCCCCGACGGCGGCGGTCTCGACGGCCACCGCCACGGCGACCGGTACGGCGACCGGCACGCCCGCGACCGCCGCCGTGCCCGGGCCCCTGGACGTCGCGATGCGCTCCCCCCTGCCGCTCACCGTCACACAGACGCCGCCGCCGGAGCAGGCGGCGCCACCCAGCCGGGCGACCGCACCCGTCTTCAGCTCGGCATCCGTGGGGTACGCGGCCGGGCGCGCCAACCCGCAGGCTCCCGGCGTGGCGGATCCGGCCATCATCGCGCGCACGACGGACCGGGGCAGGACCTGGGAGCGAGTCTGGACGTCCATCGCGTCTGGCACGACGCTGACTTATCTGGGGCTCGCCCCCGGCTCTGGCGGATTCGTGTACGCCGCGGGGGAGGCGGGGGCGCCGTCGGGCCAGCCGGTGCTGGTCGTGAGCGGCGACGGTGGCGTCGGGTGGCACGTGGTCAAGCCGGCGCTGCGGCAGACGCCGCTGGCGCCGATCCCGCCGGGGCCTCTCGACGGCAGACCGGCGCCGGCCCTCGCCGAGGAGGTTTGGCCGAGCCCGCGGTTCCAGTTCGTCTCGGCCATGGTGGGGTTCGCCGGGTTCAACCCCATGGTGGACCAGGGCAACGCCGTGGATGAGGCGCCCCAGGTGCTTGTCACGCGCGACGGCGGCCGCACCTGGCGCTGGCTGCCGCTGCCGCCCGGTCTCACCGCCTTCACCGGGGGCCATGACTTCCCCACCGCGTCTGACCGGGAAGCCCGCGGGAACCCTGCCGCTGCGCGGGCGCACGCCTGGCCTTCGGCAGCCGCGTGTGGGTGGCCACCGGCATGGGTCTGGGGGGTGGGGGCGCGCTGAGCTCCGACCGGGAGGCGGGCTGGGTGGCGCTCGACCTTCCACCCCGCGTGGGCTGCCACAGCGCCGACGTGGCCGGCGAGGCCATCCGGCTCGCCTGCAGCCGTTTCTCGCCGACGGCCGAGGGCGGTGAGCTCGGGGACGTGCTGCGCAGCCTGGACGCCGGGCAGCACCGGCAGGCCCACGGCGCCGGCGCGCTCGTCCCGCAGTCCATCGCCATGACCGGCGCGCGGGACGGATGGATGACGGCTGGTCCCGCGGCGGGTGTGGACGGGCTCTATCGCACCACGGATGGCGCCTGGACGCGGGTGTGGCCCGCGCTGCCCGGGCCGCCCGCGTGATCCCGGGCTACGGCGTGCCGCCCGAGGGCAGCAGGCCGAGCGGGGCGTGGGCGGCAGCCTCGGCCTCGGCCTGGGTGATGTAGTTCACGGAGACCATGGCCTGCAGCACCACGGCCTGGCGGGCGATCGCCGCCTGCAGGTGGGCAAACGGATCGAGGTAGGTGGGAGCCTGCAGCAGCCCCGCCAGCAGCGCCTCCTGGGCGAGCGTCAGATCGTCGGGCGGCAGCCCGAAATACGTGTGGCTCGCGGCATACACGCCCCACGCCTGGTGGCCGAAATAAGCCTGGTTCAGGAACAGGTCCAGGATCTCGGGCTTCGGCAGCCGCCGCGTGAGCAGCAGGGCGTAGGAGATCTCCGTCAGCTTGCGGCTCAGCGTCTTCTGGTCGCCGAGCAACTGGTCGCGCACCAGCTCCTGCGTGATGGTGCTGCCGCCCTGGGCGTAGGTGTGGGTCAGCAGGTCGACGACGGCGGCGCGGGCGACGCCCTCAAAGCTGATGCCGAGGTTGGTGTAGAAGGTCTGGTCCTCGATGGCGATCACGGCGCGCTGCATGCCAAGGGGAATGGCGGACAGCGGCAGGAAGGGGTCGCCGCGCGCCGCGGTCTCCGCGTGGATCTTCGACGGCAGGGTGGCGAGGCGGGTCTCCCCCGTCTGCGCGAACGCGGCGGTCCACCAGAGCAGCACCAGAGCGGCGGCTGCAACCGCGAACCACAGCCAGCGGCGAATCGCGGGCCCAAGCCTCCCGCGCCATGGTAGCACTTGGCTCGGCGCGATGCCGCCGCGGGGGCCACGCAGGGTGCGCCGGAAGTGCCCCGGACTACGTGCCCGGGCTGCCGCCGGCGGCGCCGAGGCCCTCCCCGGATGGGCGAGCGGGAACCTCAACCGCCGCCTCGCCGCCCTTGCGCTGAAAGGTGGCCACGTAGACGGCCGACACGGCCGACACGAGGGCGGCGACCCAGAACGTGGCCGGGACGCTGATCGCGGCGGCCACAACACCGAACAGCAGGGGTCCGACCAAGCCGGCCAGGCGGTTGGAGCCCAGGCGGATGGCCAGCACCGTGCTGCGGTCGCCCCGGGGAACCCGGTCGGAGACGGTGGCCATGCCGAGGGGCTGGTTGTAGCCGAGGGCGGCGCCGCAGAGGAGGGCGCCGGCCACCAGCACCGGCATCACGGGCAGCACCGGCACGATCAGCGTGCCGACGGTCTCGGACGCCATGGCGGCCAGCACCAGCCACCAGCGGTCCAGCGTGCGCGTCACGGCGCCGATCGTCGGGCGGACGATGAGCGAGGCGAGGCCGCGCAGGGAGATCAGCAGGCCGATCGTGGCCGCCGACAGGCCCATCTGCTGCAGGAAGACCGGCAGGAACGACTTGCTCACGGAGTCCGCGAACAGCAGGCCCGCCGTCGAGCCGAGCGAAAGGCGCACCACACCGTCCCGGGTGACGTCGCGGGCGGCGCGAACCATGTTGGTGCGCGTGGTGGACTGGGATCCGGCCCCGAGGCGGCGGTCCAGGGCCAGGGCGATCACGGCACTGAGGCCGACGAGCGCCGTCGCCGTCCAGAAGCCGGCGGCCATGCCGGCGCGGTCCGCCAGCAGGCCGGCCAGGAAGGGCGCCACCAGGCTGCCCACCGAGTTGGCGATGCCGAAGACGGCGAATGTCTCGTTGCGCGTGCGCGGGCCGGGCAGGTTCGCCACGAAGGTCTGCAGGCCCAGGGTCGCGCCATATTGGCCGAGGCCCTGGAGCGCCTGGCCGGCCGCCAGGGCAAAGAGGCGTTGATCGAGGGCCATCGTCGCGGTGCCGGCCAGCGCGAAGAGGATGCTGGGCAGGACCACGCGGCGCGGCCCCAGGCGCTCGGACCACGGGCCGGCGGGAAGCGCGAGCACCAGGGGCAGCAGGCCGGCCGCGCCGACGGCGATGCCCACGCCGAGGGCCCCCGCCTGGTCGTTGAGCGCGGCCAGCGGCACCAGCGGCACCAGCATGTTCATGGCGAACATGAGCGCCCCTGCGGCCATCGAGGCCAGGACGAGCTGCTTCTTCTGAACGGCGGCGACGGCGGACGGCGCCACCGGTGCGTCGGCGATGGGCTGCCTACCTCCTACGCGGGGGGCCAGGGAAAGCGTTCGACGGCGGCCCGTCGCATCCTGGCGGTCCATGGCGTGCTGTCGGGCGGTCGGACTCTACGGTCGGACTCTACGGTCGGACTCGACGATCGCGTGCGGCGGCGAAACTCATCGAGCACCGGCCCAGCGAGCCAAAGGCCTGCAGCCATGAGGTCGGCTGCGTGGGCGTCAGGGGACGGCAGCAGACCGAGGTTTCATGCACGCACACCCAGGCCGAGGCATCCGGCCACCGACGATCCCTGTGCCCGGGCCATTCGGCGGCCCTGAAGGTCATCCATGATGACGAGGTTCGCCCCCACCGGGAGGGCCAACAGGATCGCCTGCCACTCCCGAGGTCCCAGGGATTCCGGCCTTGGCGATCCCTCCGAAGACACGTTGAGGTCCACGTTGCGGATCCACGCCGCTCTCCGGATGGCCGCGGCGCCTGGCCGGCCAGGGAGCGTGGCCTCCGCGTGAACCGCCGGAGGGACCATCACCTCGCCGAACAGTTTCCGAGGGCGAGGCGGTCGGCGCGCGCCAGAATAATGAGCGGCGAGGCGTCGGACACAACGTTCACCGCTCGTCCTGCTTCTTCAACGCCTCGACGTCCGCGGCAAGATCCTCCGGACCGTATGGCCAGGGGACGTTCCGCCTCGTGATCAGGTCGAGCAGGTCGGGCACGCGGACCCCAAG
>DAHVAF010000277.1 GCA_027314765.1 Clostridia bacterium | reverse complement strand
CCCTGAGGGCCGCGCGCCGGCATGGCTGCTGCGGGAGGTCTAGCCGCCCTGGGTGCCGAACTTCGGCGCCCGCTTCTCCAGGAACGCGGCCATGCCCTCGCGGGCGTCCGCGCTGTCGAAGAGCAGGCCGAAGGCCTGCCGCTCCAGGCGCAGACCGGCGTCGAGATCCGTCTCGAAGGCGGCCTGCACGGCAGCCTTGCCCGCACGCACGGCGTCGGCCGGAAGTGCCGCGATCCGCGCCGCCAGGCCCACGGCCTCGTCCAGAACCATCTCCGGCGGCACCAGGCGGTTGCAGAGCCCCAGCATGAAGGCGTCGCGCGCGGTGATGGGCTCGCCGGTCAGCACGGCCTCCATGGCGCGCGCCTTGCCGACAAAGCGCGGCCAGCGCTGGGTGCCCCCGAAGCCAGGGATGAGGCCCAGCTTGATCTCGGGCTGGCCGAAGCGGGCGTCCTCGGCGGCCACGATCATGTCGCAGGCCATGGCCAGCTCGCAGCCCCCGCCGAGGGCCAGGCCGTGGACGGCGGCGATGACCGGCTTATTCAGGTGGCGCACGCGCTCCCAGTCGGCGAAGTACGGGCCGGTCGCCACCCCGAGCGGGCGGCCGGCGGCCAGCTCGCGGACGTCGGCTCCGGCGGCAAAGGCCCGGCCCTTGCCCGCCACCACGATGGCCCCGACCGCGGGATCGGCGTCGGCGCGGCCCAGGGCCGCGGACAGCTCAGCCATCAGCTCGGCCGACAGGGCGTTGAGGGCATCGGGGCGGTTCAGCAGGGCCACGGCGACGGCGCCGCGCCGTTCCTCCAGCACAAGCGGCATCGGTTATCCCTCCCCCAGGGCGCGCCGGAGGTCGGCCTCCGGCAGGAGCAGCTGGTGGACCACGCCCCAGCCACAGCGTGTCCCGCCGGCCTCCGCCTCGACACGGCAGACGACCAGGGACCCACGCACCCGGATGCACGTTGCAGTGACTACCACAGTGTCTCCGACCTTCGCGGGCCGGCCGTGGCGCAGCCGCAGGCCGGCGCCCACCCCGTCCTCGTTGGCCTCGAGGTAGGGCAGGATGACCAGGCGCGCCGCCCACTCGCAGTCCCGCGCCATGCGGTAGGTCGAGTACACCGGGTGGGGCGCGAACGCCGGAGTCATGTCGGGCTCCACCCGCACGCTGTGGCGCGCGGTGACGCCCGGGGCGAGGCCCGGCTTCACGCCTGCCCTCGCCGGTCGAGCACCCGCACGGCCTTGCCCTCGCTGCGCGGCAGAGAGCCTGACGGATGGATCGTTACGTCACTATGGACACCAAGCCGCTCGAACAGGCGGTGCGCCAGCTCCGCGCGGCCGGCTGTGTCGTCGGTCGGCCGCTCGCCGGCCCACTCGGCCTGCACCTCCATGTGGTCGAGCGCCGCCTGCCGGGTCAGCACGACCTGATAGTGCGGCGCGAGGTGCGGCGACTCCAGGACGACGGCCTCGATCTCCGACGGGAAGACGTTCACGCCGCGCACGATCAGCATGTCGTCAACCCGGCCCTTGACGCGGCTCATGCGCGCCGTGGTCCGGCCGCAGCGGCAGGTCCCGCGCGCGAGGCTGCAGAGGTCGCCTGTGCGGTAGCGCAGAAGCGGCATGGCCTGCTTGCGCAGCGTCGTCAGCACCAGTTCCCCCACCTCGCCCTCGGGCAGGGGCGCGCCGGTCGCGGGATCCACGATCTCGGCCAGGAACGCGTCCTCCTGGATGTGCAGCCCGTCCTTGGCCTCGCGGCACTCGCAGGCGACGCCTGGCCCGATGACCTCCGAAAGGCCGTAGATGTCCACCGCGTCGCCGCCGAAGGCCGCCTCGATCCGGGCGCGCATCGCGTCCGTCCAGGGCTCGGCGCCGTGGATGCCGTAGCGCAGGCGCACGCTGCCCGCGGCGACCTCCGCCAGGTGAAGGGCGTACGACGGCGTGCAGGCCAGGCCAACCGCCCCCAGGTCGCGCAGCAGGGTGACCTGCCGCTGGCTCTGGCCCGCCGAGGCCGGGATGACCGTGCAGCCGAGGCGCTCCGCCCCGTAGTGCAGGCCGAGCCCGCCGGTGAAGAGGCCGTAGCCGTACGCCACGTGGACAACGTCGCCGGGCATGCCGCCCGCCAGGGCCAGGGACCGCGCGCAGAGCTCGGCCCAGAGGTCCACGTCGGCCCGCGTGTACGGCGCGATCGTCGGCCGGCCGCGGGTGCCCGAGGAGGCGTGGACGCGCGCCAGCTGCTCGCGCGGCACGGCCAGCAGCCCGAAGGGATAGTGCTCGCGGAGGTCCGCCTTGGTGGTGAGGGGCAGCCGCCCGAGCTCGGCCGGGCCGGCGAAGGCCGCGGGGCTGAGCCGGGCCGCGTCCAGCCGCGCCCGGTAAAACGGCACGGAGGCGTACGCCGTGGCGACGGCCGCCCGCAGGCGCTCGGCCTGCAGCGCGCGCCGCTCGCCCTCGGCCATGCACTCGGCGCCGGGATCATGGATCACGGCCGCGCCCCCCTTCCGTCGCAGACGCGATTCGCCCACGGGGACGGGCGGTCCTGCGCACGCCGGGGCCGGCGTCACAGTGGGCGTGGCGCTGGGCAGCAAGGGACGGCGTGACCACGGGTTGGGCGTGTCGGCGGCGCCCAACCGCAGCGTCGCCTGGGACCGCACGTGCTGCCGGCGGCCGGGCGCTTGTGGCCATGGTGCCGCCGCGTGGGGGGGCTGTGGCCCCGGGGATCCGCCCGTCTCTCCACCGTACGCAGCCCAGCGACCGCCACGCAGGCGACCCCGCGTACGGTGGCTCCGTTCGGGGGAGGTTTCCTTTCCGAGGGGGCGACCACGGCGATGCGGACGCAGGATCGGGACCACTTCCGCCGGCTGCTGGCCCAAAAGCGCGAGGAGCTCCTCCGCCTCCGCGCGCACGAGCGCGACCGCGAGCTCGGCATGTCGGCGTCGGAGGCCACCGGCGAGCTGTCCGAGTACGATAACCACCCCGCCGACGCCGGCACGGAGACCTGGCAGCGCTCGCAGATGCTGGCCCTGCGCGCGGAGCAGGGTGAAGCGCTGGCGGCGGTCGACGCGGCCCTGCGCCGCCTGGCGGACGCCACCTATGGCAGCTGCACCCGCTGCGGCGGGCCGATCGAGCGCGAGCGGCTGCTCGCGCTCCCCGAAACGCCCTACTGCAAGGGCTGCCGCGAGGCGGTCGAGGCGGAGGGGGCCGGCGACCCGCAGCACCGCCCGATCGAGGAGGAGTCGCTCAGCCCGCCGTTTGCCCGCACGTTCAACGACGATAAGGACAAGGTCGGGTTCGACGGCGAGGACGCCTGGCAGGCGGTGGCGCAGTACGGCAGTTCCGACACGCCTTCGGACGTGCCCGAGGCGCACCGCTACCCGCACATCGTGGTCGACCCGGACGAGCGGCGCGGGGCCGTCTCCGAGGTCGAGGAGCTCCTCGACGAGGAAGGCGAGCCGCTCGACCCGAAGAATCGCCAGGGAACCTGAGGGCGGCCGGCTCGCCGCCCGCTGGCGGGAGGCGAACGGGTGATCATCGGCATCGTGGCCGCCCTGGTCTTCGCCCTGGACCGGGTGACCAAGATCCTGGTCCAGACGCGCATGGCGCCCGGCACCAGCATCCAGGTCATCCCCGGGCTGCTGCGGATCACCTCGATCCGCAACGCGGGGGCGGCATTCGGGCTGCTGCAGCACCAGACCCTGTTCTTCATCGCCGTGACGGCCGTCGTCGTCGTCCTCATCGTCACGTACGGCGGGCGGGCGGCGCGCGGCCAGCCCATGCTGGCCGTGGCCCTGGGCCTGCAGCTGGGCGGCGCCCTCGGCAACCTGTACGACCGGCTGCTGCGCGGCATGGTGGTGGACTTCATCGACTTCTACCGCGTCTGGCCGTTCATCTTCAACGTGGCGGACGCGGCGATCGTCGTCGGGGGCTGCCTCTTCGCCTGGATCCTCATCCGCCAGGGGGACACGCCGCAGCAGCGGCCCTGAGCGGCGTCGCCGGTCAGGCCGGTGGCGCCACCCGCAGCGGCAGGGCCAGGTGGACCCAGGCGGCCAGCGGCAGGGCGATGGCAGGGCCGCCGCGGGAGACGGGCATGAGCGCCGCCAGCGCGGGGCCGTTGGTCAGCGCCGCGTGAGCAGACGCGCGTAAGCGAGCGCCGTCACGGCCGCACCCACCCTCCCCCATCGGCATGTCACGCCCCCCGGTGGTTGGGCGTGGCCCATCACCTTGTGCCCGAAGGGCTCGGAGGGCTACGGTGGTTTCTGGAGGTGCCGAAAGCATGTCCGCCCCCCCACTGCCGGGCGACCCGCGCACCGCCGCATTCGGCAGGCCCGGCGTCCCCGGCACGTGGGCGCCCGCCGCCAAGCAGGGCGTCGGCACGGCCGTCGGCGTGGCCTCGCCGGTATGGTTCACCCTGGCCGAGGGGATCGTGACCGAGGTGTACTACCCGCGGGTCGACGTGCCGAACACCCGCGACCTCCAGTGGCTTGCGCTGCTGCCCGGCGGCGAGGTGGTCGAGGAGCGGCGCGACATGGACGCCACGGTCACCCGGCCCGACCCGGACGCCCTCTTCTACCACGTCACGACGGCGGACCGGCAGGGCCGCTTCCAGATCGAGAAGCGCATCGTGACGGATCCCGACCGCCCATCCGTGGCCATGCGCGTGCGCTTCCGCCCCGGAACCGGGTTTGCGGGCGCGGCGGGCGCCGCGCCCCCCGAACGCTCCGCCGCGGCGGTCCGGTTGTTTGTCCTGCTCGCGCCCCACCTCTTCGGCCACTCGGCCGGCAATTCGGCCCAGGTCCTGACCCAGCCGGACGGCCGCACCCTGCTCGTCGCCCACCGCTTCGAGACCTGGCTCTGCCTGGCGGCCTCGCATCCCTTCGCCCGGGCCAGCTGCGGGTACGCCGGCGTCTCCGACGGCTGGACGGACCTCCACGTCCACGGGGACATGCGCTGGACCTTCCACGAGGCCACCGACGGCAACGTGACCCTGATGGCGGAGATGGGCGACGGCTTTGCCGACCACTCGTTCACGCTGGCCCTCGGGTTCGGGACCACGATGGCGGAGGCGTGCAGTCACGCGGTCGCGACGGCGGACGCCCCCTTCCGCAGCCTGGAGGCGCGCTACCGCTCCGGCTGGCAGCGCTGGTGCCGCGGCCTGGAGGATCTGGGCGCCCACTCCGGTGACGGCGGCCGCCTCTTCCGCCTGTCGGCCATGACCCTGAAGGCCCACGAGGACAAGGAGAACCCCGGCGCCCACATCGCCTCGCTGGCGGTGCCCTGGGGCGAGGCCAGCGGCGATAGCAACGCCGGCGGCTACCACCTCGTGTGGCCGCGCGACCTGTATCACAGCGCCACGGGGCGGCTGGCGGCCGGGGACAAGGAGGGGGCGGTCGACGCCCTGCGCTACCTGTTCCGCACGCAGCGCGCCGACGGGGCCTGGCCCCAGAACTTCTGGGTGTTCGGCGAGCCGTACTGGCGGGGGCTGCAGCTCGACGAGCTGGCCTTCCCGATCCTGCTCGCCTGGCAGTGCCGGCGGGCCGGGGTCCTGCCCTTCAACCCGTATCCGACACTCGTCGTTCCGGCCGCGCACGCCGTGGCGCGCCTTGGGCCCGTCACGCAGGAGGAGCGGTGGGAGGAAAACGGCGGCTACTCGCCATCCACCCTGGCCTCGTCGATCGCGAGCCTGGTGTGCGCCGCCGAGATGGCGGCCGACAATGACGATCCCTTCGCCCGCCAGTACTTCCTGGAGGTCGCCGACGCCTGGGCGGCCTCGCTGGAGGACTGGACGTACACGACGGTGGGTGCGATCCCACCGGCCTTCAAGGAGTACTACGAGCGGGTCGTGGAGCCGGCCCACGTCGGCGGGCTGCGGGGGGCCCTCACGGTGGTGGCCAACCAGGCGGGACGGACGGCCCTGCCCGCCAGCAGCATCATCGACGGGGGCTTTCTGGAGCTGGTGCGCTACGGGATCCGGCGGCCCAACGACCCGCACATCCTGAAGTCGATCGCGGCCTACGACGCCGCCTGCCGCGTGGAGACGCCGGTCGGGCCCTGCTGGCACCGGTACAACCACGACGGGTACGGCCAGAAGGCCGACGGCGGGCCGTACGACGGCACGGGCGTGGGCCGGGCGTGGCCCCTGCTGACGGGCGAGCGGGCGCACTACGAGCTCGCGGCGGGCGGGGACGCGGCCACCCTGCGGGCGGCGATGGAGGGGTTCGCGGGGGCGGCGGGGATGCTGCCGGAGCAGGTCTGGGACAGCCCCGACCTGCCCGAGCGCGGGCTGCGCCTGGGCGGACCCACGGGGTCGGCGGCGCCACTTTGCTGGGCGCACGCCGAATACATCAAGCTCCTGCGGTCCCAGCGCGACGGGGCCGAGTTCGACTGCCCGCCCCCCGTCCGCCAGCGGTACGCCGCAGGGCTGCCGGCCGGGGCGCCCGTGATCTGGAAGTTCAACAATAAGGTGCGCCAGCGGCCGGCGTCGCGGCCCCTGCGCGTCGAGGTGTACGGACCGGCGGCTGTCCACTGGACGGACGACGGCTGGGCCACCGTGCACCACGACCCCATGCAGCCGCGCGGCCACGGCGTCTGGACCTTCGCCTTCCCGCGCGAGGCCGCGAGCGTGCGCTTCACGTTCTACTGGCACGATGACCAGCGCTGGGAAGGGCGCGACTTTGAGGTGGTGACGGCCGGATGAGTTGCAATGCGGTGCTGGTGCGGCCGGGGCAGGCGCGCAGCGCGGCCCTCGGCGACGTGGAGGTCGGAAAGCCGGGGCCGGGCGAGGTCCTGGCGCGGACGGTCCGGGTGGGCATCTGCGGCACGGACGCGGAGATCGACCGGGGCGAGTACGGTGAGGCGCCGCCCGGGGCCAGCCAGCTGGTCCTGGGGCACGAATCGCTCTTGCGCATCGAGGGCACGGGCGAGCTGGCCGTGGGCATCGTGCGCCGGCCCTGCCCCGAGCTCTGCCCCAACTGCGCGGCGGGCCGCTGGGACATGTGCACGACCGGGGACTACGCCGAGCACGGGATCCGGCGCCTGGACGGCTTTCTGCGCGAGCGGCTGGTGATCCCCGCGGACGGGCTGGTGCGTGTGCCGGGGGCCCTCGAGCCGGTCGCTGTGCTGGTCGAGCCGCTCAGCATCGTGGAGAAGGCCATCGCCGAGGCCTGGGCCATCCAGGCGCGGCTGAAGTGGACCCCGACGCGGGCGCTTGTGACCGGGGCCGGGCCGGTGGGGCTGCTGGCGGCCTACGCCCTGCGCCAGCGCGGCCTGGAGGTGTGGGTCGTCGACCAGCGCCCCGCGGGATCGCCGAAGGCGCTGGCGGCGACGGCGGTTGGCGCCCACTATGTCGACGACATCGAGCAGGCGGGCTCCGGGTTCGACCTGGCCGTGGAGGCGACGGGCTACGCGCCCCTGCTCTTCCGCGCCAGCTCGCTGCTGGCCCGCAACGCGGTCCTGGCCCTGACGGGCGTGACGAGCGGCCACCACGAGGTCTCGGTCGACGCCAACGCCCTCAATGCCGACATGGTCCTTGAGAACCAGGTGATCTTCGGGTCGGTCAACGCGGCGCGGGCCCACTACGAGCAGGCCGTGGCCGACATCGGCGACTGGGTGAAGCGCTGGCCCGGCGCGACGGAGCGCCTCATCACGGCGCGCCATCCCCTGGCCGACTTCCGCGCCGCGCTCGGGAAGTCCCCGGACGACATCAAGACTGTGGTCGAGGTGGGCGGCTGATATGGAGATCGGAATGGTCGGGCTCGGACGGATGGGCGGCAACATGGTGCGGCGCCTGATGGGCGGGGACCACCGCTGCATCGTGTACGACCGCTCGCCGGAGGCGGTGACGGAGCTGGCTGCGGCGGGCGCCGCGCCGGCCGCCTCGCTGGAGGCCTTCGTGGCGGCATTCACCACGAAGCCGCGGGTGATCTGGGTGATGGTGCCCGCCGGCGACCCCACGAAGGAGACGATCCGGGCGATTGGGGAGCTGGCCGAGCGCGGCGACATCGTCATCGACGGCGGCAACACCAACTGGCGCGCCGCCATGGTCGATGCGGAGCACCTGGCCGGCAGGGGCATCCGCTACCTGGACGCCGGCACCTCGGGCGGCGTGTGGGGCCTGCAGGAGGGCTACTGCCTGATGGTCGGGGGCGATGATGCCTCCTACGCGCACTGCCTGCCCCTGCTCAAGGACCTCGCGCCAGCGGACGGCGGCCTCGTGCACACCGGACCGGCGGGCTCCGGCCACTTCGTGAAGATGGTCCACAACGGCGTCGAGTACGGGCTGATGCAGGCCTACGCCGAGGGCTTCGAGTTGATGAAGCGGCTGCCGGAGTTCCCGAACCTCGACCTGCCCGCCATCGCCGAGTGCTGGCGCAGCGGCAGCGTCGTGCGCTCCTGGCTGCTCGACCTGCTGGCGGACGGGCTGCACAAGAACCCGGAACTGAAGGGCGTGGCCCCCTACGTGGACGACACGGGCGAGGGCCGCTGGACCGTGGAGACGGCCATCGAGGCCGCCGTGCCGCTGCCGGTCATCAGCATGGCCCTCTACGACCGCTTCCGCAGCCGGATGCAGGAGAGCTTCGGCGACAAGATGCTGGCCGTCATGCGCAACGAGTTCGGCGGCCACGCCATGAAGACGGAGGGTCCAGCATCCAAGCCCTGATGGCATGACGCGGGATCGTGCCGGGCGCCGACGGGGCGCCCGGCACACCAGGTGACGCGGCACGTGCGGCCGGCGCCCTCAGCGCGCGGCCGCCACCACGCGGTCCAGCACATCCGGCGGCAGCGGGCCCCGGCCGGCCCACCCCACCGCCTGCTCGATCTGCGCGAGGTCGGAGAACCCCACCAGCGCCGTGGCGACCCCCGGCACCGAGAGGGCAAAGCGCAGCGCCAGCTCCGCCATGCCGCCCTCCAGGCCGAGCTCGGCCGGCAGCGCCGCCAGGTCCGCCAGGCGGGCGAGGTCGCCCGCGTAGTCGCCGCCCTCCGTCAGGGCGCCGCCGACCCCGCCGGCCAGGGGCGGGCGCGGGCCGGGCCCCGCCACGGCGCCGGCGGCCATCACGCGGATGGCGAGGATCCCCATGCCCGCATCGGCGGCCCGCCGGCCGAGCCCCGCGAAGTCCTGCGCGCCCCCGGTGGCGCCCGGCCAGAACGCGCTGGGGTTCAGCGCATTCAGGTAAGTCTGCATGGTGGCGAAGCCGGCAGAGGCGACGGCGCGGCCGACGGCCGGCGTGTCGCCGAGGCCCGTGATCCCGTCGTGGCGAGTCAGGCCCTCGGCCACCAGGCGCCCCATGGCGTCCGCGACGGCGTCGAGCGCGCCGGTGATGCGGTTGTGCAGGTGCAGCACGTCCACGTGGTCGCGGCTTAGGCGCCGCAGCCCGGCCGCCAGCGCCTCGCGCAGCGCCGGCCACGGCTCGGCCAGCCGCTCGTCGGGCAGGCGAACCTTCGTCCCCACGGCCACCGAGGTCAGGGCGCCCGCCTCGCGCAGGGCGGCCCCCAGGTGCTCCTCGGAGCGCCCGTCCCCGTACTGCGCCGCCGTGTCGAAGTACGTCACGCCCGCGGCCAGGGCCATCGCCACGGCGCGGCTCCGCAGCCCGGCATCGCCGCGCACGATGAGACCGCCCACGTTGCCGCAGCCAAAAGCCAGGGCCGAGACCATGAGGCCGGTGCGTCCCAGCGGCCGCTGGTCCATGCGCTTCATCCCTTTCGCTGGCCGGTGCGCAGCTGCACCGGCGCCGATGCTCGTCCCAGGGGATGGGTTACTCCGCCCCGCCGCCGACGCCTTCCGCGCCGAGGGGCCGGGAGCGGGCGGGTACCGCGGCCGTGCTGGCGGCGCCGCGTGCGGGCAGATCACGGGCCGCCCCTCCCCCACGCAGCCCACGTGCGACGGAGGGGCGGCCCCGACGGGACTCAGCGCGGAAGTCCGCTCAGGATGCGGGATTCGACCAGATGGGACACCTTGACCTTCGCCCGGTACGACTTGATGGAGTCGCCCTCCACCGTGGCGGTCAGCTGGACGACGTCGATGTCTGTGTCCCGCGCATGCTGCGCGCGGCCTCGGCCAGTGCGGCCCTGACGGCATCCTCCCCGCTCACTTGCCGAGCGCGCCGCGGGGCGTTCCGGACGGACTTCGACCATGGGGTGGGCAGCACGCCGCCGAGGCTGGCGGCGGTGCCGGACGGTGCCACCACGCACAGCGGGTCGGGGTGGTCCGATCGACCGCGCGCGGCCTTGACATTGTGCAGCACACCAGCGGGGACCGGCTGCCCACGGCCGACCTGCTGCCGCCCGAAGTCAACGGCCGCGGGCTCTCGAATCGCCTGGCACAGACTGCCCGCGCGCAGGCGGCTGGGACGAGTCATCTGCGCGCGCCGCACCCTCCGGCGCCTTCAGGCCGGCGACCAGGACCTGGGCGTACAGATCCACCTTGCTCGCCACGTCCCCTCCGGTCTGGATCGCGTGCTGCATGCCGCACATCAGCCGCCGGATATCGTCGGCGGCCAGCTCGGCGCGGACGACCCCGGCCGCGCGGGCCCTGGCCAGCACTTGGTCCACCGACGCGGCAAACCCGCCGAGCAGGTTCAGCGCCTCGGGATACTGCGGCGCGCCGTCGGCAAGCACCGCATCGAGCCCGGGACTATCGGCCAGCAGCCCGAAGGCGGACCGCAGCAGACGCTCCAGTGCCGTCAGGGGATTCGGCTCGGCGCAGGCGCGGTCGGCTTCGGAAGCCAACCTGGCCAGGCTGTCCACCACCAGGGCTTCCAGCAGCGCCTGCCGGGTTGGGAAGTGCCGGTAGACCGTGCCGACGCCGACGCCGGCCTGGCGGGCGATCTCGTTCATGGGCAGCGCGCTGCCGTGCTCGGCGAGCTGCGCACGGGCGGTCGCCAGGACGCGCGCGCGGTTCCGGGCCGCGTCGGCCCGCAGCTCGGGTGCCATGGCCCTCGGCCCGCCCCCCCTCACGGCATGATCGTACCAGGCCGGGCGGGAATCGTGCGGATTACCGCTCCGCTTATGTTATACTGCGTAACCGGATGGAGCATCCGCGAGGAGGCGCACCCGTGAACACGGTCCTTTGGATCGTCCAGGGCATTCTTGCGGCAGCGTTTCTGGCGGCGGGCGGCATGAAGACGACTCAGGCCCGGGAGCAGCTGGTGGGCCGCATGGCCTGGATGGAGGACCGCAAGACGCTGGAGGTCCGACTCATCGGCGCGCTCGAAATCCTGGGGGCGGTCGGCCTGGTGCTGCCCGGACTCTTGGGCTGGCCGGCGGTGTGGACCCAGCTGGCTGCCCTTGGGCTGGCGCTCACCATGGTGGGCGCGATCGTCGTCCACCTCCGGCGTGGTGAGGGCAAACTCCTGGCGGGCCCCTTGGCGCTGTTCGTCCTCGCGGTCGTCGTCGCGCTGGGACGCAAGTAAGGACACCTACCCCGCCGCGTACCCCCCCGCCGCCAGTACGGCCTTGGCCACGTCGCGCCGCAGGGCGATGCCCGGCACCGGCTCGCGCCGGCCGAGCCGCCGCAGGGCGCCGAGCGCGGTGAGCCGCGCGTCGCCGTCGTACATGAAGGTCATCGCGTCGCGGGCACCGGCCTCGACGCGCGCGCACGCCCCCTCCTGGACCAGCGCCGCCATGGCGCCCTGCAGGGCGGAGCCCGTCTGCGCGGCCCTCACCAGAGCGCTCTCTGCGGCGTACACCTCGATCGCGGCGTCCGCCGCGATCCCCAAAAGCTCCTGCTGCTCCGCCAGGCCTGGGCCAAACTTCAGCGCCGCGGCGCCCGCCACCAGCAGGAGCATGCGCTTGGCCGCCGCCAGCGGGGTTGCCGGCACCTCGCCCGCCGCCGCCTCGCGCTGGGCGGCCTCCGCCGCCTGCAGCAGCGCAAGCCGCCCCGACATCGCCCGCCGCAGCAGCTGGTCGGGGATCAGCAGGCGGTTGATCTCGTTGCTGCCCTCGAAGATGCGGTTGATGCGCACATCCCGGTAGAGGCGCTCGACCTCGTAGCCACGGATGAAGCCGTTGCCGCCGTGGATCTGCACCGCCTCGTCCACCACGAAGTCCAGGCACTCGGAGCCGTACACCTTGTTGGCGGAGCACTCCAGGGCGTACTCGGCGATCGCGGCGGCCTTGTCGCTGGCGCCAGCCGCCAACTGCGCCTCGATGAGGGCCGCGGTGCGGTAGACCATGGCCTCCAGCGCGAAGATGCGGGTGTTCATGTCCGCGAGCTTGCCCTGGATCAGACCGTAGCTGGCGATCGGCTTGCCGAACTGCACCCGCTCGGCGGCGTACGCCGTGGCCAGCGCCAGCGCGTGCTTGGCCGAGCCGAGGCAGCCCGCGCCCAGCTTGAAGCGGCCGATGTTCAGGATGTTGAAGGCGATGACGTGGCCGCGGCCGGCCTCGCCCAGCAGCTCGCCGTGGGCGCCGTCCAGCCGCAGCTGGCGGGTCGACGAGCCGTGCAGCCCCATCTTCTGCTCCTCGGGGCCGAGCGACAGCCCCGGCTGGTCGCGCTCGACGATGAAGGCGGAGAACCGCTCGCCGTCGATCTTGGCGTAGACGACGAAGACGTCGGCGAAGCCGGAGTTCGTGATGAACTGCTTGGTGCCCGTCAGTCGATACCCATCGCCGTCGGCGGTCGCCACCGTGCGGGCGGCCAGCGCATCCGAGCCGGACGTCGGCTCCGTCAGCGCGTATGCGGCGATCTTCTCGCCCGAGGCCAGCAGCGGCAGCCACTTCGCCTTCTGGGCCGCGCTGCCGAAGAACGCGATGGGCAGGGTGCCGATGCCCGTGTGCGCGCCCACCGTCAGGGCAAAGCCCCCGCCCGGCGCGACCGTCTCCGTCAGCAGGGCGCCGGTGGCCATATCCAGGCCCAGGCCCCCGTACTCGACCGGCAGCTCGGCGCCCAGCATGCCAAGCTCCCCCGCCTGCTTGACCAGGCGGACTGTCAGCGCGAAGTCGGGCGATTCGATCGCGTCCAGGTGCGGCCGCACCTCGCGCTCCAGATAGTCGCGCGCCGCCTCCGCCACCTGCCGCTGCTCCGCCGTGAGCCGCTCCGGGCTGAAGATCTCCCCCGGCTCCTCGATCAGAAACGCGCCGCCACCCGGCATCACCGACCGCCTCCTGCCCTCGCCATGGGCTCTATGCCGCCTCGACCACGGCCGCGGCGCCCATGCCGCCGCCGATGCACATCGTCACCACGCCGCGCCGCGCGCCCCGCCGCCCGAGCTCCCCCAGCAGCGTCACCGTCAGCCGCGCGCCCGTGCACCCGAGCGGGTGGCCCAGGGCGATGGCGCCGCCGTTGGGGTTGACCCGCGCCGGGTCGAGGCCCAGCCGCCTGATCACCGCCAGCGACTGCGACGCGAACGCCTCGTTCAGCTCCACGAGGTCGATGTCGCCCAGCGCCACGCCCGCCCGCGCCAGCGCCTTCGGCACGGCGACCACCGGGCCGATCCCCATCACGTCAGGCTCGACCCCGGCGACGGCGAACGAGCGGAACACCCCCAGCGGCCTGACCCCCAGGGCCGAGGCCGCCGCCGGCGAGGCCAGCACCAGCGCCGCCGCCCCGTCCGAGGTCTGCGACGCGTTGCCCGCCGTCACGGTCCCGCCCTCGCGGAACACCGGCCGCAGGCCCGCCAGCGCCGCCGCCGACGTGTCGCGGCGCACCCCCTCGTCCGTCGCGAACGGCTCCACGGACTCCCCCGCCACCATCCCGTCCTCGATGCGCACGCGCCGCACGGGCACCGGCAGGACCTCGGCCGTGAAGTGCCCCGCCGCGATGGCCGCCGCCGCCCGCCGGTGGCTCTGCAGGGCGAACGCGTCCTGCTCCTCCCGGCTGACCTCGAAGCGCGCCGCCACCTGCTCGGCCGTCTGCCCCATGATCATGTAGGCCGCCGGCATGTGCTCGATCAGCCAGGGGTTGGGTTCCGGGCGCGCGCCCGGCACGGGCACCAGGCTCATGCTCTCGACCCCGCCCGCGACCACGACCTCCGCCTCGCCCGTGGCGATGGCCGCCGCCGCGTTGGCCACGGCCTGCAGCCCCGAGGCGCAGAAGCGGTTGACGGTGTAGCCGGGGACGTCGGCCGGCAGCCCCGCCCGCAGCGCCGCGATGCGCGCCACGTGCAGCCCCTGCGGCCCCTCGGGCAGCGCGCAGCCCAGCACGACGTCCTCGACCTCGGAGGCCTTCAGGCCGGGCACACGCCGGATGGCCTCGGCGATGACGGCGGCGGCCAGCTCGTCCGGCCGCTCGCGGCTGAGGGCGCCGCGCGGGGCCTTGCCGATCGCGGTTCGCACGCCTGAGAGGATCAGCGCCTCGCGCATCGCGTCATCCGTCCCTTCGAATGCCGTGACTGCATCACGCAGACTTGCCGCCATCCATAGCTCCAGGTCGCGCGCGTCGCGCGCGACGACCAAACTAGTTCCGGAGCGGCCGTCCCGTTGACAGCAGATGCTTCATCCGGGCCTGCGTCAACGGGGTGCCCAGCAGGCGGAGGAAGGCCTCGCGCTCCAGGTCCAGCACGTGCTGGGCCCGGACGCGGCTGCCGGGCGGCAGGTCGCCCCCCGCCAGCACGTTGGCCAGGGCGGTGCCGAGCGTGGCGTCGTGCTCGCTGATGCGGCCGGCCCAGCGCATCTCCTGCACGGCCAGCAGCAGGGCGGCGCGGCCGTCGCGCCCCAGGACCGCGAACGTCTCATCCACGCGCGGCGGGGCGTAGCCGGCCTCGGCCAGCAGCAGGGCCGTGTCCTTCGCGTCGGCCAGGCGGTGGCCGCCGTCCAGCGAGATGGCGTCGGCGGGGCTCAGGTAGCCGATCTCGCGGGCGCCCCTGGCGCTCTCGCTGACCTTGGCCTGGCCGGCCGTCTCCAGCGCGAGGGCGATGCGGCGCGGGTTGCCATTGGCACGGCGCACCAGCTCCTTGAGGCCGCCGCCGGCGGGGATCAGGCCGGCGCCGAGCTCCACGAGGCCGATGTAGCTCTCGGCGGCGGCCTGGATGCGGTCGGCGTGCAGGCAGATCTCGCAGCCCCCGCCCAGGGCCATGCCGGCCAGGGCCGCGACCACCGGCCGGT
The DNA here is from genome assembly GCA_027314765.1 of Clostridia bacterium. GTDB lineage: Bacteria > Bacillota > Sulfobacillia > RBS10-35 > JAJYVM01 > JAJYVM01. The sequence goes on along the minus strand of DAHVAF010000277.1, from coordinate 4,018 downwards.
CCAGGTGGCGCAGGCCCATGTTGGCGTCCTGGAAGGCGGCGATGTGACGCTCGGCCTCCTTCCAGTCCTCCTCCTCGGCCGCCAGGAGCATCAGCTGCAGGTTGGCGCCGACGCTGAAGCGCTCGGCGGAGGCGCCGAGCAGGACCAGGGCCTGCCAGCGGGGGCTGCCGCCGACGTCCGCCGCCGCGCGGCGCATGGCCGCGATCGTGGCGGGGCCGATGGCGTCGTGGTCGGGGTGCAGGTGCAGGCAGGCCACGCCGTCGCCGAGGTCGCGCAGGTCCGCGTCGGAGGTCTCCCAGACGGCCGGGGCGGCGGCGATGTCAAGCTCGCGGGGATCCCGCTTCCGGGGGAATACTTCCGCAAAGGTTCTGCCACCGACCGACTCCGCCAGCGGCGGCAGGGATCCGCCCTCCGCGCGCATGCGCTCGGCGGCCCGCTTGAAGCCGATGCGGTCCCAGACCTCGAAGGGGCCGAGGCTCCAGCCGTAGCCCCAGCGCATGGCGTCGTCGACCTGCTGCGGCGTGTCGGCCGCCTCGGGGATGCTGGCGGCGGCGAAGCGGAGCACGGGCGCAAGGCACGCCCAGGCGAAGGCGTTGTCGTAGGCCAGCTGCGTCAGGTCCCGCGTGATGCGCACGCGCCGGCGCGGGCGGTACTCCAGGGTCTTCGGGTCGATCACCAGGATCTCGCCGTCCTGCCGCTTGTAAAAGCCCTGGCCCGCCTTCTCCCCCACCCAGCCGCGGCGGATCATCTCGGCGATCCAGGGCGGCAGGTCCGGGTGGATGCGCTGCATGGTGTCGAGCCCGACGAGGTCCAGCGTGCGGAAGGTGCCGCTGCGCGAGCGGCCGAGGGGCGTGCCGGTGATGGCGTCGGCCTCGTCCAGGTCGGTGCCCGTGGCCTCCACCGCCGCCAGCACGGCCGCGATCGCCGCGCCGCCGATGCGGTTGGCGATAAAGCCCGGGCTGTCCTTCGCAAGGACAGCCCTCTTCCCCAGCCGATGCGTGAGCACCCGCTCCGCCGCCGTAGCATCGCCGAGGGGAATGACCTCCACAAGCGGCAGGTACCGGGGCGGATTGAAGAAGTGCGTGCCCACAAACCGGCTCTGAAACCCTGCGGAGCGGCCCTCGGCGATCGCACGCACCGAGAGGCTGGAGGTGTTGGTGGAAACGATGGCGTTCGGGTCGCCCTCCGCCTCGATGCGCGCCATCAGTTGCTTCTTGACTGCCAGGTCCTCGACGATGGCCTCCAGGTACCAGTCCGCCTTGGGCAGGGGGCCCGCAAGGGCCCCTGGCCGTATGGCGTCCAGATCCGCCGCCGCATACAGCGGCGATGGCCGCAGCTTCCGCAGCCGATCTTTCCCCGCCGTCGCCGCCGCCTCGTTCACGTCGAGCAGGTCCACATCGAATCCGGCGGCCGCGAAGAGCGCCGCGATCTGCGCTCCCATGACACCCGCGCCGAAGATGGCGATCCGGTTCATCAGTCATTGCCCCCCAACGCACGTCGCAGAAGCCGGGAGACTTCCGGAGCCAGCGAAGCGAGGTCGAAGGCCCCACCGCTTCGGACCCACGCCGTGACCTGCTCGTCCAAAGTCCCGAAGACCATCCTGCGCGCGACCTTGATATCAGCGTCGTGGGGCATGGCGGCGATCGCCGCCTCAATGCGGTCGAAGTATGGGCGCACGATGCGGCCGATGTCCTCGCGCAGCTCCGGGTCCGAATGGCGCATCTCGACCTGCGTGATCACCGCAAGATCGTACCGAGCCCCAAGGTAGCGGAGATGATAGGCACAGAGGGCGTCCAGGGGTGGGGTCGACGAAGCCAACGCTTCGTCGAGCCCGGCCAGAAACTCCGCGAAGCCCCGCTGGAACAGGGCGACGAACAGCTCCCGCTTGCCGCGGAAGTAAAGGTAGACGGTGCCGTCGGCCACGCCAGCCTCGCGGGCGATGGCAGCCATCCGGGCGGCGTGGTAGCCTGCCGCGGCGAACACGCGCGTTGCGGCATTCAGGATCGACGCCTCGCGGGTCAAGGCTCGGGCTCCTCCCTCAGCACGCGGTACAGCACCTTGCCGACGGCCGAGCGCGGCAGGCTGTCCCGGAACTCGTAGTGCTTGGGCACCTTGTAGGGGGCCAGGTGCTTGCGGCAGAAGACGTCGAGCTCCTCCGCGCTGAGCTGGGCATGCGTCTGCACGACGGCCTTGACCGTCTCGCCGCGGTAGTGGTCCGGCACCCCGATGACCGCGACATCCTCCACGGCGGGGTGCATGCGCAGGATGTCCTCGACCTCGCGCGGGTAGATGTTGAACCCGCTGGCGATGATGAGGTCCTTGCGGCGGCCGGCGATATAGAAGTAGCCGTCCTCGTCCATTCGCGCCAGGTCGCCCGTGCGCAGCCAGCCGTCGGCCGACAGCACCTCGGCGGTCTCCTCCGGCCGCCGCCAGTACCCGCGCATCACCTGCGGGCCGCGCACGCAGAGCTCCCCGACGTCCCCGGTCGGCATGCCGGCGCCGGTGGCCGGGTCGATGATGCGGGCATCCGTGTCCGGCCAGGGCAGGCCGATGCTCCCGACCCGCGCGCCGCCCCAGACGGGGTTGCAGTGCGTGACGGGCGAGGCCTCGCTCAGCCCGTAGCCTTCGACCAGGTGGATCCCCGTCAGGGCCTCGAAGCGGTGCTGCACCTCGACCGGCAGGGGCGCCGAGCCGCTCATCCCGGCCTCGATCGGTGGCAGCGGCCCCGGATGCGCCTGCAGATACTGGATCAGACCCGCGTACATCGTCGGCGCGCCCGGGAAGATGCTGGGCCGATGCCGCCGGATCATGCCGACCAGCTGGCCGTAGTCGAGCCGCGGCACCAGCACCAGCGTCGCCCGCGAGGCCACGCCGTAGTTCAGGACCGAGGACAGGCCATAGACGTGAAAGAGCGGCAGCACGCCCAGGATGACCTCGCCGGCCGGGCGGGTGCGGTACATCCAGGCCAGCGTCTGTATCATGTTGGCCACCAGGTTCCTGTGGCTGAGCATGACGCCCTTGGCCGTGCCGGTGGTGCCGCCGGTGTACTGGAGCACCGCCAGGTCGTCGGAGGCCACCGGCGTCGGCGGCTCGGGGGTGCCCGCCAGCAGGTCGGCGTAACGCTCCCCGGCGGCGATCGCGGGCGGGCGCTGCCGGAGCCGCTGCAGCAGGGCCAGGTGCGTGGGCAGCGCCTCGCCGATGCTGGCGTAGGCGACCCACTCCAGGTCGGCGCGCGGGACCCGCGGCTGGAGCAGATCCAGCGCGATGAGCCCGCGGCTGCCGCTATCCCGCAGCTGCAGGGCCAGTTCGCGCTCCGTGTACAGCGGGTTGCAGGGAACCGAAACGGCGCCGGCCGCCAGAATGCCGAAGAACGCGACGGCCGCCTGCGGGCAGTTCGGCAGTGCGGTCGCCACGCGGTCGCCAGGCTTGATGCCACGCATGCGAAGCGCAGCCGCCAGCGTCAGGGCGCGCCGCCAGAACGCCGCGTAGCTGGTGCGCCGGCCGAAGAAGATCAGGGCCGTGCGGTTGGAGACCGCCCGCTCCAGGAAGTGGTGGAGCGGGGCCTCCGGGTAGCTGAGCTCTGGCGGTACCTCGGGCGGGTAGTGCGCGAGCCACGGACCGTCAGCCATGCTGCCACCACCGTTCTGCCCCTATGAATGAACCATCATTCAGTTTGCGTCAAGCACCATGACGCCAGGGTCGCGCCCACCTCGTCTGCGTCAAGCGCCATGAACCAGGTCGCGCCCACCTCGTGTGCAGCAAACACCACAGCGCCAGGGTCGCGCCACCTATCCTGCGTCAAACGCCACGGCGCCAGGGTCGCCCCCACCTCGTCTGCGTCAAGCGCCACGGCGCCGGGGTCGCGCCCACCTCGTCTGCGTCAAGCGCCACGACGGCAGCGTCGCGCCCACCTCGTCTGCGGCAAGCGCCACGGCGCCAGGGTCGCCCCCACCTCGTCTGCGTCAGGCACCACGACGGCAGCGTCGCCCCCACCTCGTCTGCGGCAAGCGCCACGGCG
>DAHVAF010000272.1 GCA_027314765.1 Clostridia bacterium | reverse complement strand
CGTGCCGGCCCTGCTCCTCGCCGTGTGGTACGTGCGCCGGCTGGGCGGCCTTCACATCGCGGGCGGTGGCGGCGGCGAGGAGGTGCCGGCCCTGGGGCTGATCCGGCGCCGGCTCCGCGACACGCTTTCGCTCCTGGCGATGACGGCGGCGCGCGCGACGCTCAGCAACTCGATCATCGTGCTGGTCCCCATCGCGTACAAGATGGCCGGCCAGCCGGTCTACCTGGGCGCCGCCGTGGTCGGCGTGCTCCTGCTGGCGGGCAGCTTTGGCAACGTGGTCGGCGGCACCCTCTCGGATCTCATGCCGCGCGAGTGGGTCGTCGTCGTGGCGGCGGTGACCTCCGCGGGCGCCGTCATCGGGTTCCTGTTCACACACGGGGTGGCCTCGCTCGTGTTCGTGGCCCTGACCGGGCTGTTCTCGGGGAGCACCAACTCCGTGACGATCGTCATCGGGCAGGAGATCTTCCCGGAGAGCGTCGGCATGGCCTCGGGCATCGCCCTGGGGCTGGGCAACGCGGTGGCGACCGCCCTGGTGGCCCTGCTCTCGATCCTCGCCGGCGTGACCTCGGTGACCGTGGCGCTGATGGCCGCCGGCGCCATCGCGCTCCTGGCGATCCCGGCAGCCGTCAGCCACCGGCGCGTGAAGCGCGCCTAGATCGCCCAGCGCCGCAGACAGGAGGCCACGACGGCCTCCACGTCCTCGGCGAGCAGCAGGCGGTCGGCGACCAGCCCGTTCGTGGCCTCCCGGACACGCTGCTCGAAATCACCGCGGTCGCGGTAGCGCTCCTCGACGGAGGGTCGCGGGTCGCCGGCCCGGAGGCGCTGCTCCCGCGTGCGCGCAAGGTCCATGCGACTGCCGCGGTACATGGCCAGCACACCGGTGGTCGCGGCATTCCATCCGGTGATGGTCGCCACGGGGACGCTCAGATCCGGCAGCCGCAGCCCGCCGACATCGTTCCCACCGGCGTCGACCGCCGGCACCCATACGGGGTACGGTGCGCCAAGCGCCACGGGATAGCGCCCGACGCCGACGCCCGCCTCGGGGCCAAGACCCACCTCAAACAGGTGCGGCAGGACGGACGGGCGCTCAAATCCGGGCACCCGGCCCAGGGCATCCCAGACCGCCTCCCGAAGCGCGGCCGTTCCTTCGCTCACGCGCGGCACCCGGCTTGAAGGCGGCGCGACATCCTGCCGCGTCCACCGGTCAAGGTTGACGAAGGCGGCGCGCAAAAGCGGCGCAAAGACCAGGTCGTTGCACGGATTACGGACGGGCGGCGATCCCGGCAGGCCGGGCGCGCCGCCGAGGTGGTCTCCCCCGCACAGCAGGTACATGCGGACATCCGGATCGTCCGCGACGTCCACGCCGCCCGCGATGTGGCCGAGGGCCGCGTCGCCGCGCCAGTATTCCCAGGCCGAGTTGGTCAGCAGAACCTTCGGCACGCCGCCCCGCCGCCGCTGCTCGGCCAGCAGGCCGCTCGCATCGAACGGCGGCAGGTCGCAGAATCCCGGTGCGTGGGCGACCGAGGCCTGTCCATAGCGGGCGTTGAACTCGCCGCGCCGCGCCCCCGCCACATGGGCATGCACGCCGTCGAAGACCTGGCGGCCCGCCTCGTCGAGGTTCAGCCCGTGGTAAAGGAATTGGCGCAGGAAGCGGCCGGACTGCGACACGCCGAAGACGTGGAGCCGATCGTATCCCTGCGTGCGCAGGTGCGCCACGGCGTCGCGCACGGCCAGGAGCCCAAGGCCCACCACCGGGCAGCGATCCGTGCGGTACACGACCTCGTAGATCCAGTCGGGGCTGAAGCCACCATCGAGCCGAACGCTGCCGGCCGTGGCGAACCGCCAGAGTTCGCGCCGCACCAGGGTGCGCCGGCCCGTCGCCGGCTCACGCACGTACATGGCCGCGTCGGGTTGCGCGATGTCGGCGGCTGGGTAGACCGCCCGCCCTGCCCGACCCGGCAGGTCGCGGTCAAGCGGATGCTCCGCGCAGGCCTCCAGGGGCTGAAACTCGACGCGCACGGATCCTCCGGCAGCGACGTCGGGGACCGTCAGGCCCAGCTGCCCGCCGCCGCGCTCGATGTCCCACTGCCACCCGCACCACGCCACGGTCCAGCCGTGGCGCAGCAGAAACCCGTCGCCGGCGGGCAGCTCGTACGGCAGCCGCCAGCCGCCGCGGTTGGGGACCTCGACCACGACGCCGCCGTTGCCGGCCGCCGCCGTCTGCGGTCGCAGCAGCTGCAGGTCGCCGGCAAAGGCCACGCGACCGGCGGCGTCCCGCGGCGCCAGGCGAAGATCGGTGATGCCAGCGTTGGCGGGATCGTCCGGGTCCACTTCATAGCGGACGGCGCAGCGCACCATCTCGTACGGGCCGGCCGCATCCCAGGCGCGGCCGCCCGCGAACGGCTCAACGGACCGGACAACCAGCTCGCGCAGCGCCATGCTGGCGGCCACTCCCTCCGACCCCGGGAACCATGCGAGGGGCGCGCGGATCGCGCGCCCTCACGACCCCTGCGCTTCGTCCTGCAGCCGCACGGCCACCGGCTGCCAATGGAAGATGGTCCGCACGCGCTTATAAAGGGCGAAGGTCACGACCGAGGTCAGGCAGACCTTGACCACGTTGAATGGAAGGATCGCGGCCATCAGCGTCGCGGGGATGGCCGCCGGCGGGATGCCGTAGGCCCGCAAGAGCACGAGGTCGTTGGCGGCGAACATGACGGCGTTCATCACGACGGCACCCAGCGCCAGCGAGGCGACCGCACCGGCCTTGGTGTGCCAGACCCGGTACAGCAGGGCGGCCGGCACGACCCACGCGACACCGGCCAGCATGTTGGCGGCCATACCGATGAGCGTCGGGTTCTTGCCGCTGATGAAGAAGAGGAACTCCTTGCCCAGCTCGACGGCGACGCCGGCGGCCGGGCCGAGCGCAAATGCCGTCACCAGGGCCGGGAAATCGCCCAGATCGTAGCGCAGGTAGGGCGGCAGGAAGGGCAGGTTGACCTCCAGGAACATGAGGACGAACGCGATCGCGATCATGAAGCCGGTCCAGACAACGTAGCGCACGCGGGAACTGGAACCCGACATGGGCGGGCACCTCCTGTCGCATGCGAAGCGCCCCGGCGGCCACCGGGGCGCAGGGCGATGCGTCGAGCGCGCCCGCGCCCGGTGTGCCTTCTCCCATCCGGACTATACCGTCGGCGCCGGAGTTTCACCGGCTCATGCCGCCGTGCGCGCGACCGTGGGGGCTGCCGGCGACGCTCATCGCCGGGCGCCCGGCCGGGCGCGTGGACATTGGCTCGCGGGCTATACCGCCGATCGGGAATTGGCGCCCCATTTTCCCCGCCGCTTCGCCCTCAACAGGCGGCGCCGCGGGCGCCGGACGCCTCACCCTGCCCCGAAGGCACCTCGTTCAATCATCAGGGTATGGGACGGCCGCGGGCGCGTCAACGGGCGGGCGCGGGCAGGCGTGCCGCGGACGGCCAGCGACGATGTCCGCCAGGGCTGTTCAGCGAAAATGTCCGCCCGTGTCAAAGGCAGCCCCCCCTTTGCGGCGGCGGCGCGCGGACAGGCCGCTTGCAAGCGCCAACCGGTCTGGTAGACTGCCACGGGCGGGGTCGCTGGCGGATGGGCCCACCGCTGGCGCATCTTCGCCAAACCTACACATCCCCTTGGCGCGGCCGTCGCGAAACGGCCAGACGCGGGGGGGTAGAGTGGCAGCCGGGAGGTCGGTGGCGATTCGGACCAGGCGCGTGGTGCTGTTCGACATGGGCGACACGCTCATCCACGGTGATCGTGCGCGGCGGCTGGCGCTGCGTTTTGGGGTGCGGCAGGACGAGGCGGAGGCGGCGGTGCAGCGGGTGGATCGCTGGTTCATGAATCGCGAGCGACACATCTGGCGCCATGGCGGAGGCGACTTCGCCCTGCGCTGGGCCGTGATGGTGACCGAGATCCTGGGCCTTGCGGCGGACGTCTATGAGGTCGCCGAGCTGGCGCAGACAGGCGACGCGGACTGGCGGATGCAGCCCGAGGCCGAGGCCGTGCTCGCCCGGCTGACGGCGCGCGGATACACGTGCGGGCTGGTCTCCAACTGGAGCCTCGCCGGACGCGGCATCGCCCGGCGCCTTGGCCTCGACCGGCACTGCGCGGTGATGGTCTTCTCCGCGGAGGTCGGCTATGAGAAGCCGGCGCCCGAGATCTTCACCCACGCCCTGCGGCTGCTCGGCGCGGCGCCGCACGAGGCGCTTTACGTCGGCGACAACTACTGGGACGACGTCATCGGCGCGCGGCGCGCCGGAATCCTGCCCGTGCTCGTCGACCGCGTCGGGCGGCTCCCCCACCCCGGCCACGGCGACACGCCCCTGGTGCGCGACCTGCAGGGCGTCCTGGCCTGGGCGCGGCCCGTCACACCCGCGCCGGAGTTGGCCATCGCAGACTGACATCAGTCCATGCGGTGCGTGAAACGGGAACCCCGCGATCCGGCGCGGCCGAAGGGACATTGGGCCCGCGGCCGCGCCGGCGCGCAGGTGTGCCCGGGCCCGCCGGGGAACCTGAGCCCGGGGGGTTGACAGGGGGTTGCACGCCTGGCCCTGGCGCCAACATCTGATCGCATTCGTGATCCTGATCATCCTCACCGCAGCGGCGCTCCAGCCCATCTGGGGCCTGTCTCTCCCGGGAGCGCTTGCCGTCCGTTGGATTGTCGCCCTCCTGTGGGTCGGTCTGGCGCTGTGGGCATACCGGGGCCTGCGGCGTCGCGTCGGTGCCGCGACCATCGCCGGCGAGGCGCGCATCACCGTCCAGTTTGGACTGGTGGCCGGGCTGATCGTGGTCGTCCTGGTCGTCCTGTGGCTGCTCGGGGTCTCGCCCACCGGGATCGCGGTGGGCGGCGCGGTCACCGGCGCTGTGCTGGGTCTTGCCGCCACATCCACCCTGGGGAACTTCTTCGCAGGGACCGTGCTGATGGCCGTCCACCCGTACGTGCCCGGAGACACGGTGACCCTGCGCTCCTGGTACTTCGGTGGGGTGGAATATCGCGGGCGGGTGATCGACCTGAATTTCTTCTACACGGTGCTCGACGACGGTACCGGGCGGCGGATCGCCCTCCCCAACATCGCCGTGGCCGTCGCGTCGGTCACGCAGCACGGCGACCTGCGCACGCGTGTGCCGGTCCCGCTGCCGGTCAGCGTGGACCTGGCCGCGGCCGAGCGGTCGCTCACTCAGGTCCTGACGGGTGCCAGCCTCTCCCTGAACCGGTTCGACACGGCCGCGGTCTGGGTCGACGTGGCCCTGCCGGAGGGCACCCAGCCGTCGGCGCTTGCGCCGTGGTTTCAGGCCATCGCGGGCGGAAAGGACCAGGCCACCTAGCGCCGGCGCGGCAACGCCGGCTCGCGGGCACGAGGCGGCTGCGCGGCGCATCCCTGCCCCTCCGCCGCTGCTGACGCCGCTCGCTCCCTCGGGTCCGAGGCCCCGGCCGCCCCCGCCGGGGCGCCAGCGGCCGCCGGGTCGCCCGCAACCCCAGGGCCTCCCGCCTCCACCGGATTCACGTGCACCATCACGTCGGCGACCTCGGGGATGCGGCCGACCACCCGCGCCCGCACGCCGTCCGCCACCGCGTGGACCTCGCGCAGGGTGCGCCGCCCGTCGACGCCGATCTCCAGGTCGACCAGGATGTCCGGACCCATGCGGCGCGTGCGGACCTGCTGCACCGACGCCACCCCCGGAAAGGCGCCGGCCTCGGCCACAACCCGGGCCAGCGTCCGCGGCTCGCCGCGGGCGTCAATCAGATCCTGAATGGCGCTGGCGGCCAGGGTCCAGCCGAGACGCATGATGAACAGCGAGACGAAGAAGGCGGCGGCAGGGTCCAGCGGCGGCACGCCGAGGCGCGCGCCCGCGATGCCCGCGACGGCCGCCAGGGAGGCGATCGCGTCCGCGCGGTGGTCCTCGGCGCTGGCGAGCAGGGCCGGCGAGCGCTGCCGCAGGCCGAGCGCGCGGCCGTAGCGGTAGAGGGCCTCCTTGAGCGCGACCGAGAAGACGGCCACCCACAGGGTGATCACGGCGGGGGGCGGCGCCGCGGCCGGCCGCAGCAGGGCGAGGGCCGCGGCGACCGCGACCTCGACACCGGCGAGGCCGAGCAGCGCCGCGACCACCAGGGAGGCCAGCGACTCCGCCTTGCCGTGGCCGTACGGATGGCCCGCGTCGGCCGGCCGCCGCGCCACGCGCAAGCCGATCAGCACGGCGATCGAGCCCGCGGCATCGGCCGCCGAGTGGATGCCGTCGGCCAGCAGGGCCTGGCTGCGGCCCAGCAGTCCCACCACGACCTTGAGGGCCGCCAGCAGCAGATTGCCGGCGAGGCCGGCCCACGCCGGCCGGTCGTCGCGCGGCGCCACCGCTCTCATGCTTCGCAGTATGGCCCCGGCTGCGCGCCCTACCCGCCCGGACGGCCGCGCGCGGCGGGCCAGCCGGCGCCGACGCGTGAAGCGACGCCGAGGGGGGGCCCGATGGACTCCCCCTCGTCAACAGTCGCCCGAAGCAGCCGCCGTGGAGGGGCGCGCGGGCGCGCGCCCCTCCTACCCCTCGGCTGGGCGGGCCCGGCCGCCGCTTTCCGTGCGCGCGCTGCCGCTCTTGCCGTTGTCGGCGAAGTACATGTAGATCGGGCTGGCCACGAAGATCGATGAGTAGGTGCCAAAGATCACGCCGGCCAGCATCGCCAGCACCAGCGACTGCACGGACGAGCCGCCGAAGATGTACACGGCGAGCAGGGCCAGGACCACCGCCACGACGGTGTTGACCGTGCGGTTCAGCGTCTGGTTGATGCTGGTGTCGATCAGGTCGGACAGGGACTCGCCGCGCCGGCGCATGTGCAGCCGCTCGCGGATGCGGTCGAAGACGATGACCGTGTCATTCATCGTGTAGCCGTAGACGGTCAGCACGGCGGCGATGAACGGCGAGTTCACCTGCAGGTGGAAGAGCGAGAACAGGCCGATCGTCAGGATGATGTCGTGCAGGGACTTGATGATGGCGGCCACCGAGAAGCGCCACTCGAAGCGGATCGCCAGGTAGCCGACCATGAGCAGGGTTGCGATGCCGACGGCCAGGATCGCGTTCGTGCGCAGCTGCTGGCCGATCACCGGCTGCACCTCGTCGAGGCTGATCTGCTCCGCGCCGAGCTTGGTCTGCAGGGCCTTCGTGGCGGCGAGGCGCGTCGTGTCCGCGATCGGCGTCGTCGACACCACGACCTCGCTGGTGTAGCCCTTGCCGCAGCCGGTCGGCGAGCCGAGCAGCTGCACCGTCGGGCTGTGAATGCCGTTCTGCCCGAGCACGCTCGTCACCTGGCCCGTGGTGACCGCCTTCGGGAAGCAGTAGTTCAGCACGAGGCCGCCCGCGAAGTCGACGCCGAAGTTCAGGCCCTGGAAGATCAGCGAGCCGAACGTGATGGCCAGCAGCAGGGCCGATACGGCGAGCGACACCTTGCGCCACGCCATGAAGTGAAAATGAAAGCGCATCAGGC
>DAHVAF010000264.1 GCA_027314765.1 Clostridia bacterium | reverse complement strand
CTACCCTCGTCCATCACGTCGCCTCGTCCATCACGCTACCCTCGTCCATCCCGCTACCCTCGTCCATCCCGCTACCCTCGTCCATCCCGCTACCCTCGTCCTCGACCCTGCGCCTTGTGGGTGGCGGTGCCGTCATCCATGCCAGCGCCTCGTTGATGACCTTGCCCTCGTTCCCAACCCTGCCCCGTTCATGGCGCGGCCTCGGCGATCACGCCGCCGCCGTTGATCGCGCCAACCTCGTCCATGACAATGCGTCCGCGCCGCCCCCGTCCTCGACCCTGCCTCGTCGGCGACCCCCGCACGCCGCCAAAGTCCTCGCCCTCCCCACTTCGAGGAAGGGAAGCCTCGCCACCCCGAAGAATCCGAGCAGCCATCGCTCGCTCGAAGGGGGTAGCACGATGCTCCGCCGCCGCTTCGCCCTGCTGGCCGTCTGCGGCCTCCTGCTCGCCGCATGTGGCGGCACCGGGACCACCAGCACCACGGGCGCCTCCGGCTCCGCCGCCACGAAGGCCTCGACCGCGTCCGCCGCGCCCTCGGTCCTCAACATCGCCTACACCGACGACCCGACCTCCCTCGATCCGACGAAGACGCCCAGCGTGAGCCTCGTGCACAGCCTCATCTACGACACCCTGGTCGTGCAGGGCGCGGACCTGCAGTACCACCCCGACCTGGCGACGAGCTGGACGATCGCCCCCGACGGCAAGTCGATCACCTTCGACCTGCGCAAGGACGTGACGTTCTCGGACGGCACGCCCTTCAATGCCGAGGCCGTCAAGTTCACCTTTGACCGCATCATGAACCCGGCCACGGCCTCCCCGGGCAAGTCCTTCCTCGGCACGCTGACAAGCACCACGGTCGTCAGCCCATACGTGGTGCGCCTGAACTTCAGCGCGCCCTACGCGCCGATCTTCAACTCCCTCTCCACCGACTTCTGCGCCATCATCTCCCCGACGGCGGTGCAGAAGGAGGGCAGCAACTTCGGCCAGCAGCCCGTCGGCACTGGGCCCTACATGCTGAAGAGCTGGCTCCACGGCCAGTCGATCACGCTGGTGCGAAACCCCAACTACAAGTGGGGTCCCTCGACGTACTACGGCAGCAACACGGGCCCGGCGCAGTACCAGGAGATCGTCTTCAAGGACCTGCCGGATGAGAACACGCGCGTCCTGGCCCTGAAGAACAACGAGGTGCAGATCTCGGACGTGCCCGCCACCTCGCTGAGCGTGATCCAGTCCGACCCGAACGTCCAGCTGATCAAGACGCAGAGCCAGGGCATCACCTACCTGGGCTTCAACGTCAGCCGCGCCCCCTGGAGCGACCCGAAGGTGCGCGCGGCCATCGCCCACCTCGTCCAGCGCACCCCGATCGTCCAGGTCGGCTTGGGCGGCCTCGGCGTGCCGCAGTTCACCCCCATCCCGACGAACGTGTGGGGCTTCTCCAAGTCCGTCGCCAGCCAGGAGTACAGCTACGACCCGGCGGCGGCCAAGAGCATCCTGGAGAGCGACGGCTACACGATGGGTCCGGGCGGCATCTTCAGCAAGAACGGCAAGCCGCTCTCCCTGCAGATCCTGACCTACACCACGGAGCCCTACCCGCGCGTGGCCCAGGTCGTCCAGAACCAGATCCAGCAGGGCGGCATCCAGGTCAGCATCAAGGAGCTGGAGTCGGCCTCCCTGCTGGCCCTCACGCCGACCGGCAACTTTGACTCGATCCTGATCGCGTACGGCTGGTCGGATCCCGACATCCTGTACTACTTCTTCGACTCGGCCAACATGAAGACGAGCGACCGCGTCCACCTGAACGACCCGACCATCAACGCCCTGCTCCTGAAGGGGCGCACGACGGTGGACCCGACCGCGCGCGCCGCCGTGTACAAGACGCTGCAGCAGGACCTCGACCAGCTGGCGCCGTGGATCCCGCTCTACTCGACAGTGTCGGAGACCGGCATCAGCAAGGCCGTGGCGGGCGTGCAGACCCTTCCCAACGGCTCGCTGCTGCTGCTGAACGCGCACCCGGCCTCCGGCTCGTAGGCCCGCACCGTGTGGAGCTACGTGGGCCGCCGCCTGCTGGCGGCGGTCCCCGTTCTTCTGGCCGTCACCATCCTGACCTTCCTGATGGTGCACCTGGCGCCCGGCAACCCGGTGACGCTGATGGTGCCCGACTACGCCAGCCCCGCGGTGGTGGCCGCCCTGATCCACCACCTGGGCCTGGACAAACCCTGGCCGACGCAGTACTGGCTCTACCTGATCCACGCCCTGCACGGCGACCTCGGCCGCTCCATCCAAAGCGGCACCCCCGTGCTGACGGAGATCGGCCAGCGCTTCCCCTACACCGTGCAGCTCACCCTGGCCGCCCTCTTCGTCTCGCTGGTCATCGGCATCCCCCTGGGTGTCGCCGCCGCCACTCACCGCGGCCGCTGGCTCGACCTCGCCGCCATGGTCCTGGCCGTCATCTGGGTGGCGGCCCCCAGCTTCTACCTGGCCCTGCTGATGCAGGTGTACTTCGCCAACGACCTGAATTGGCTGCCCGTGGCGGGCTACGCCGGTCCCCTGCTCAGCGTGGCCTGGCTGAAGGCCATCACCATGCCCGCCGTGTCGCTCGGCGCGCGCACGGCCGCCATCCTGGCCCGCCTGACCCGCTCCAGCTACCTGGAGGCCGAGGCCGGCGAGTACGTGCGCACCGCGCATGCCAAGGGCCTGACGAAGCGCGTGGTGCAGTATAAGCACGTGCTGAAGAACGCCCTGATCCCGGTGATCACCGTCGTGGGACTGGAGATCGGCGGGCTGCTGGGCGGGGTGTTCATCACGGAGACGATCTTCGCCTGGCCGGGCGTGGGCCGCCTCGGCGTCGAGGCGATCTTCAACCGCGACCTGCCCCTGATCCAGGGCACGGTGCTGCTGACGGCCGTGGCCTTTGTGGGCGTGAACCTGCTGGTCGACCTCGCCTACGCGGCCGCCGACCCGCGGGTGAAGTACGCGTAAGCGGCGTTTGTGAAGGGCGGCGCGGCGCGCCGCCCTCCAAAATGGTTCCTTTGGGGGTCGTCCGCGAACCGTGGCGTTTCTGCGCAGGCTCCTCCGCAACAAGCTGGGCGTGGTCGGGGGCGGCATCCTGCTGGCGTTCTTCCTGATCGCGCTGCTCGCGCCGCACCTGGAGCCCTACCCGCCGCTGAAGGTCAACTACGCGGCCCGCCTGCTGCCGCCCTCGCCCGCGCACTGGATGGGCACCGACGACCTCGGCCGCGACATCCTCAGCCGCGTGATCGCCGGCTCGCGCATCTCCATCCCCGTCGGCCTCATCGCCGTGGGCATCGCCGTGGGCGGCGGCGTGCCGCTCGGCCTGATCGCCGGCTACTATCCCGCCCTGGATGCCTGGCTCAGCCGCTTCATCGACGTCATGCTGGCCTTCCCCAGCCTGCTGCTGGCCATTGGCATCGTGGCCTCGCTGGGGGCCGGCCTGCAGAACGTCATGATCGCCGTCGGCGTGTTCTCCATCCCCGGCTACGTGCGCGTGGTGCGCGGCAGCGCCCTGGCCGCCCGCGAGAGCGACTACGTCATCTCCGCGCGGGCCCAGGGCGCCCGCGACGGCGCCATCCTGTTCCGCCACATCCTGCCGAACATCATCGGGCCTGTGGTGGTCCTGGTCAGCTTCGGGCTGGGCGGGGCCGTGCTGGCGGCATCCGCGCTGTCCTTTCTGGGTCTTGGCGCGCAGCCGCCCCAGCCGGAGTGGGGGGCGCTGCTCAACGCCGGCCGCGACTTCATGATGACGGCGCCGTGGGTCATCCAGTTCCCCGGCCTGGTGATCACCGTGTTCGTGCTGGCCGCCAACCTCCTCGGCGATGCCCTGCGCGACGCCCTGGACGTGCGCCAGGCCGAGCGGTTCGGCAGCCAGTGAGCCAGTCGGGGCCCCCGCTGCGGGTGTCCGGGCTCACGCACCGGTACGGCGACGTGGAGGCGCTGGGGGCCGTCAGCCTGGAGGTGCCCGCCGGCTGTGTCGCGGCGCTTGTCGGCCGCACCGGCGCCGGTAAGTCGACGCTGCGGGCCTGCGCGGCCGGGTGGACGCGCGCGACCGCGGGCACGATCGAGATCCTGGGATTGCCCGTGGACCGCGCCGAGCGCGAGATCCGCCGCTATGTCGTCCTCGTGCCGGACACGCCGCGCTTCTGGATCGACCTGACGGCCTGGGAGCACCTGCAGTACCTGGCGGGTGTCCACCGGCTCCGGGACTGGCGCGGGGAGGCCGAGGCGCTGCTGGCCGGCTTTGGGCTCCTCGGGCACCGCGACGCCTTTCCCCTCTCCTACTCCCGGGGGATGCGGCACAAGCTGGCGCTGGCGATGGCGCTATTGGTGCGGCCGCGGCTACTGCTGCTGGACGAGCCGTTCGCGCCCCTGGACGCGGAGTCGGCGGCGCAGCTGTGGACGGCGCTCCGCGGCCAGGCGAGCCGGGGCGCGGGGGTCCTGTTCTCCTGCCACCAGCTGCCGCCGGGGACCGAGCCCGACGCCTGGGTTGTGCTCGACGGCGGCCGGCTGGCCGCCTCGGGCAGCTCGGCCGAGCTGCGCCAGACCCTCGGCGTGGAGACGGTCACGCCGGACTCGATCCTGCGGGCGCTGGGCCGCGATGGCTGAGATGGGGGCCCTTTGGGGGATCCGCTGGCGGATGCTGCGCGCCGCCCTGCTCTATTGGCTGATGGCCGTGGGCTACGACCCCGAGATCGGCGGCCTAAGCAACCGCCTCTATGGCGTGTACCTGGTGCTGGTGCTGGGCGGGCTTGGCGTCCTGGCGTGGCTGGAGGTCCTCTCGGCGGCGGTCCAGGCGGCGGCGGCGCTGGCCGCGGCGCCCTCCGCCCCGCCGCTGCCAGGGGTGCTGCTTGGCGCGCTGCCGGTGCTCGTCGGGCTGCTCCAGGTGGTGGGGGTCGCACTGGCGTGGTGGATGAGCCCCCTGCGCCTGACCTGGCCAGAGATCGCCTACGTGGCCGGCAGCCCGGTCCCGGCGGCCGCGATCGTGGCGGTGGCCTTCCTGCGCGTGGCGCTGCTGGCCCTCCCCCTCTCGGCGATGCTCGGCGCCCTGGCGGCGGCCCTGCTCTCGGGAGGGGACCGGACGTCGCTGGCCGCCGCCGCGGTCGCGCTGGCCGTGGCGCTCGTGGCGATGGGGCCCAACTGGCTGGCGGCGATGACGCGCCTGGCGGTGGCCCGCCGGGGGCGCTGGCTGGCGCCCGTGGTGGCGATCGTGCTGCTGATCGCGGGGATCGCGGCGCCGGCCGCGGCCCTGTGGCCGGGCAGGCTTCTGGCGGGGGTGATCGCCGGACAGCCGCTCTGGCCGGCCGTGGCTTGGCTCGGCGCCGTGGGCGTCCTGCTTGCCGCCGCCGCGGTCTGGGTCGGCGGCCGCGTCAACCTCACGGACGTGGTGGACGAGAGCGCGCTGTACGCGCGGCTGGCGGTCTACGCGCCCGCCGACCGGCGCGATCCGGCCGTTCTGGCGCAGGCCCGCGCACAGGCCCATCGGGGCAGCCGCCGCGCGTGGCCGCGCCTGCCGGACGCCAGCGGCGACGTGATGGTGGCCGCACGGTCCGGCCTTGCCAGGCTCCGCCGGCCGGCGCAGCTCCTCTACCTTGGGGAGGACCTGACGCTGGCCCTTTCCGGGTGCTGGATGCTCGCCGACCCCCGCATCGCCCACCCCTGGTTCGCCTGGCTGCTGCTCATGGTCGCCGTGCCGCCACGGGGCCTGGGCGACGGGTTTCTGGCGGACACGGAGGCACCCTTCCTTCGCCAGCTCCTGCCGCGGAGCGACCTTGCCGTCCTGGTCGCGGACGAGGTCCTGCCGTTTGCCCTGCTGGCGGTCGCCGCCATCGCCATATGGGTGGCGGCCCGGCCTCCGGCGGGCGGCGTCGTCCTCGGGGTGCTGCTGATCCCCGCCCTGCTTGCCCTGCGGGCGGCATGCCGCGGCTTCGCGGCCCGGACCCGCCTTGGCGCGCGCGTTCAGATCCCCTTCGCGCCGGTCGCTGCCGTCAGCTTCGGTCTGGTCCTCCTGCTGGGCATCGTGGCCGGAGCCCCGTGGGTGGCCCTGGTGCTCGCCGCCCTGCTGAGCGTGGGCATCGGCGCCGTGCTCGCGCACGCATGGTGAGCCCAGCCGCACGGCGCCGCCACATGTGGACCAAGCGCGGCGTGGCGGCGAGGTGCGCCTGTGCAGCCACAGGCGCCGCCCGCGCGAACGTCGCCACGGGTGGGCATGCCCGCCGCGCTGGCCCAAGACCCGCCAGACCCTCACACCGCGCCGCCCGCGCGAACGCCGCCGCGGGTGGGCATGCCCGCCGGGCTGGCCCGGGACCCGCCAGGCCCTCCACACCGGGCCGCCCGCGCGATGTCGCCGCGGCGGCATGGGCGGCGTACTGGCCCGAGCCTGGTGAGCACGAGAGCACGGCGGAGCCACGGATTGACCAGCCGCTGCGCGGCGCCGGGGTGCGCCTGTCCAATCGCGTGACGCCGCC
>DAHVAF010000032.1 GCA_027314765.1 Clostridia bacterium | reverse complement strand
CGACGCCATCAAATCCCCGGAGGCCGGGTCGAAGAGGCAGATCTCCGTCTGGCTGTGTCCAGGGGTGTACAGCACATCCCAGAAGGCGCCGCCGGCCCGGACGCGGCCGCCGTCCTCGACCCAATGCACACGCCCCGGCTCCAGGGTGAACGCGGGCTCGGGCCGGCGCTCCGACCACTGCGCGAGATCGGCCTCCGCCACCCCGGCAGCCCGCAGAAAGTCCAGCAGGAAGGCCGCCTGGCGGGCCTGCTCCGCCTGCCCGCCGCGCAGGCCGGCCTCCGCGCTGCGGTGGGCCACCACCCCGACGCTCGGGGCCGCCGCCAGCACGGCCGCCAGGTTCCCGTGGTGGTCCCAGTGAAGGTGGGTCAGCACAACCTGCTCGATGTCGGCAAGGGCCACTCCAGCCCCGCGCAGCCCATCGGCCAGGGCGGCCTGCGCCTCCGGCCGGTCCGTGCCGCAGTCGATGAGGGTCAGCGGCTCGCCCGCAAGCAGGTACGCGTTGACGTGGCCCTCGGCGAACGGCGTGGGGATGACGATGCGGTGGACGGACGTGGGTGCGCCGCCTCCTGACCGCGTGACCTTCGACCTTACGGTCGATCGGGCCTTCTTCCCGAGGACCGGGCCGGTGCGGCGGCCGGGATGACCTCATTCGCCGTGCCGGCCGCAATCACGCCGCCCTGCCCGACCCCCGGCGCGCGCCGGCTTCCGGGGCTCTTCCCCGCACGCAGCGTCCCGCTCCGGCCCGGGGGCTGGCGGCCGCTACTCGCGGCCCCCAGCCCCCAGCCCGCGGAGGAAGAAGTCCACGTAGGCGGCGGCGATCTGCTCCGGCTGCAGCCGCCCGCCCGGCGCGTACCAGCGGTGGATCCAGTTGCAGGCGCCCAGGATGGCGAAGGTCGCCATCTTCTGGTCGGCGCCCCGGAACTCGCCCGTCGCGATCCCGTCGGCGATGATGGCCTCCACCAGCTCGGCGTACCGCCGCGTCAGGTCGCGGATCACCTGCCGCTGCTCCGGCTGCAGGTGCCCGCTGTCGCGCAGCAGCGTGACGGTGCCGACGTCGTGCGACTGCATGAGCACGTGGGCCTCCACCGCGCGGCGCAGCTTCTCGGCCGCCGGCAGGTCGCTGCTGACAATGGCCTCCAGCCGCCGGTCGTACTCCGAGATGGTGTCCAGCGCAATGCGGTAGAGGAGCTCCTCCTTGCTCTCCAGGTAGTGGTACAGGCTGCCCTTCTGCAGCCCCACGGCAGCGGCGATGTCCTGCATGGACGTCGCGTGGTAGCCCTTGTCCCGGAAGAGCGCGAGGGCGGCCGTCACGATCTCCTGCTCCTTCGGCGATCCGCTGGCGGGCACCGTCCATCCCCTCTTCAGGGCGCGTCCGAGCGGCGGCGCGCAGGCGCCGCCGCACCCAGGAGACCCGCCTCAGGCCGGCCGGAACAGGGGCAGGGCCACCTCGCCGTGGTCCTCCCACTGCACCCGCACGCGCATGCCGACCTGCATGTCGCGCCCCGGGTCGTCCAGCCCGACCACGTTGGTATACATGCGGAAGCCCTCGTCCAGGTCGACCAGGGCGATCACGTACGGCAGCTGCGTGCTGAAGAACGGATGCCCGTTCTGCCGCACCACCGTGTACGTGTAGACGGTGCCCTCGCCGCGGGAGACGCGGGAGTCCATCTCGCGGCTGCCGCACTTGGTGCAGTGCCCGCGGGGGTAGAAGACCACGTTGCCGCACGACCGGCAGGTCTGGTAGCGCAGCTCGTGGGCCGCCGTCGCGCTCCAGAAGGCCTGCGTGTCCGGCTCCGGGAAGCGGGGGACCGGGCGGCTGACGTCGGGCATCGGCTAATCCCTCCCCAGGACGATGGTGGCGCCCGCGTGGCGGCCGCCCAGCTGCCCGCCGTTGCCGTGGGCCACGGCCAGGGCCGCGCCCGGCACCTGCGAGCTCGAATCCCCGCGCAGCTGGCGCGTGGCCTCGATCAGCAGGAAGATGCCGCGCATGCCGGGGTGGTTGCTGGAGAGCCCGCCGCCGTCCGTGTTCAGGGCCGGCCGGGTCCCCGAGTCGAAGCGCAGCCGCCCGCCCTGGACGAAGGCCCCGCCCTCGCCCTTGCCGCAGAAGCCGACGTCCTCCAGCAGCGTCATGACGGTGATCGTGAACGAGTCGTACATCATGGCGATGTCGCACTCGCCCGCGCGCACCCCGGCCTCCGCGAAGGCCAGCGGCGCCGACTGCGCCCCGGCGCTCCGCGTGATGTCGCGCCCGTTCTCGCTGTAGCCGACGGCCTCGCCGGCCCCCAGGATCCACGCGGGCTTGTGCCGGCACCCCGCCGCCACCTCCGGCGCCGCGATCACCACGGCCCCGCCGCCGTCGGAGATCATGCAGCAGTCCAGCAGGTGCAGGGGGTCGGCGATCATGCGCCCGGTCACCACGTCCTCCACGCTGATGTCGCGCACGTCGCGGAAGCGCAGGTCGGTCATGGCCTGGACGGCCTCCGGGTTGCGCATCGCATGCGCCCGCGTGACGACCGCGATCTCGGCCAGCTGCTCCGGCGTCGTCCCGTACTGGTGCATGTGGCGGCGCGCCACGAGCGCGTAGCTGGCGATCAGGGTCATGCCCCACGGGTCCTCCACGTTGCGCACGGGGCTTGGCGCCGCCGCCGCCCGCCCGCCGCCGGTGCCGATGGCGCGCGAGTCGCTGCGCGCCGTGGAGCCGTACGTGAGAAGGGCCACCTTGGCCCGGCCGGCGCCGATGTCGCGCTTGGCGTGCGAGGCGTGGAACTCGTAGGAGGAGCCGCCCATGGCCGTCGTGTCGAGGATCCGGGGGTGGATGCCGAGGTACTCGGCCAGCCCCATGCCGGTGATGTCGCCGGCCTCGCCCGCATCGTACAGCGCTTCCACGTCGCTCCACCTGAGGCCGGCATCGGCCAACGCCCGCTCGGCCGAGGCCGCCTTGATCTGGGCGGGCGTCACCTGCCCCTGGACGTGCCGCAGCGGGTACTCGTGGATCCCGACGATCGCGGCGTCGCGTTCCTTCAGCGCCATGACCTCACCCCTGTGCTTCCCACCATTGGGCCCGGGACTACAGGGCCACCGCCGGCGCGCCCACGGCAGGCTCCAGGTCGACGAGCGCGTCCAGCGCCAGGACCCCGCGCCCGGCCGCCCGCACCAGCAGCGGGTTGACATCGATGGCCCGCAGCCGCGGCCCGAGGGCCGCCGCCATCTCCCCGAGGGCGAGCAGCGCCGCCGCCAGCGCGTCGACGTCGGCCGGCGGCCGGCCCCGCACCCCCTTCAGGATGGTGTGGGCCCGCAGCTCCTCCACCATGGCCCGCGCCTCACCCGGGCCCAGGGGCAGAAGGCGCAGGGCCGAATCCCCGAGGGCTTCGACGAAGATCCCCCCGAGCCCCACCACGACTCCCGGCCCGAACACGGGGTCGACCTGCACCCCCGCCAGCATCTCGATCCCGTCCGCCGCGTGCTCGGCGACGAGCACCCCGGCGATGCGGGCATCCGGCCGGTACCGGCGCGCGCTTGCCAGGATGCGGTCGTAGGCCGCGCCCACCTCGTCGAGGCTGCGCAGGTCGAGCGCGACCGCCCCGGCCTCCGTCTTGTGGGGCAGGTCGGGCGAGACGACCTTCAGCACCACCGGCAGGCCGATCTCCCGGGCCAGCGCCAGCGCAGCGTCCCGGCTGGCGGCCATGCCCTCGCGCGGCGTCGCCACCCCGAAGTCCCCGAGCAGGCGCTTGGCCGCCGCCTCGTCCAGGGGCCCGCCCCCGCCAGGCAGCGGCGGCAGAATCCGATCGTTCGTGGCGGCTGCCGCCGCCTCCACATCGGCCAGGCGGTGGCGCGCCCGCGTGTGGTCGAGCGCAGCCCGGATGGCCCGCAGCCCACCCGCCACCCCGCCGAGGACGTAGACCCCGTGGCGCCGCACCAGCTCCCGGCCGAATGGGCTCAGGTCGCCGGCCTGGGTGCTGGCCAGCACCACGTAGCGGCCGGCGCCGCGCACCATCTCCGCCTGCTCGGCCATGCGCTGGTCGATCAGGTGGGGCGCGGGCCCCGGCGACTCCGGCACGGCGGTGACGCTGACCACCACGTCGACCTCGGGATCCTGGGCCACCACGCGCGTGGCGTTGCTGGCCAGGTCGGGCTGGATGACCACATAGCCCGTCACGTCCAGGGGGTTCTGGATGGTGGCGAACTCCGGCAGCACCTCCTGCAGGCGGGCCCGCGTGCTGGCCGCGAAGGCGGGGTAGCGCAGGCCGAGCTCGGTGCCGAGGTCGGAGGCCAGGCCGCACGTCCCGCCCGAGCTGGCGATCAGCCCGATGCGGTCGCCCGGCGGCGCCCCGTAGGCGGACAGGTAGCCGAGGGTCTCGATCATGTCCTCCAGCGTGTGCACCTGGACGACCCCGTGCTGGCGGAGCAGCGCCTCCGCGAAGCGGGCCGAGCCCGCCATGGCGCCCGTGTGGGCCAGGGCCACGCGCTGGCCGACCTCGGAGCGGCCCATCTTCAGCACCACCAGGGGCTTGCCGAGGTGCAGGGCGCGGTCGGCCACCGCCGCGAAGGCCGCCGGCCGGCGGATGCCCTCCAGCAGGGCGCCGAGCACGGTGATCTGCGGGTCCTCCACCATGTGCGCCAGGTAGTCGGTGGCATCCAGCATGGCCTCGTTGCCGCTGCTGATCAGCACCCCGAGGCCCATCTCGCGCTTCTGCATGGCCCGCAGCACGGGCAGCAGCAGGGCGCCGCTCTGCAGCACGGCCCCGATGGGTCCCGGGCGGCTCGCCTCGACCATGGTCAGGGCGTAGGCCGCCACGCCGGCGTTGGCGTTGATGTAGCCGAGGCAGTTGGGTCCGCAGAGCGCCACGTCGTGCTGGGCGAGGTAGCTGCTCAGCCGGTGCTGGGCGGCCGCCCCGGCCTCGCCCATCTCCGCGAAGCCGCTCGTCAGCATGACGATGGCCCGCACGCCCTTGGCGACGCAGTCGCGGGCCGCGATCTCGGCGATCGCCGTCGGCACCATGACGTAGGCGAGGTCCACCTCGCCCGGGATGGCGGCCACGCAGGGGTGGCTGACCTGGCCGAACTCCGTCTCGTGGCGGGGATTGACCATGTGCACGGGGCCGGGGAACCCCTGCAGCTTGAGGTTGTTGACGATGGCCTGCGACCAGCGCGAGGACTCGCTGACACCCACCAGGGCGATGGACCGGGGCGCCAGCAGGTGGCTCAGGTCCATGGCGGGCCCTCCTCCCACTAGATCTGGCTGTAGCCGCTGCCGGCGCGCTCGACCCCGAGCCCGCGCCCGGCGTCGAGCTGGCCGTACTCCAGCAGCAGCTGCTGGCTGTACACGACGCGGCCGCTGACCTTCTCCCGGGGCTCGCTGGCCAGGATGAGGGCGGCCCTGGCCATGTACGCCGGCGGCTCGCCGCGCGGGTCGTCCAGGCTCGACACCAGGTGGTGGTACACCGTGCCCGGCGTGGGCACGACCTGCGACGGCGCCAGGGCCGCCACCGTGATGCCCTGGTGGTAGACCTCCTGGGCCAGGCCCTGGCTGAAGCGCTCCAGGGCCGCCTTCTCGGCCCCATAGAGCGCGCCGCCGCGGAAGCCGCCCTCGGCGTAGGGCCCGCGCCCCGGGCCGATGGCCGCGCCGGAGGAGATGTTGACGATGGCGCCCGCGTGCTTGGCGATCATGTCGGGCAGCACGAGGTGGCTGAGAAAGAACGGGGCGTGCACGTTGACGGCGAAGGACCGCTCCCAGCGCCGGTAGGGCATGTCCACGACGGGCTGGTAGTAGGTGAGGGCGGCGTTGTTGACCAGGAGGTCGCAGGGCCCGTAGGCCTCCCGCACCTCCGCCACGAGGCGCTCGCAGTCGGCCTCCTCGGCCACGTTGCAGGTGAAGGCGCGGGCCTCGTGGCCCGCGGCCCGGATCTCGCCGACGGTCGTCTCCAGGGAGCCGGGGAGGGGGTGCTCCCCCTCGCGCAGGGTCCTGGCCGCGCAGGCCACCCGCGCCCCCTCGGCCGCGAAGAGTCGGGCGATGGCCGCGCCGATGCCGCGGCTCGCGCCGGTGACGATGGCCACCCTGCCGTCGAGCTTGCCCATGCTCAATCCCAGCTTCCCACGCGGGCGTAACCCCGCAGGAGGTTACGGGCGATGCCGCGCTTTTGGATCTCGTCGGTGCCCTCGAAGATGCGGTAGACGCGGACCTCGCGGTAGAGGCGCTCGATGGGCAGCTCGCGGGTGTAGCCCATGCCGCCGTGCAGCTGCAGGATGCGGTCGCAGACCCGGTTGACCATCTGGGCCGCCGCCAGCTTCGCCATGGAGGCCTCGTGGCGGATGTCGAGGCCCTCGTCCTGCTTCCAGGCCGCGTGCAGGACCATCCACTTGCAGGACTCGATCTCGACGGCCGAGTCGGCCAGCATCCACTGGATGGCCTGGTACTCGGCGATGGGGTTGCCGAAGGCCACGCGCTGCTGGGCGTAGTCGATGCCCATCTGCAGGAGGCGCTCCGCCTGGCCGACGGCGCGGGCGGGGATGGTGACGCGGCCGGCCCCGATCCAGGACATCGCCAGGCGAAAGCCGTAGCCGACCTCGCCGAGCACGTTCTCCGCCGGCACCCGCACGTTGTTGAAGGTGAGGCGCGCCGGGCCCCAGGTGCCCATGGTCGGCACAAAGCGCGACTGCCAGCCCATGGCCCGGTCGACCAGAAAGGCCGTGATCCCGCCGCGCGTCCCCTTCTCGCGATCGTTGACGGCGAAGACGATGGCGAAGTCCGCCTCGTTGCCGTTGGTGATGAAGATCTTCTCGCCGTTCAGGACCCACTCGCCGTTCGGATCCAGCGTGGCGGCCATGCGGATGTTGGTCGCGTCCGAGCCGGCCGTGGGCTCCGTCAGCGCGAAGCAGCTGCGCCGCTCGCCCTGCAGCGTCGGGATCAGGTAGCGCTCCTTCTGCTTCTCGTTGGCCAGGAACAGGATGTTGTCGGCATGGCCCGGGAACTGGAAGCCGACGAGGCAGCGCCCCATCTCCATGGCGATCATGGCGTTCATGACCGTGTTGAGGTCGGCCCCGCCGTACTCCTTCGGCGTGGCGATGCCCCAGAGGCCGAGGTCCTTGGCCTTGTGCTGGAGGCGCCGCCTGGTCGCATCGTCGGGGAACTCGTGGCCGCGCCCCTCGAGGTGGGCCTCCTGCTGCGCCCCCTCCAGCGGCGTCAGCTCGGTGCGGATGAAGTCGCGGACGGTCTCCAGGATCATCTTCTCTTCTGGGGCCAGGCGGAAGTCCATGCAGGATGCCTCCCTTTGACCCGCGACCGCGCGGGTTCCTCCCGTGCGATCCTCTGACCCGCGATCGCACGGCAGGAGCCCGTGCGATCCTCCGACCCGCGATCGCAAGGCAGGAGCCCGTGCGATCCTCTGACCCGCGATCGCACGGCAGGAACCCGTGCGATCCTCCGACCCGCAATCGCACGGCAGGAGCCCGTGCGATCCCTGGCGGCGACCGGCAGGAACTCCGTTCCGTCCCGCAGCCCGGAGATCCTGCACGTGCGATGGTGGGTGGAGGAGGGTTTCTACCGAACGGTCGGTGCTCCTGCCGAGGAAGGGCGGTTAGTCGCTGAGGACGGCGTCGACCTTGGCCCGGAATGTTGTCGCGGACTGGCGGGCGACCCGCTCGTTCCATCTGGGCATGATCGCGTCGGCCATCGCACGAAGCCGACCCGGCTCGATCTCGCCCCCGTTCACGAGCTGGCGTACGTCCTCGATGTCGGTGCGCGATCCGCGGGCGATTTTGGCCAGTGCCGTGCTATAGGGATCAAACGTGTACACCGACACGGGGCCGTACTGGCCCACGAAGCGGCTGCGGGCCTGCCAGCCGTCTGGGAGGGGGATGAAGTCGGCGGGGCCCGCCGGCTTGACGTTCACGTCAAGCTTGTGGGCCACGGCTCGCAGGGCCTGCTCCCACGCGCCGGCGTCGGAAGCGGAAACCTCCGCGTCATCGTCGATGTCGACGGTCAGCTCGCGCGCGCGCCGCCACAGGCTGATGGCGCCGTCGTGGAGATCCAGGCGGACAGGAACGCGGACCGTGCGGCCAAGCTCGACCAGGAACCGCTCCAACCGCTGCCGGTCTACCGGCGGTCGCATGCCCAAGGGGCTGGCCGGGTGCCGGCGGACAGGCGCCCCTCCGCCACCCATTCGCTTTCCAGATGATGCATGATGCGGTCGTATTCGGCCGCGAAGTTCGCGCCCGTCTCCCCCTGCCGGCGCTCCGCGAGCAGGTGCAGGTTCCACTTTGCGCCAAAGGAATCGGACGTGACCGGGGGGAGACCAAGCTTCGTGGTGTAGATGTCCGGGAGATCGCCGCTAAACCCATAGAGCCCGAGCAACGGCTGCCAGTGCTGCTGCAGGTAGCATGCCGTGACGTGCGCGTACATGAGCTCGCGCCGCGCACCCGGGTCTGTGCAGCGCAAGACGGCTGACATCAGGGCCTCTCCCCACTCCGGACGCCAGAGCAAGGCCGCGACGATGGCCTCCGCTTGCCTGCCCGATCCGCTGGTCGCCAGCTCCAGAAGGGCCATGGCCACTTCATCGTCGGACGGAGGCCTGTCGCTCTCCGGATTCCGTTGCGGCACCAGGTAGTGGACGCCGCCGCGCCAGAGCACCCCCGCCGGATCCTGACCGCTCCCCACGGTTGCGGTCCCTTCTCGCTTCGGCTTGGTTGTCCTGAGTGGATCATGGCTCACTTGGTCCCCCGCCGCCCCGCCGCGCATGGGCCCTTCCCCTGCAGCCCGGCCCGCCGTGCCGGCTCGGATGCCGGCGGGGCGGGCCGGGCGCAGCGGGGGACGCGGGGGGTGCTCAACTCCACGCGCGGCGCGGCCGGCCGGGACGGTCGGGCGCGCCGCCATCTCACAGGCCGCTCGGGTCCACCACGAGAAAGTGGCGCTGTCCGAACGCCTCGTCGCGGATGGGCAGGGGGATCCACGCGCCCACGCCGGGCGCGCGCATCCGCGTCGTCCGCGTCGTCGACGTGGGGGGTGAGCGCGCACCCGTAGCCGCCCGGCGGCCGGCGGGCGCCCGGCGGCGAGCGGGTTGCCAGGCTGCAGAACGCCCGCGTTGCGTCCGCGACCGGCCGGGGCGTGAGCTGCAGACACCACTGGCCCAGCTCGATGCGGACCTCCGAGCCGAAGGGGTCCCGGCAAGAGTCGCGGCCGGTCCGAGACCATGTTCGGCACTTCCCCGCGGATCCCCGCGCGGCCCCCGGCCGCGCGGGAGGAGCCCGGGAATGGCCCACGAAGTTTTGCGCGTCGGACCACTGTTGCCCATGCAGGATTCCCAGCTCGGGGGGAGCGGCCATGCCCGGACCGCTGGACGGCGTGCGCGTCCTCGAGTTCACCGAGATCCTGGCCGGCCCCTTCGCGGGGATACTGCTCGCCGATCTCGGGGCCGACGTCATCAAGGTGGAGCCGCCCGCGGGCGAGCCATGGCGCCACCAGTGGGGCAGCCAGCTGGCGCCGGCCGAGAGCCGCGGCTTCATCGCCCTCAACCGCGGCAAGCGCGACCTGCCGCTGAACCTCCGCGCGCCCGAGGGGCGCGAGGTCATCTACCGCCTGGTGCCGCGGACGGATGTCGCCATCGTCAACTACCGCCCCGACACCCCCGGAAACCTCGGCATCGACTACCCGACCCTGCGGGCCATCAACCCGCGGCTGATCTACGTCTCGGCCACGGCCTTCGGCACCGAGGGGCCGGGACGGCACCGGCCCGGCTACGACCTGGTGCTCCAGGCCATGACCGGCCTGCTGGCGGCCGACGGCAAGACCGATGAGCGCATGGTGCCCCGCCCCGTCAGCCCGGCCGTCATCGACATGGCCACGGGCTATGTCATCGCCTGGGCGACGTGCGCGGCCCTGTTCAGCCGCGAGCGGACGGGCGAAGGCCAATTGGTGGAGCTCAGCATGCTGGGCTCGGCCCTCGGCCTGCTGGCCTCGAGCCTCATCGGCCTGCCCGACCTGCACGGTCCCATCGCCCGGGCTGGCCTCGCCGACCGCCTGCGGGAGGCCCGGGCCGCCGGTCTCAGCTACCCCGAGCTCCGCCGCCTCTACGAGGAGGGGACCGGTGTCGCCCGTCGCCCGAACGCGTACTACCGCTGCTACCACTCCCGCGACTCGGTCATCGCCGTCGCCGCCCTCTCCGATCCCCTGCGGCGCAAGCTGGCCACGGTGCTGGGGCTTGAGGACCCCCGCCTTAGCGACGGCGCGGCCCCCCGCGGCGGGCCGGAGTCGGATGCCCTGGCTGAGGCGGTGGTGGCCCAGGCCGAGGCCCGGATGCGGGAGCGGACGACGGAGGAGTGGCTTTCCGCCTTCGATGCCTCGGGCGTGCCGGCCGGCCCCGTGCGCTTCCCCGACGAGTTGCTGGACGACCCCGACGTGGTGGCCAACGGACTGGCGGTGGAGGTCGAGCACGCGATCGCCGGCCGGGTGCGCATGGTGGGGCCCGTCCTGCGCATGAGCGCCAGCCCGCCGGCGGCCACCCGCGCCGCGCCGACGCTGGGGGAGGGGGCGGCCGCCGTCCTGGCCGAGGTCGGCTACAGCCCGGAGCAGATCGCGCACCTGCACGGCGCCGGCATCCTGGGCGGCCCGCGCCCGGTGGCGACGGCCTGACCTTCCGACCGTTCGGTACGGCTGCAGGATACCCGTCGCATCCCTGCGAAGCCCCGCCCGAAAGGAGGTCCTTGCCGTGCCCGTCCCCGAGGAGGTCCTGGCCGCGGCGCGCGCCGCCATCGGCGTGCGCGGGCAGGCGGTGAGCCACCGCATCGAGCTGGGGGCCATCCGCCGCTTCGTGGAGTCGATCGGCGACACGAGCCCCCTCTACACGGACGCCGAGTACGCCCGCACGACCCGGTTCGGCGGCATCATCGCCCCGCCCACGTTCCTCTGCACCCTGCGCTCCGGCGGCGCGGCCCTGCCCGTGCAGTTCGGCCGCGTGACCCTCAACGGCGGCAACGAGTACGAGTGGTTCCGCCCCGTCCGGCCGGGGGATGTGATCACGGCCCAGTCGCAGCTGGCCGACGTCCGCGCCGTCGACGGCCGCAGCGGCTCCATGCTGATCCTGACCTCGGAGATCCGGTACACCAACCAGGACGACGAGCTCGTGGCGATCGGCCGCTCCACGGGCATCCGCAGGGAGTAGGGGGTGCCACCCATGGCGACGAGCTTTGAAGCGGTGGAGGTCGGCGCCGAGCTGCCCCGGATCACCAAGGAGCCGACCACGCAGCAGCTGGTCAAGTACGCCGGCGCCTCCGGCGACTTCTACCAGATCCACTACGACAAGGACTTCGCGCAGCGGACCGGCCTGCCGGGCGTGATCATCCACGGCCTGCTGAAGGCCGGCTGGCTCGGCGAGCTTGTGACGGCCTGGGCCGGCCCCGACGCCTTCGTACGCAAGATCGCCGCCAGCTACCGCGGCATCGATGTGCCCGGCCAGCCCTACGTCCTCACCGGCCGCGTGACCGGCAAGCGCACGGAGGATGGACGGGGCCTCGTCGACCTGGAGGTCTGGGGCGAGAACAGGGATGGCCAGCAGACGACCGTGGGCAGCGCGACCGTGGAGCTGCCCCTGCGCCGCTGACCCCGGGCTGAGGGCGCCCGCGCGGCGCCCTCGCCCTCACTCCCGCAGCATGGCCGCGAAGTCGCCGGGCTCGACCAGCGCGAATCCCGCCAGCTGGGCCTCGACGTTGTCCTTGTTGTCGCTGATGTAGAGGCGCATGGTGGCCTGCGGCGCGATGGTCCGCGAGGCCTTGAGGTTGTCGGCCCGCGTGGGGCCGCCGATGAAGGTCGGCAGGCCGCCCGGCCAGCCGGAGCTGGGGCTCACGACCGCCACCGGCACGCCGGCGTCCGCCAGCCGCCGCATGGCGGCAAACGGCACGGGCCCGTACGCGGTGTCCACGGTCCCGTCGATATCGAGCGCAATCAGGACGTGCATCAGCGCCAGCTCAGCCGCCAACCTCTCCGCCCTCCCCAGTTTCGACACGCACGCTTCGATTCCGCAAGGCGGCCACGGCCTCCTCCTCGGAGCCTATGCCCGCCGGCAGCAGCGTGGCCGCGCGCCCCAGGTCCTCCGGCCGGTGGGCGTCGCTGCCGGCCACAGCCAGCCCCCCGAGGCGGCCCGCCAGCTCGGCCGCCAGCCGGTTCTCCGCCGCCGAGACGCGGCCGTTTCGGGCCTCCACGCCGTCCGCCAGCCGCCACCAGGGTAGAAGCGCCTCTGCCGTCGCAGGATCGGCGGGCGTGCCCCAGGGCGCCGAGCGCCGCCGGTAGGGGTGGGCGACCGCGGCCACCGCCCCCTTGGCCCGCACGGCCGCCATCAGCCGCCCCAGGCGGTGGTAGCGCCAGATCGGCTCGTCGTCCCAGCCGTACACCAGGACGTGGCCGACCTCCTCGGTCTGGATCTCCAGCCCGCGGATGACGAGCAGCGGCGTGGCCCGGCGCAGCTCCTCCAGCCATCCGAGCGGCCACACCGCGTCGTGCTCGGTGATGGCAAAGCCCGCGTACCCGAGCGCACGCAGCCGCTCGGCCGCCGCCAGCGGGTCGAGGGTCGCGTCCTCGGAGAGCCGGCGCGTGTGGACGTGGAGATCGAACCGCAAAGGCTGCAATTTTGGTGGGCGGGGCGTTGCCGCCCCGCCCTCGCGACATCTCACTTGATGGCCAAGGCGTTGGGCGGCGAGGCCGTGCCGCCGACCAGGTGCAGGGGGGCCGAGCTCAGCAGGAACTCCCACACCCCGTCGCGGGCGCAGTCCACGGCCAGGGCCTCCAGGTCGAAGAATTCGCCGAGCGGCAGACCCAGCAGCCCCAGGCAGTTGGCGTGCAGGCTCCCGGCGCCGGCCGGCGCGAACGGGTAGGCCTCGACGGCGTAGTTGTCGGCGGCCAGCGCCGCCACATGGTGGTCCCAGAGGTAGGCAAACATCGCCGGACCGGCGGCCAGGCCGGGGATGGTGGGCTCATGGGCGATGCGGTCCCGCCAGCGCTGGTGCTGGGCCAGGTAGTGCGCCATCCAGCCCGTGCGCACCAGCAGGATGTCGCCGGGCAAAAGCGCCACGCCCTGGTCGCGGCGCGCCGCCTCCAGGTCCTCGGCCGTGATGGGGCTGGCGGCGCCGTAGTCAAAGCCCCGAGCCCCCAGGCGCGGCCCGAGGTCCACCAGCACGCCGCGGCCCACGATGCCGCGGCGCGCCATGTGCTCGACGCCGTTTTTGGCCGTGGCCTCGTCAGGCTGGACGCCGTTGTAGTAGCCGACCTCCGGACAGCCGACGTGGCTCAGGGCGTCCCAGTGCGTGGAGCCGTGCAGGTAGAGGTTGTCGACCAGATCGTCGCGGCCCCACGGGTAGCGGGCCATGACGTGGTGGCGGGGCTTGCCGCGCCTGCCGATGGCCGGGTTGGGCAGGTCGAGGTCCCAGTTGAGGGAGAAGACGTCGCCCCGCAGCACCAGCGCCGCCGCGGCCAGGGCGCGGGCCGGCGTCAGCAGGTTGAGCGTGCCGACGGCGTCGCCGGATCCCCACAGCCCCCAGGACGAGCCGGGCGGAGCATCGGTGCGGGCCAGCAGGTCGCGGTAGGCAGGCAGGTCCTCCATGGCTCAGTTGCGGATGTCCTTGGGCAGGCCCAGCACCCGCTCGCCGATGGTGTTCTTCTGGATTTCGGACGTGCCGGCCGCGATCGTGCCGCCGAAGGTGGAGAGGTAGTCCTCCACCAGCTCGCCCTCATCGCTCTCCGGCGCCCAGAGCATGGCCTCGGGGCCGGCCACCGAGACGGCGAAGCCCATCAGCTCCTTGCGCAGCTCCGAGCAGTAGAGCTTGCCGAGGGAGCCCTCGGGCCCGGGCCGCCCGCTCCGCAGCCAGTGCGTGAGGTTTCGGTAGAAGCTGAGCTGGGCCGCCCGCACTCGGCCGCGGTATTCGGCCAGGCGCGTGCGGACCAGCGGGTCCTGGATGAGGGGCACGCCGCCGCGGCGGTGGGTCTGGCAGTACTCGACGACCTGGTCGAAGGCCGCCTGCAGGCCGAGGTGGCGCTGCGCCGAGCCGCCGCGCTCAAAGCCCAGCACGGCGACGGCGGCCTGCCAGCCCTGGTGCACCTGCCCCACGACCCGGTCGGCCGGGGCCACCGCGTTCTCGAAGAACACCTCGTTGAAGTGGCGGCCGTCGTTCATCTGATGGATGCGGCGGGTGCGGACGCCGGGCTGGTGCATGTCGACGATCAGGGCCGTGATGCCCATGTGCTTGTCCGGCGGGTTCTCCTGCGTGCGGCAGAGCAGAAAGCACATGTCGGCGTGGTGGGCGCCGCTGGTCCAGATCTTGCTGCCGTTGATCACCCACTGCTCGCCCTCCAGGACGGCCCGCGTGCGCAGGGCGGCCAGGTCGGAGCCGGCGTTGGGCTCGGAGTAGCCCTGGCACCAGATCTCCTGGCCGTTGAGGATGTTGGGCACATAGCGCTGCTTCTGCGCCTCGGTCCCCATCTGGATGAGGATCGGGCCGAACATGGTGATGCCGAGGCCGCCGATCTGGGGCGGGGCGTCGGCCCGGTGCATCTCCTCCTGGTAGAGGATCTGCTCCATGACCCCGGCGCCGCGGCCGCCGTACTCGCGCGGCCAGGCGACGCCGGCCCATCGCGCCTCGGCCAGGGTGCGCTGCCAGCCCCGCAGGAAGTCGACGGACGCCGGCGTGTCCCCGGGCGGGCGGCGCCCATTGCGCCAGTCGTCGGGGATGTTCTCGTCCAGCCACCCGCGCAGCTCCTGCTGGAAGACCTGCTGCTCCTCGGTGAGCGTGAAGTCCACCCTGCCTGCCCCCTCTCAGTAGCTGGCGGCGGCCGGCCGCTGCGGCTTGGCGCCGTACCGGTTCGCCGGCTCGACGGCCGGCCGGAAGGTGCGCTCGATCAGCTCGAAGGCGCGGTCGAGCTCCCAGGGCTCCGTGCCCTGGATCACGCGGATGGGCTCCGGGTTGCTGTACAGGCTGATCTGGTAGCCGCTGGCGTGGAGGATGCGACCGTTGATCCAGCCGGAGCGGGTGCTGGCCAGGTAGGCGACGGCCGGGGCGACGTTGTCCGGCGCCCGCTCCTGGCTGTCCGCGCTGGCCGGGCTGCGGCGCCGCTCCGTCGGCACCGACTCCGTCATCCGCGTCGCGGCGCCGGGGGAGATGCAGTTGGCCGTGACGCCGTACCGGGCGAGGGCGTTGGCGCAGGAGTACGTGAGGCCGACGATCCCCATCTTGGCGGCCGCGTAGTTCGGCTGGCCGGGGGCGCCGTGCAGCCCGGACACCGAAGTGAAGTTGATCAGCCGGTAGTCCCCGCCGCGGGTGTCGTGGAAGTACTGGGCGGCGAACTTGCAGGTGTTGTAGGTGCCCTTCAGGTGGACGGCGATGACGTCGTCCCACTCCTGCTCGCTCATGTTGAAGATCATGCGGTCGCGCAGGATGCCGGCCACGTTGACCAGCACGTCCAGCTTGCCGTACTCCTGGATCGCCTGGTGCACCAGCCGCTCGGCGGCGGCATGGTCGGTGACGCTGCCGAAGTTGACGGAGGCCGTGCCGCCATCGCGGCGGATCTCGGCGACGGTCTCCTCGGCCGGCCCCTGGCCGCCGCCGGAGCCGTCCAGGTTGACGCCGATGTCGTTGACGACGACCTTGGCGCCCTCGGAGGCCAGCAGGCGAGCGACCGCGGCGCCGATGCCGCGGCCGGCGCCGGTGACGATGCAGACGCGGTTCTCCAGTCGTGCCATTCCGCTTCCCCTCCCTAT
>DAHVAF010000242.1 GCA_027314765.1 Clostridia bacterium | reverse complement strand
GTTGTCGCCCGCGTCCCCGAATTGACGGAAGGCGTTGCCGTGCATGACGTGCCTGCGATTGCAGCTTCATGACTCCAGCCTGCGGCCAGGTCGGCCCGAAGGAGTCCTATGCTCAGACGGGGAGGGGTCCAGTGGCCCGCGAGGAGTCGCTGCCGGTGGAGTTGGCCCGCCGCATCGCCCTGGCGGCCCAGGGCTTTGCCGACCCGCGGCCGGCTGGTCCGGTGGACGCCGGGCACCTGCTCGCGGCCATCGAGCGGGTCGGCCAGCTGCAGCTTGACTCGGTCAACGTCCTCTGCCGCGCGCACTACCTGCCCGTCTTCGCCCGCCTGGGGCCCTATCCGCGCGCGCTGCTCGATGAGATGGCCTGGGGCACCGGCCCGCGCCAACTCTTCGAGTACTGGGGCCACCGCGCCGCGCTGCTGCCGGTCTCCGCCTACCCGCTGCTGCGCTGGCGCATGGAGGCCGCCCGGCGGTGGGACTGGGCGGCGTGGCCGTCTCCGGACCGCCCAGGGCAGCCGCCGCCGGATTGGCGCAGGACCCTCGACCCGGCCCTGCACCTGGCGCCGTGGGCCGTGATCGCGGGCATGGCGCGCCTGGGGCTCGAGCAGCCGGCCTTCGTCGACCAGGTGCTTGCCGTGGTGGCGCAGCGCGGGCCTGTCGCCGCGGCTGCCGCCAGCCCCGACGGCCTCCGCCACGGCGACGGCCAGGACGTCGGCACGGGCCGCCTGTGGAACTGGCACGACGCCAAGATCGCCCTCGAGTGGCTCCTCTACGAGGGCAGGGTCGCCACGGCCGCCCGCCGCGGCTTCGAGCGTTTCTACGACCTGACGGAGCGGGTGGTCCCCTCGGCGGCGCTCACCGCGCCGGCGCCCAGCCCGGAAGACGCCCAGCGCGAGTTGGTGCGCATCGCCGCTCGCGCCCAGGGGATCGCCACCGAGAAGGAGCTGCGCCAGTACTTCCACCTGCCCGCCGCCACCGCGCGGGCCCGCATCGCCGAGCTCGTGGACTCGGGCGAGCTCCTCCCCGCCCGGGTCGCGGGCGTGCCGCAGCGCACATACCTGTGGGCGCTGGCCGGCGCCCCGGCAGACATCGCGGCCCGCGCCCTGCTCTCGCCCTTCGACTCGCTGATCTGGGACCGGGACCGGACGGAGCGCCTCTTCGGCTTCCGCTACCGCATCAGCATCTACACCCCGGCCGCCCAGCGCGCGCAGGGGTACTACGTGCTGCCGTTCCTGCTGGGCGACCGGCTGGTCGCGCGCGTGGACCTCAAGGCCGACCGCCGCCGCGCCGCGCTGCGGGGGGAGGGCGCGCACGCCGAGGCCGGCTCGCGCGAGGGCGAGGTGGCCCCGGCCCTGGCCGCCGAGCTGCGCCTCATGGCCGCCTGGCTTGGCCTTGAGCGCGTGGAGGTCGCCCCCAGCGGCGATCTGAGCCCGGCCCTGCGGCGGGCGGTCGGGTAGGCCGCGTACGAATGCCTTCCCCGACCGCGCGGCTCGCCGTCGACGTGATGCGGTTGGCGGCCGTGACGCCTGCGCAGCGCCGCGAGGGCCGCTCCCCGCGCCGCCCTCCCCCATGCGCCCGGGGGTCGCCCTGACGGTGCTTCCGGCGCCGCCCTCTGCCGTGCGCCCGGGGTCGCCCTGACGGTGTACCCGTCGCTGCTGCACCCGAGCGCCTGGCGCTCCGCGACGGAGGTCCCGCCGTTCACGCCCGTGGCCGTCCGCTCCATGGCGCGGCTGAGCCCGCTGGCCCTGCCGCCCCGCCCCGCCAGCCGGCGGCCCGCGCGAGGCGCCCCACGCGGGTCAGCTCCCGCCGCCGCCCTTCGGCAGGAACTGGTTCGTCATCGCCTGCGCGACGCTCACCGGCGCCTTCAGCTGCCCCTGGGCCACCATCCACTGCTCGTACTTGGTCCACTGCGCGGGGTCCATGTAGCCGATGGTCGGCCCCTGCGCGTCCCAGGCGGGCTGCAGCAGCCGCACGCTCTTGCTGACGAGGGCCGGATCGAGGTCCTTGTTGGCCGCCAGCAGGTCCTTCACCGCCCCGGCCGGGTTCTTCTGCGCATACTGCTCCCCCGCCACCTGGGCGGCGACGAAGCTGCGCACCAGGGCCGGGTCCGACTTGATCAGCTGCTCCGAGGTCACCATCACCAGCTCGTCGTAGGTCGGCACGCCCCACTGGTTGACGCGCAGCACCTCGGGATACTTCCCGCCGTCCTTCTGCTGGATCTCGACGGCCTCCCAGTTCCAGTAGGCGCCGATGATGGCGTCCACCTTGTGCGACAGCAGCGCCGCCACGTTGTCCTCGCTCACATCCACCGTCGTCACCTGCGACGGCGACACCCCGTCCGCCTTCAGCACCGTGTCGAGCGTGTCCTGCGTGCTCTGCAGCCCGTCGGTGCCCACCGTCTTGCCCACCAGGTCGCGCGGCCGCGTGATGCCGGACCCCGGCAGGGCGATGATGCTGTTCAGCGGCTCCTGCACCATGGCCATGACCGCCACGAGCGGGATCCCCTGCGCCCGCGCCAACAGCACCTCGGGCTCATAGCTGACGGCGAAGTCGACCTTGCCCGCGGCCACGGCCTTCATGGCCGAGGTGGGGTCGGCCGGCACCTGGATGGCGACGTGCAGCCCCTGGGCGGCATCGAACCCCTGGGCGGCGGCCGCGTAGATGCCGGCGTGGTCCCCGTTGGGGTACCAGTCGAGCATGAGCGTCACCTTGCGCGGCGACGCCGCCGGCGTCGCCGTCCCCGAGGTTCCCGTGGCGGCGCCCCCGCACGCGGCGAGCACCGCGCCCAGCACCAGCACCGCCGCCCCACGCAGCCAGCGTCCCGCCATCCGCGGGTGCCGCCCGTCCGGAACGTCCTCCGCGGCACCCGCCGCTCGGCCGTCGCGGACGCCCACCATCCGCCGCTGCCGCCCGTCCGGAACCACCAGCGCGCCACCCGCCGCCCCACGCGGCCAGCGTCCCGCCATCCGCCGCTGCCGCCCGTCCGGAGCCTCCAGCGCGCCACCCGCCGCCCCACGCAGCCACCGTCGAGCCATCATCCCGCGCTACCTCCCGTTCGGAACTTCCAGTGCAGCACCCGCCGCTCGAGCGCCACGGTCAGCCAGAACAGCACCAGGGCCGCCGCCGAGAGCACGGCGATGGCCGCGAAGACACGCGCCGTCAGCAGCTGCGACGAGGCGCGGATCATCGTGTAGCCGAGTCCGGCCGATGCGCCCACCCACTCGCCCAGCACGGCGCCGATCACGCTGAACGTGATGGCGATCTTCACGCCGGAGAAGACTTGGGGCACGGCCGACGGCCACTCGACCTCGGCGAATAGGCGCCGGGGGCTCGCGCCCAGGGTGCGCAGCGCATCCAGGAGCTCGTGGTCCACCCCGTGCAGGCCGTCGACGGTGGCCACGACAATGGGAAAGAAGCAGACCAGCCCCACGACCACGACCTTGGGCGCCAGCCCGAACCCCAGCCAGATGACCAGGGCGGGCGCGATGGCCGGGACGGGGACCGTCTGCGAGGCGACAATCAGCGGCCAGAGCGCCCGCTCCGCCAACGGCGACCAGTGCACCAAAAACGCGAGGCCAAGGCCCGCCGCCAGCGCCAGGGCGAAGCCGACCAGCGTCTCCTCCAGGGTGACCCACGTGTTGGCCAGCAGGAGCGCCCTGTCCGTCCACAGGGTGCTGAGGATCAGCGACGGCGAGGGCAGCACCCAGGACGGCACGCGGAAGGCGGCCGCGGCGCCCTGCCACAGGGCGACCGCGATGACCAGCACCGTCGCGGGCGGCCCATAGCGCCTAGCCATCCCCGCGCAGCTCTTTCAGCAGGCGCTCCTTCAGCTGGACGAAGGCCGGGGCGGTGCGCGCCGCCTTGGGCCGCGGCCGCGGCAGGTCGACGCTCACTTCGGCGACCACCCGCCCCGGCCGGCGCGAGAAGACGTAGACGCGGTCGCAGAGGAAGATGGCCTCGTCGACGTCGTGCGTCACGAGCACGACCGTCGGCTGGAAGGTCAGCCACGCCGCCTCGAGCCACTCCTGCACGTCCGCGCGCGTGAGGGAGTCGAGGGCCCCGAGGGGCTCATCCAGCAGGGTGGCGGGCTTTCCGGCGAGGAAGGTCCTGAGCAGCGCACCCCGCTGGCGCATGCCACCGGAGAGCGTCCCCGGGTAGGCGGCGGCGAAGCCGTCCAGCCCGAAGGCGGCAAGCTGCGCGCGCGCTTTCACGCGGGCATCGGGGCGCGCCATGCGCGCGCCCAACTCAAGCCCCAGGGCCACGTTGTCCAGCAGGGTACGCCATGGCAGGAGCGCGTCGCGCTGCGGCATCAGGCCGATGGCGCCCAGGCGCGGCGACTCCTGGAACACCACCTGCCCGCGGTCGGGCGCCTCCAGACCGGCGAGCAGGCGCAGCATGGTGCTCTTGCCGCAGCCGGAGGGCCCGATCAGGCCGACGAACTCGCCCGGTGCGGCCGTCAGGTCCACGCCGGCGAGGGTCGGCAGATCCTCGTTCCCGAGGCGGTAGGTCTTGTAGATGCCCTGCGCGGCGAGCGCGCGGCCGGCGGCCAAAAGCAAAGCCTCCCAGCCAGGGGGAGGCACGGGCGGATGCTGCCGGATCTGCTGCCTTTCCCTGCGCTGGCATTACCCAGATCAGGTCTTGAGGGTCTGCGGGCCGCGGGAGGCGGCCCGCACTCTCAGCAGAGTGCTCCCCTAGGCAAGCCCAACGCTAGCACGGTGCCCGGGGAGACGCAACATCGCACGCATCACATCGCACGCATCAGGTGCCGCAGTACACCGCTCCGCTGACCGTCTGGACGGTCACACAGCTGTACGTGAACTGGGCCCCGGCAGGACTCGCGCCGGCCGATGTCGTCACGGTCAGGGGTGCGGTGCCAGTCCCCGGCGGGGTCACGGCCGTGATCAGCGTCGGCGACACAACCACCACGCTGGTGGCGGCCGCGCCGCCGACAGCGACCGTCGCCCCGCTCACGAACCCGGTGCCCACAATGACGATGGGCGTGCCGCCGGTGGACAGGCCGGAGGCGGGCGTCACGCTCGTGATGGTCGGCGCGCCCGACTGGGGCGTCGAGCTGCCGCCGCCACCCATCGTCTCGCTGGAACTCAGCACGCGCTGCAGCAGGACCGCCGCCTCGGCGCGGCTGATCGGGTCCTCGACGCCGAAGGCGCCGTTCGGGTAGCCCTTCATGATCCCCATCTGCACAGCCACGGCCGCCGCCTCGGCGATGCCGGCCGGCACGGTGCCTCCGTCGCTGAACGCGCCCCAGATCGCGGCGGCGGCCGACGCGGAGGGAAGCTGCGCGGTGCCCTGCGCCACCTCGATCTCGCCGATGCTGGCGGCGACGTCGATCCGGGTCGCCGGCAGGTCAGGCTCGAAGGCCGTGCCGCCGGGGAGCTTGTATTCCGTCATATACGGCGCCGCGGCGGCGATGGCGCTGGCGCCCCAGAATCCGGACGGGACGTCGACGAAGGTGGTGCCTCCGCTCGCCGGCGCCTGCAGGTTGAACACCCGCTGGAGCAGCGCGGCGAACTGGGCGCGGGTGAGGGTCCCGCCCGGGTCGAACCGGCCACCGCCGATACCGTGCAGGATCTGCATCTGCGCCAGCTGGGCGATGGCGCCCTGCGCCCATCCGTAGCCGCCGAGGTCGCTGAACGACTGGCTGCCGCCGGTGGCGCAGCCCGGGGCCGCGGCCGGCATCGACGCGCAGGTCGTCGAAGTGCTCGCCTCACCCTGCCCGCTATTGCCACAGCCCTGGAGCATGGCCGCCAGCGACGGGTTGCCCTGCAGCGCGGCGATCGCCTGCGGCGCCGCGTTGCTCAGGGCGCCGCAGAGGCTGGAGCCACCGCCGCTGTCGCTGCCGTGCCCGCCGTCGCCGCCGGTGGTGGAGCCGCAGCCCTGGAGCAGCGACGCGAGGGCCGGGGTGCCCTGAAGGGCGGCGATGGCCTGCGGCGTGGCGTTGCTGAGGGCGGCGCAGAGGGTGGAGGCCGAAGAGCCGCCGCCGCCGTCGTCGGCCAGCGCCTGCGCCGGCAGGGCCACCATGGCCGCCGTGGTCACAATCGCGATCCATCGATTCCATCCCAAGGGTGCATCGGACCTCCCATTACCTTTTGCAGGAAAGGGAGGCGCCCGACCATCCGACGGCAGTCGCGATTCCCTGGGACCTTGGTCCTAGTCGGGGCTCGCGGCGCCCTCCATCAGCAGATTCCAAGTGTTGCGGATCACCACGAAGAAGAGGCCGACGAACACGCCTGTCGCCTCCAGCGCCAGCTGGGTCGGGGCAGGCGTGGCGATACTCTCCACGCAGAAGTAGCTGATCAGCACGTACATGGCGATCGGGCCGACCAGCACCCACACCATCTGCCACAGCCGCTCCGGCGCGTCTCGCGCGAACGCCTTCCACACGGGCGTCCACGTCCGTACGGTGCGGTAGATGCCAAGGACGGCGCCCGCCAGGACCACCCACCCCTGCGTCTGCGAGGACAGCCCCGGGATCAAGAAGAGCAGCGCGGTCAGGAACAGGTGCGTGTAGATGGAAAACGTCGACTGGGCGAGGGCCTGGCGCCGCTGGCGGAAGGCCGGTGGGAGCCGGTCCGGCTGGATCTGCATGGCCACGAAGAGGAGGCCAAGCAGGGCGGCGGCCGCGCCGGCCGAGGCCGTGTAAAAACCCGAGACGTCCGCCACCACTACGCCATCAGCTCCCTCACGGTGCCGGCGATGCGGTCGTGAAGGTCGGGGTCGGCAGCCCGCACCTCCGCCAGCAACGCCTCCCCCGCCACCCCGAACGCCCGGCGGAGCTCGCCGGGGTCCAGGGCCGCCACCAGGGCGCCCGCCAGCGGCGCCGCCACCTCTGCCGGCAGCGCGTCCACGCCTCGCCCGTCGGCCCAGGGCAGGCCGTGGCGCACACAGGCAAGGGTCACCACCGTGTCGCGGATGCCGCTGATCATGTACTCGGCCTGCCATGGCCGGCCACGCTGAATACAGGTGCGGGCGTGGAGGGCATGGAGCCAACCCAGACCGGCCAGGTGGGCGACGGTTGGGGGTCCCGCGGGCGCCAGTCCGGCGTGGGTCCCGAACAGCAGGCGAAAGGTCTCCCCCCGCGCCACGAAGGCGGCGGCGGGGAAGAACGCCAGGTCGACCTGCAGGGTGCTGGGCAGCAGGAACACACGGTAGATCGCCGGCCCCCGGAGCACGTCGAGGTGGTGCACGGCGCCGTGCTGGCGCTCCATGTGCTCGGTCCAGTCGGCCAGGGGCTCGTGCAGCGGGACCCCGTCGGCGATGCCGAAGGCCAGGTCGACGTCCGACCAGCGATCCTCCCGGCCGACGGAAGCCGACCCGGTCATCGCGGCCCCGGTGATGCGCGGATCCGTCCGCGCCCGGGCGATGAGCGCTTCCCGCAGCGCCTCCCGCTCCTCTGGCGTGAAGATCATGCCTGATGCGCCGCCGCCACGTCGCGGCGGGCCGCGGCCGCCGCAGGTCGCCGGATGCCGGCGGCCAGCACCATGGCCCCCACGCAGGCCAGGGCCACGGGCAGCAGCGGCGCGTCGGGAGCACCCAGACGGTCGCCGAGCTGGCCCCCAAGCACCAGCCCCAGAAAGCCACATGTGTACGAGATCGTGAACATCCCGGCCGACATGCGCGGAACCTCCTCCCGCGGAGCCAGCAAGGGCGGCAGCGCCAGGCCCTGAATGAAGATCGTGCTCGCGGCGCAGCCGAGCAGGCCGGCACTTGCCAGCACGGCGGCCGGCGCCGGAACGGCGACCAGGCACACTGTCGCGGCCAGGGTCACCCCGGCAGCGGTCACCATGACACCCGCACGCTCGACCAGGGCGGGGAAGGCGGCCATGAGGAGCGACCCCACGACCTGGATCAGGTTCAGGCTGGTCAGCGCCGGTGCCACGAGGCCGGTGCGGCCGGTCGCGGTGAGGAAGGTGGGGATGAAGGCGTTGCTCACCTGATAGATCGCGGATGTGCAGCCCAGCAGCAGCCCGACGCGCCAGGTGACGGGGTCGCGGTAGTCGGGCCACCAGGCCGCCCGGCGGGCGGCCGGGGCGATCTCCCGCTGGCGGAGGAAGGCCAGGGCGGCCAGCGCGACCGGCAGCGACCACGCGGCGAGCCCCAGACCCCATCCGCCCAGCCAGGCTGCCAAGGGGAGGGTGGCCGCCACCGCGACGACCTCCCCCACGACGAGGCCGTTTGAGTAGACGCTCATGGCGCGCGCGGTGCCCGTGCGCGAGCTGCCGGCCGCCACCGCAATCATGGCCGGCTGGGCCAGGGCGATGCCGGCGCCCATGAGGATGGTCATGGCGAACAGGACCGCGGCCCCCCCGGTGGCCCCGCGCAGGGCGCCGCCGACGGCGGTGACGGCCAGGCTGAAAGCGAGCGCCCGGCGCGCGCCGAAGCGCGCGATCAGCAGCGAGCCGCCCACGGCCGCCACGGCGAACAGGATGACGGGGAAGCCGGTCAGCAGGCCGACGGCCGTGTGGCTCAGCCCCAGCTCGCGCACGATCACGGGCAGCAGCGGCGGCACGGCCAGCAGGGGGGCGCGCAGCGCGAACCCCCCGAGCCAGAGCAGGGCCGCCTCCCGGCCAGACTTCAACCGTGCCGCTCTCCGGTGATCTCCAGGCTGCTGCCCGCCCCGCGGGCGCGGGCCTGCGCGTAGACGTGGTGCGCGGCGGCCAGGTCCTCGACGGCCAGGCCGAGGGACTTGAACAGCGTGATCTCGTGCGGGCCTGACCGGCCCGCCACACGGCCCAGCAGCAGGTCGCCGAGCTCGCCGGCG
Organism: Clostridia bacterium; assembly: GCA_027314765.1. Lineage (GTDB taxonomy): Bacteria > Bacillota > Sulfobacillia > RBS10-35 > JAJYVM01 > JAJYVM01. Next base: position 29,445 of record DAHVAF010000242.1, on the reverse strand, counting down.
ATGTGGTCCTCGCCGATCCGGCCCTCGCGGATGGGCACGCGAACATCCTCGGCCTCATTGAGGGCGGACTCGCGCCGGTCCACGAAGAGGCGGCTCCTGGCCACGGCGGCGCTGTCCAGCTCGCGGTAGGGCGGCACCGAGGCCCCCACGGCGTTCACGTGCGCGCCCGGGGCCAGCCACTCACCCTCCAGGATCGGCGCCTGGGCGCCCGTCACGGTGCAGACGATGTCGGCGCCCTCCACGGCCTCGCGCGCGGTCGGCGCAAAGCTCACGCCGTGGCGGGCGGCGAAGGCGCGGCCGTGGGCCTCCGTCCGGCTCCAGACGCGGACCTCGCGGATGGGGCGCACAGCGCGCATCGCCTCCAGGTGGACCCCGGCCTGCGTGCCCGAGCCGAGGATGGCGAGCGTCGACGCATCCGGCCGCGCCAGCAGCCGCGTGGCCAGGCCGCTGACGGCCGCCGTGCGGATCTCGGTGACCGTGCCCGCGTCGACCACAGCGAGGAGCCGCCCGTTCTCCGTCTCGAAGAGGAGGATGGCCCCCTGGTGAGACTCGTAGGGCGTGCCGAGGTTGCCCGGGAAGACGGTGACCACCTTGACGCCCAGCGCCCGCGGCTCGCCGAGGTAGGAGGGCATCAGGCCGAGAAAGCCCCGGCGGTCTGGGAGGGCCGTGGCGCTGCGCAGCGGCAGCACGGCATCGCCCCGTGCCAGGGTGGCGAAGGCCGCGGCCATCACGTCGACGCACTCGGCCATCGGCAGAAGCGCGCGGACCTCGCGGTGGCCGAGCACCAGGGTGTCCATCCTATCTGCCCCCCTGCAGCAGGTCGTCCCAGAAGGCCAGGTGGCCGGCGCGGGTGAACGGCGGATGAAAGCCGGCGACCACGCGCCGGGCCGCCGCCGCGCCGTCGGCCAGGAGATCGATGGCCGTCATCGCCATCATCTTCGCCGCGCCGAGGTAGGCCAGCTCCTTGTCGACGATGCGGAAGTCCTTGCTGTGGAAGGCCCCGTCCACGGCGCCGATCGAGGGCTGGATGGCCGGCATGATGTGCGTCACATCGCCCAGGTCGCCGCTGTGGCTGGCATGGCCGGCGTGCGCGATCTCGCCCTCGCCGACGATGGCCGCGGCGTTGGGCCGGAACATCTCCGTGAGGGCCGGCTCCTGGATCTGCGGCAGGTAGCCCGGCAGCTCCACGATCTCGACCTCAGCCCCGAGCGCCATGGCACCGGCCCGCAGGGCCCGGTTCACCTTGACGTTGGCGTCCATGATCGCCTCCACCGTCCGCGCGCGCACATACGTCTCCATGCGCACGTCGGCCGGGACGATGTTCACCAGGTCGCCGCCCTTGGTGATGATGGGGTGCACGCGCACGTGGTCCTCGTCGCGGAAGGTGTCGCGCTGGGCGTTCAGGGCCGCAAGCGCCACCTGGGCCGCCGCCAGGGCGTTGTTCCCCGCCTCGGGGGCGCCCGCCGCGTGGGCCTCCCGGCCCCGGAAGCGGGCCAGCTTGCCGATGAAGCCGTTGCAGGTGCCGCCCAGGGCGACCTTGGCGCCGGGGGCGCGGTTGCCGAGGTGGCACATCATCGCCAGGTGGATGTCGTCGAGCAGCCCGAGGCGCGCGAACTCCTGCTTGCCGCCCAGGAAGCGGATCCGGCCCTCCCGGCGCAGCCGCTCGCGAAATTCGATCTCCACATACTCCTCGGCCGGCACGGCCAGGAACGCGACGCCTCCGCCCAGGGCGGAGGCTGCCCCGGATCGGACCAGGCCCGTCGCCACACCGATCATGGCGGCGATCTGCGCGTTGTGGCCGCATGAGTGTGCGGCCCCCGTCACGGGGTCGGCATGGGGGTGCTCCGGACAGACCAGCGAGTCCAGCTCGCCGAGGATGGCCAGCCGCGGCGCCCCAGCGCCCGCGGCCCCTCCCACCAAGTCCGCGCGCAGCCCCGTAATGGCAAGCCCACTCCGGAATGGCAGGCCGAGGCCCGCGAAGGCCTCCGCCACCAGCGCGGCCGTGCGCTCCTCCTTGAAGCCCAGCTCGGGCTGGGCGAAGATGCGCTCCCCCAGGCCGATGATTTCGTCGCCCGCCGCGTCGATCGCCGCGCAGGCGCGCGCCTTGAGGCCCTGGCGGTCCATGGCGGCCCCAATCCCCCCGCCGTCCGGCTTCGCCAGTCTCGTGATCGGGGCCTGCCCCCCTTGGCATGATGGACGCGGACGGCGGATCGGCGCCGTCTCTGGGGTCGGTTTGATCGGCTCCGGCCACAGAGCGGCACGCCTGTTACCGCGGACGGCTGATCGGCGCCGCCTCTGCGCGGTCCACCGGCTTCAGCCCTATAGCGGCTGATCCGGCGCACCGCGGCGCACGCTACGCCCAGGGGGCTTGTGATCCCGTGGCGCCTGCGGTCGCCGTCCTCGGTGCCGGTTACGCCGGTCTGGCCGCATTTGCGGAGCTTCGCCAGCACGTGCGCCCCGGTGAGGCGGAGGTGGTGCTGGTCAACAAGGACCCGTACCACACCTTCGTCACGGAGATCCACACCATCGCGGGAGACAGCGAGCCACTCTCGCACGTGCGCGTGCCCCTGCACGACATCGTCCACCCGCCGGCGCGCCTGGTCGTAGCGCCCGTGGAAGCCGTGCGGGCGGACGACGAATCGGTGGAGGTGACCCTGCGCGGCGCGGGCACCCTCCGCTGCCGGGCGGCGGTGCTCGCCGTCGGCTACGAGCCCGAGTACTACGGGTTGCCGGGCCTGCGCGAGCACAGCTTCGCGCTCGACAGCCTGGCGTCGGCCCGGCGCGTGCGCGAGCGGCTCCACCGGCTGGCCTCCGCGGCGGGCCCTGCGCGCGTGATCGTCGCCGGCGGCGGCCTGACCGGGGTCGAGCTGGTGGCGGAGATGGCGGACAGCTATCGTCATCGTTTCGAGCTGGCGCTGGTGGAGGGCGGGCCGGAGATCATGCCCGGGTTCGACCCCACCCTTGTGCGCACCGCCCACGCCGCGCTGCGCGACAAACGCGTGGCCGTGCACACCGGTGCGCGCATCACCGCGGCGAAGGCCGGCCAGCTGGTCCTGGAGGACGGCCGGACGCTTCCATTCGACCTTTTGATCTGGGCCGGGGGGATCCGCGGCAACCCCCTGGTCGGCAAGAGCGGCCTCCCCTGCACGCGGCGAGGTCAGGCGAAGGCGGACCCCACGCTTCGCTCGCCTGCGGCGGCCGCCCTGTTTCTGGCGGGTGACTGCAGCGCGCCCACGGACGCCGAGACGGGGCGCCCGGTGCCCAACACGGCTCAGGCGGCCATCCTCGAGGGGCGCCACGCCGCGGTGAACCTGCTGCGGCAACTGCGCGGCGAGCCGCTGCAGCCGTTCGCGGCGCACCTGCGGGGCATCCTGGTCTCGCTCGGGCGCCATGAGGGTGTGGGCAAGGTCGGGCCGGCCACCGTCTACGGGGCACCCGCCCTTGCCCTGAAGCACGCGGTGGAGGCGCACCACGCGTACGAGATCGGAGGCCTGCGCGAGCTGGTGACGCGGCTGGTGCCGGCCCGGGGGCGGGCCGCGCCGCCGCGGCCCGCCCCCGCCGAACCCCGCTCCATACCGCTCAGCCAGCCGCTGGCGGGCAATCGCGCCGCTGAGCCACGGAAGGCGCAGGCCACGCGTGATGCATAGGCGCGCACGCGATCAGCCCCCGATGTTGTAGACGACCTGCAGGGTCACCGAGACCGTCTGCTGGCCGCCGAAGACCGGGGTCGCCACCGCCGATGGCGCCGCCTCGGCCACGAAGGGCATGGGGCCGCCGCCCTGGCTGGCCGAAATCGACTGGATCGCGCCGAGCTGCAGGCCCGAGGCGCTGGCCAGCGCTTGCGCAGACGCCTGGGCGTCCGCCATGGCCGCCTTGTACGCTGCGGCGTAGGCGGCCTGGGGCTGTGAGGTGGAGAAGCTCACGCCGCCCACCTGGTTGGCGCCCGCGGCCAGTGCCGCATCAATGACGGCGCCGACCTGGGTCGTGTCGTGCAGCGTGACGTCGACGTTGTTGCTGGCCTGAAAGCCCGTGATCGTGGGCGCCGAGCTCGGGCCGCCGCCCGTGTAGTTCGGAGTGAGGCTCAGCCCCGTGGTCTGCAGGTCGGTCTGCGCCACGCCCTGGCCCTCGATCGCCGCCACGACGGCCTGCATCTTGCTGCTGTCGTCGGCGAGCGCCTGCTGGGCCGTGGCGGCCTGGGCGGTGACGCCGAGGTCGACCTGGGCCTGGTCGGGCGTGACCTTGGCGGTGCCGGTGCCCGAGACCGTGACCGTGGGCGCGGCGGGTCCCGGAGCTGTGGCCGCGGTGGTGCCTGCGGCCGCCGTCCCGTCGTGCAGCCCAACGACCACCAGGCCCGCGACCAGCAGCAGCCCGAGGGCTGGGACCCAGAGCCGGCCTGGACGCGATTCCATCTTTGGTGAACCTCCCGTGCCGTTGGACGGCGAATGGGCCCGCCCGGTTCCGCGGCGGCAGGCGCGCGGTCAGGTGGCCGCGCGGACGCGCGCGCGGCCCGTGGGACAGAAGGGCAGCAGGGTGCACGCGGTGCAGCGCGGGTTGCGGGCGATGCAGACCTGGCGGCCGTGCCAGATCAGCCAGTGATGGGCGCGCGACCAGTCGCGGCGCGGGATGCGGCGCATCAGCTGGCGCTCGGTCTCCTCGGGGGTGCGCGCGGCGGCCAGGCCCAGGCGGTTGGCCACCCGGAAGACGTGGGTGTCGACTGCGATGGCCGGGATCGCGAAGGCGTTGCTCACGACCACGTTGGCCGTCTTGCGCCCCACGCCGGGCAGCCGGACCAGCGCGGCGTGGTCGGCCGGCACCTCGCCGCCATGCTCCGTCTCCAGGATCGCGCACGCGTCGTGGATGTGCTGGGCCTTGCTGCGCCAGAGGCCACAGCGCTGGATCAGGGCGCCGAGGTCGGGGACCGGCAGCGCCGCCATGGCGGCAGCCGTCGGGCAGCGGGCGAAGAGGGCCGGCGTGACGGCGTTCACCGTCTTGTCCGTGCACTGCGCCGACAGCATTGTCGCCACGAGCAGCTGAAACGGGTTTTCGAAGTCCAGCGCCGTGTGGGCATCGGGGTGGGCCTCGGCGAGGGCCGCCAGGATCTTCTTGACAGGCACCCGCGGGAGCGTGACCTTCTCGGTGGCCATGGGCGAAGGCCTTCGACAGCGCGTGGGCGCGGCCCTCGTGGGTTCGCGACGGGAAGGGAGCCGGCGCTGGCTGCCTTCCCCGGGCGGCGCATAGCAATTCACCGGGGGGCCTGATCGGGGTGCGACGCGGCTGGCTCGCCGCCCTGGCCGCCGCGGCGGTCTTGGCCGTGGCGCTGACATGGCTTCGTGCGCAGCCGGCGCCCGCGGCCGGCCGGACCGCCGGCCCGACCGCGGCCAGCGGCGTCACGCTGGGCGGAGTCGATGTGACGGGCTGGACCGTCGCCGACCTGCGGTCCTACCTCGCCGCGGCGAATCCGGTCACGGCGCCTGTGGACGCCCGCGTCGACCCCGATACTCAGGGCCTTCTGCCGGGTCTGGACGGCATCACGGTGGATGTGGGGGCGACGGTCGACCGCGTGCTGTCGGCCCCGGCCGGAACCGGGGTGGCGCCCGTGCTGGGCCTGGTGCCGGCGGCCCGCCAGCTGGCCGACCTGCCGTCAGGCCCGGTCTACAGGGGCAACCCGGGCAAGCAGGCCGTCGCGTTCCTCATCAACATCGCCTGGGGGGATCCGTACGTCCCGAGCCTGCTGAGCGAGCTGCACGCCGCCCAGGCGCCGGCGACCTTCTGCCTCGTGGGGTCCTGGGCGCAGAGCCACGGCGACCTGGTCCGGCAGATGGCCGCCGACGGCTTCGACTTCTGCAACCACGGGTACACCGACCACAGCTGGGCCGGCATCGGCGAGGCGGCCGCCGAGGGCTCCATCCGGCGCGCCGATGCGGCGATCGAGGCGCTGACCGGCCGAAGGCCGGTGCTCTTCTCGCCGCACAAGGGCGACTTCAACGCGGCCGTGCTGGCCGCCGTGGCCGCGACAGGACACACCCTTGTCCTGTGGTCGCGAGACACCATCGACTGGCAGAACCCTCCCGTCTACAGGTTGCTGGAGCGGACGGCCGGCCGGGCCCAAGCTGGCGACATCGTGCTGATGCACCCGACGGCGGTGACCGTCCAGGCGCTGCCCGCCATGATCCGCGCCATTCGCGACAAGGGACTGCGGATCCTCAGCGTCAGCGATCTGCTCTCCGCCAACCCGTGGGCCGGCACCCCGCGCTGAGCCCCTGACCCGCGGCCCCCACCCCTGCGGGGGCTTCATCGAATTCTGATCAGCGTCGCCGACAATTGATCCTGAGCGTCCGACTCTCCGCGCGTTGGCGCAGCGTCGGGCGCTTGCCTCAGCCGATTCCAAGCGCGCCGGGGTAGGCTGCGCTGGGGAGGTTCTGGGACGACGTGGGCACTCAGGCAGGAGGGCGCCGGCCGTCGAAAACGCTGATGGTCCTCAGCGGGGCCGCGATCTTCGCCGTGTACGTCGCCGGCTACGCGCGGACCCAGGCGGCGGCCGACCTGTGGCAGACCTCGCCCGCCCAGCTGTCCCCGAGCGCGGCGACAGGCGCCACGAGCGGGACCGGCGCCCCGGCGACAGCCGGCGGCGCGGCCACGGGCGGTGGCGCAAGCGCTGCAAGCAATCCCGGGGTGTCCGGCGTATCCGGCGCGGCGAATTGCACAGCGTCGGGCACCTCCGCCATCGTGATCCCGCCGCCCGTGGCCACCTATCGCGACGGCGAGGGCCGTGGCGACGATGACGGGCGCCGGGGCCGTTACCGGGAGCAGGAGGGTGGGCGGTCCGCCGGCTATTTCCCCGCGACACGGGCGCAGACACAGACGCAGTGCCCGCCGGGATCGAATCCGGCGTCAGGGCAGCAGGCAGCTCCGGGCGCGGGCGCGCAGGCCCAGGGACAAGGCCAGGCCGCCGGCGCGACGACCAGCCCGGCGACCAACCCGTCGTCGCAGGGTCAGCCGGCCGCGGCGGCGGCCGCCGCATCGAGTCCGTATAAGGACGGTGTATACTCCGGCACCGGCTGGAGCCGTCACGGCTCGGTCTCCGTCGCGCTGACCGTCAAGGGCGGGAAGATGACGTCCATAGTAGTTACGGGCTGTACGACCCACTATCCCTGCGCGGACGTATCGCCGATGCCGGGCGAGGTCCTTGCGGCCCAGAGCCTTCAGGTCGACACCGTTTCCGGCGCTACGGACAGCAGCCTGGCCTTCCTGGGCGCAGTGCAGCAGGCGCTGGGCGCGGCGCAGGCGGCGAAGGGCTGATGCGTCCGCAGGGGCCTGGCGCCATCCGTGGCGACGGGGAGGTGCGGCTTGGCCCCAGCCGTGGCTTGGGGCAGACGCAGCCCTGCGCCATCCCTGACCAGGAGAGCGCCCGGGCGCCTGCCATCCCGGGCGACGGCCCTGCGCGCCCTGGCGCCGTCCTTGACGACAGGGGCGCACGGCCTCGCGCGATCGCTCGGGAAGACCCGGCGCCCTCTGACGCCATCCGCGGTCCCGCGAGCGCGCGGGCGCGTGCCATCCCGGGCGACGATCGGCCAGGAGCCCACGCCGTCCTTGGCCACGGAGGCGCCCGGCCGCGCGTGATCCCGGACGACAGTCCGGCAGGGACCTGCACTGGCCTTGACGATAGGGGCGCAGGGCCCCGCACCATGCCTGGAGACGGGGGCGGGCCGATTCGCGCCACCCCTGGCGATGGTCCGTCCGGGCCTGACGCACCCGCTGCGGACGGGGGCGCACGACAGCATGCCCTCCCCCGCAGCAGCCGCGCGCAGTCGCCGGTCACCGCAGGGACTGAGCCTGCAGACCCGAAAGGCGACCCTGCCGATCGCGGTGCGCCCACCGGGCCCGAGCTCTTCCGCACGACCCGCGCCTACATGGACACGCCTGTGACCATCGCCATCGTGGCGCCGTCCGGCCACCCGGGCTGCGCCGCCGCCGCGGACCGGGCCTTCGCCTGGTTCGCCGAGGTCGAGGCGCGGTGCAGCCGCTTCGACCCCACAAGTGAGTTGCGCCGGCTGGCCGACCGCCCGCCCGGCGAGCCGGTGTCCGTCAGCCCGCTCCTCTTCGAGGCCGTGGCCTTCGCGTGCGCCGTGGCCGAGCGGAGCGGCGGCGCCTTCGACCCCACGATCGGCGCGCGTCAGCAGGCGCGTGGCCTGGTCCGCAACTACCGGACGGGCCGCGCCGAGCCCTGGCGGGCGCCCGGCAGCGAACGGCCGCACGCGGCTGAACGACGCGCCGCGACATCCGGTGCCGATTCGGGCGATGAGACCGTCGCCATGGCGGCCCAGCTCCTCGTGGCGCAGGTCCTGGCTGGAGAGCAGGCGCTCCCCGCCTCCTCCTCCCCAGCCCCGGACCCGACCTGGCGCGACATCGCGCTTGACCGCCAGGCGTCCGCCGTCACCCTGCGCCGCCCGCTTCTGCTCGACCTGGGCGCCGTCGCCAAGGGCATGGCGATCGACCTGGCCGCGCGCGAGTTGGCGGCCGCCCACCCCGACTTCCTGGTCGAGGCCGGTGGCGACCTCTTCGCCGCCGGCCGCAACGCCGACGGCCAGCCGTGGCGGGTGGGAATCCGCCACCCCCGCGCTCACGACGCCTACTGCGCCGTGCTTGCGGTCTCCGGGGCCGCGGTCTGCACCTCGGGGGACTATGCCCGCCCAACCGCCGACGGCGGCCACCACATCCTCGATCCGCGGGGCGCCCGCTCCGCCGAAGCCGCCACGGCCTGCACGGTGCTGGCGCCCTCGGCGATGCTGGCGGACGCCCTGGCCACGGCGGCGTTCGTCCTGGGCCCCACCGCCGGGCTGCGCTGGCTGCGGCGCCAGCGGGCGGACGGCCTCATCGTCGGCGCCGACCTGCAGATCCATACCACTCCCGGCCTGAGGAGGCGGCGGGTATCGTGACCCTCTCCACCGAGGAGCGCCCAACCCGCCGCGCGCGCCCGGGCTCGCCGGCCCGGCGCCTCGCCAGCTTCGTCCGCGCGCCCAAGGGGATCGCGCTCATCGGCCTCCTGCTGCTGGCCATCACGGCCTCCGTGGTCAGGGACGGCAGCGCCGCCTTCGCCACCGTCGTGATCGCGGCCGTGACGGCTGTGGCCGCCGACTGGGTCATGGGCTGGGTGGCGCACGACCGCTGGGCCTTCCCCGACGGGGGCCTTCTCACCGGCGTCATCGTCGGCATGATCCTCGCGCCCCGCCAGCCGTGGATCATCCCGGCTCTGACGGCTGTGGTGGCGATCCTCTCGAAGTACGCACTGCGCACCCGTTGGAGCAACGTCTTCAACCCGGCCGCCTTCGGCCTGGTCGCCTCGGCCCTGCTGTTTCACAGCGAGCAGAGCTGGTGGGGCGCCCTGCCCGACCTCTCCCCCGTGTGGTTCCTGGGCCTCGCCGCCGTCGGCCTCTACGTCGCCTCGAAGGTGGGTAAGCTCCCCATGGCGCTCACCTTCCTCGGCGCCAGCCTGCTCGTCTACACCGTCGCGGCCTTCCGCGGCGACGCCGCCCAGGTGGCCGAGATCTTCCGCGCCCCCGACATCCAGATGCTGCTCTTCTTCGCCACCATCATGCTCACCGACCCGCCGTCCTCCCCCGCCCAGGCGCGCCACCAGTACCTGTACGCCCTCGTCGTGGCGGCCGGCAGCTGCGCCGCCTTCCTCGGCCTCAACGCCCTCTGGTTCCTTCCGGGCGGCCTGCTCGTCGGCAACCTCTGGGAGTCCTGCCGCCGCCTGGCCCGCGCCCGCTGGACGCGCCGCCCCCAACAGAAACCGACACGCGCCTGACGCCGGCTGGAACTGGCACTTCTCACCATCTCCCCTCGGCCCGAGTGGCCTTACCTGCGCTGCGCCGCAATTCGCCGCAGTCCGCATGGCACATGGCGCCGCGCGATTACACGATGCGGAAGCCCGGGGCCGTCCGCACCCGTCGATTCTGGTCGACAGATTCTGCGGTTTTTCGCGTTGATCCGCTTGCCGGGCCAAGCGGCGGCGTGGTACGCTCCGCGCGGGTTTACGGGGCCTCGATGACCTCCAAGCCTAGACGGACCCGAGCGGAGGAGACCGGACCGTTGACCAAGACCCTCTTCGTCGGCAACCTGCCTTGGAGCATCACGCCGGATGAGCTGACCCAAGTCTTCTCACAGTACGCGGAGGTACTGGCGGCGCGGGTCGCCACGGACCGCGAGACCGGTCGCTCGCGGGGGTTCGGCTTTGTCGAGGTGCCCGTGGACAGCGCGCAGGCCGTGATCGACGCGCTGAACGGAACGCAGGTGGGCGGCCGCGACATCACGGTCAGCGAGGCCCGCCCGCGCGAGGACCGCAGCTTCCGGCGCTAACCGAGCGAGGCTTTGGTGGCCACGCCGCCTGCGCGGCGTGGCCTTCATTTATGCCCCAGGCGACCCCGCCGGCTGCGCAGCCAGGCGAGAAGGTCTGAAGGCTCCCGCGTGTTCAACGCCTGCTCCGGCTGCAGCCAGCCGCGCCGCGCCGTCATCACCCCGAAGCGCCGGAAGGCAAGGCCGCCCAAGCCGTGAGCGTCGCTGTCCACGGAGATCGCCACGCCCCTGGCCGCCGCCCGCCGCGCCCACGCCCCGTCGAGGTCGCACCGCTCCGGCGAGCCGTTGACCTCCAGGGCCTTGCCACACTCCGCCGCCGCGTCGATCAGCCGCTCCAGGTCGATGGGATACTCCGGCCGCTCCGGCAGCCGGCGGCCGCTCGGGTGGCCGACCATGTCGACCAGCGGGTGGCGGACGGCCCGCAGCGCCCGCTCCGTGATCGTCGGCCCGTCCTGGCCGAAGCGGCTGTGAAGCGATGCGATCACGAAGTCCAGGCTGTGCAGGCTTTCGTCGTCCAGATCGAGGCGCCCGTCGGCCAGCACCTCAACCTCGCAGCCCTGCAGCAGGGTCATGCCCGTGCTCGCGCGCACGTCGTCGATCTCGCGCCGCTGGCGGCGGATCTCCTCCGGACCGAGCCCGTGGGCGATCACCAGCGCCCGCGAGTGGTCCGTGATCGCCAGGTAGCGGTCGCCCCGCGCCGCCGCGGCGGCGGCCATCTCCGCCACCGAGGCGGAGCCGTCCGACCACCGGGTGTGGGTGTGCAGGTCGCCCTTGATGTCACCTTCGCGCAGCAGCCGCGGCAGCGTGCCCGCCCGCGCGGCCCCGACCTCTCCCGTGCCCTCGCGCAGCTCGGGGGCGATCCAGGGCAGGCCCAGGGCGCCGTAGACGGCCTCCTCGTCCGCGGCGGCCGGCAGGTCGGCGAGCGCCGCGAGGTGGGCCGGGCTGCCGGTCGCCAGGCACATGGCCGTGCCGAAGGCCAGCGGCGGGCTGAGCACGATGCGCAGCGGCACCCCGGCCTCCAGCGTGGCCGTGACCGCGGACGCCACGGGCTTGGGCGCGCCATCGCGCGCCCAGATCGCGAGCCCGGAGAGCGCCGCCGCGATGGCCGGCCCCGCACCCGCCGCCACCAGCGTCACCGCGGCCGACAGCGGGCAGCCGCGCCGGGCCTCCCCCGCCACCTCGACCCGCGACGTGCCGGGAACGGCGGCCACACGGTCGCGCAGGGCCTCCGCGATTCCCCAGGCCTCGGAGAGAATCAGCCGCGGGCTGCTCAGGCCGGCGAGCGCGGCCAGCAGGGCCTGCTCCTTCTTGGGGCCGAAGCCCCCGATGTCCTGCAGCCGTCCGGCCCGGATCGCGGTCTCCAGCTCCGCCGGCGAGGCCACGTGCAGGGCGTGCCAGAGCGTGCCGGCGGTGCGCGCGCCGACCCCGGGCAGGTCCAGCAGGTCGACCACACCGGGCGGCACCTCGTCCTCCAGACGCTGCAGCGCCGCGATCGCGCCCGTTTGCAGGTACTCCTGGATCTTCGCGGCCAGGACGGGGCCGATGCCGGGGATTTCGCGCAGGCGGCCCTCGGCGGCCATGGTGTCCACCGGCTGGTCGAGGTTGCGCAGGGCGATGGCGGCACGGCGGTACGACGACGACTTCTTGCTGTCCTCGCCGCCCTCGATCTCGATGAGGTCGGCGAAGCGGTTGAACAGCAGGTACAGGGCGCGGTTGGTCTGCCAGCCGCTGGGCAGGCTCACGCGCGGGGGCGGTGCGTGATGCGGCGCGGCGGCGGCACGGGCGCGGCGGCGGGCGCGGGTGCCGGCAGCGGGCGCTCCTCGACCTCGACGCGACTGACCAGGGCCTCCTGCAGGCGGCCGAGCTCGTCCGCCAGTTGCAGCGCCGCCAGCATGGCCACCCGCGTCTTGCTCAGCTGCGGCGTGCGGCCGGCCACCGCCCGCATGCGGGCGTCCACCAGCGCGGCCAGGCCCCGCAGGCGCTCGGGCGTTCCATCCCCCCGCAGCGCGCACTCCTCGCCGTAGATGTTCACGACCACGCGGGCACCGTCATCCGCCATCGTGCTGCCCCCTGCCCCCGTCGCGCTCCTTCGCCCCGAGGGCGGCGACTCCTTCCTCCCAGGCCGCATAGAGGCGTGATAATTCGGCCTTCGCGCCCTCGTAGGCGGCGACGGCGGCTGCGGCGTCACCACTTCGGTAGAGATCAGGGTCCGCCAGGCGTTCCTCCCAGGTGGTGACGTCGGCCTCCAGGGCCGTGATGCTGGCCTCCAGGGCTGTCACGTCGATGTGCGGGCTGGCGGCCCGCCTGGCGGGCGGCGGCGGCGCCTTCCTGGCGGGCGGAGGCACCGCGGCAGGCTGGGCCGCGCGGCTGGCCGCATAGGCGCTGTAGCCGCCATCGAAGTCCGTCACGCTGCCCTCGCCAACCGCCCAGATGCGGGTGGCCAGGCGGTCCAGCAGGTAGCGGTCGTGGCTCACCACCACCAGGGTGCCGGGGAAGGCCAGCAGGGCGGCCTCCAGGGCCTCGCGGCCGGGGATGTCCAGGTGGTTGGTCGGCTCGTCCAGCAGCAGCACGTTGTCGCCGGCCAGGGTGAGGCGGCAGAGGGACAGCCGGTTGCGCTCGCCGCCCGAGAGGTCGCCGACGCGGGTGAACACGGCATCGCCACGGAAGAGGAAGCGGGCGAGCAGATCGCGGGCCGGGCCGGGCGTGAGGTCGGGGCTGGCATCACACACGGCCTCCAGGACCGTCTGGTCGTCGTCCAGGCCGCCAAGGTCCTGCCGGAACAGGCCGACGCGCGTGCCCGCGCCCCACCATACCTCGCCCTCGCTCGCGGCCTCCTCGCCGTCCAGGATGCGGAGCAGCGTGGTCTTGCCGGCGCCGTTCGGGCCGATGACGCCGATGCGCTCCCCGCGGAAGACCTCGGCGTTGAACGGGGCAAAGAGCGCGCGGTCGCCGTAGCGCTTGGCCACGCCCTCCAGCGCCAGCACCTCGCGGCCACTGGCGCCGCGGGGCCGGAAGTGCAGCCGCATGGGGGCGGCGGTTGGCCGGGGCGCCTCGTCCACGCCGTCCAGGCGCTGCAGCCGCTTCTCGCGGCTCTTGGCCTGGCGGGCGCGGTTGCCCTCGCGGTAGCGGTTGATATACGCCTGGAGCTTCTCGCGCTCGGCCTGCAGGCGCTCGGCGGCCTCCTGCTGCCCGGCGGCGCGCGCGTCGCGCTGGCGGGCATAGGCCGTGTAGTTGCCCCGGTAGGCGGTCAGCTGGCCGCCCTCGAGCTCGAGAATGTGGTTGCAGGCGCGGTCGAGGAAGTACCGGTCGTGGGAGACGATCAGGGCCGTCCCGGGGAAGCGCGGCAGCCAGCCCTCCAGCCAGGCCACGGCGTCAGCGTCCAGGTGGTTGGTGGGCTCGTCCAGCAGCAGCAGGTCGGGCTCGCGCAGCAGCAGGCGGGCCAGGGCCGCCCGCAGGCGCTGGCCGCCGGACAGCGTGCCGAGGTCCAGGTCGTGGTCGGCGGCCGAGAAGCCGAGGCCGCCCAGCACCTCGTCCACGCGGTGCTCCCAGTCGTAGCCCCCGGCGTGCTCGAAGGCGTGCTGGGCCTCCGCGTACTCGGCCAGAACGTCCTGCCCGTCGACCATGGCGGCCTCCAGCTCGGCCATGGCGCGGGCGGCGGCGACGATGTCCGGCCGGGCGGCCAGGGCAGCGGCCCGCAGGGTCCCGTCGGGCAGCTCCGGGTCCTGGGTGAGGTAGCCGACCTCGACGTCGCGGGCCATGGCGACGCTGCCCGCGTCGGCCTCGGCGCGACCGGCCAGGATCTCCAGCAGCGTGGTCTTGCCGGCGCCGTTGGGGCCGACCAGGCCGGCGCGCTCGCCGCGGGCCAAGGCGAAGCCGACGTCGCGGAACACGGCCCGCGCGCCAAAGAACTTCGCCAGCCCCTGCACCTGCACCACCGACATCGCAGAGCCCAATCTAATGCATCACCGGGCCTTCTGCCACGTGTCAAGTCCGACTTCAACATTGTTGACATGGCTATTGACAGTGTTTAACCTGGGGTCGAGGCGATGGCAGATGGCGCCGGTCGAGGTCTCCGACCTGAGCAAGCGCTTCGGGACACGGGTCGCGGTCGACCACATCAGCTTCAGCGCGGAGGCCGGCGAGGTTTTCGGCCTGCTCGGCCCCAACGGGGCGGGCAAGAGCACCACCGTGCGGATGCTCTGCGGGCTGCTCCTGCCGACCTCGGGGGTGGCGCGCATCGCCGGCCACGACGTCGCCCGCCACCCGGTGGCCGCCCGGCGCCGCCTGGGCGCGGTGCTCGGCGGCGAGCGAAGCCTCTACTGGAAGCTGACGGGCCGGGAGTACCTGCTGTACTTCGCCGCGCTCTACGGCCTGCGGGGGGCGGACGCCCGGCGGCGCGCCGGCGACCTCCTCGCGCGCTTTCGCCTGGACGACCGCGCCGACGAGCTGGTCGAGCGGTACTCCACCGGCATGAAGCAGCGCCTGGCCCTGGCGCGCAGCATGCTGGCCGATCCGGCCGTACTGCTGCTCGATGAGCCGACGGCCGGGCTGGATCCGGTCTCCGCCCGACTGCTGCGCGACGAGGTGCGCGCCGTGGCGGCCGAGGGCCGCACCGTGCTCCTCACCACCCACTACATGGAGGAGGCCGACGAGCTCTGCCAGCGGGTCGCCTTCGTGACGGGCGGCCGCATCGTGGCCCTGGACGCGCCGGGTGCCCTGAAGCGGCGGCTCGGGGGCGGCGCGGTCTGCCGGGTCGAGCTGGCCGGCTGGCGGCCGGACCTGTCCCTGCCCGGGGAGGCGGTGGCCATCGGCGAGGGCCGCTGGGAGCTGCGGGTGCCGGTCAGCGACCCGGCGGCCGAGCTGCCGGCTCTGGTCGCGCAGGCGGCGCAGGCGGGCGCGGCGGTGCTCCGCTGCGAGTCCGTCGAACCCACGCTGGAGGACGTCTTCGTGGCCGTGGCCGGACAGGCGCTCCGCGCATGAGCGCGCTCTGGGCCGGCGTGCGGCGCTCGCTGCTGATGAAGCTCCGCTATCCGGATTTCTGGTTCGCCTACCTCGCCTGGCCGGTGATATTCCCGGCCGCCTACCTCCTGACCGCTGGGGCGCTGGCCCAGGGCGGGCACGGCTTCGCCGGCTACCGGGCGGACATCGTCTCCGGCACTCTGATGTGGATGTGGGTCAACGTCACGTGCTGGTCGGTCGGCGGCGCCCTGCGCCAGGAGCAGACCGGCGGCACGCTGGAGAGCAACTGGTCGAGCCCGGCCGCCCGCTGGGCCCTGCTGACCGGCCCGGCGCTGACCGACATCGGCCTCAGCCTGGCCGGCATGGTGCTGGGCGCGCTGGAGTGCACGCTCCTATTCGGGGTGAGGTGGGCGGCGCCGTGGCCGGTCGCCGCGGCCGTCGCGGTGGCGAGCGTGCCGTGGGTGCTGGGCGTCGGCCTGGTGCTGGCGGCCATGGTGTTCTGGGCGAAGGACGTGAGCGTGATGGTCAACCTGGTGCGCGGCCTCTTCATGGTCGCCTGCGGCATCACCTGCCCCCTGGCCGTGCTGCCGGGTTGGCTGCAGCGGGTCGGCGGCGCCCTGCCCATGACCTACGCCCTGGACGCCATGCGCGGCGGACCCTGGGGGACCGACCTGGTGCGGCTGCTGGGCTTCGACGTGGGCCTTGCTGCCCTGGGGGCGTTGCTCTTCGCCGGCGTGGAGGCCAGCGTGCGCCGGCGCGGCGCCCTGGGGACCTACTGAGATGGCCGTGGTGGCCGCAGCCTTCGGCCGGGACCGCCGCATCTTCTTCCGGTACCGCCTGCAGATCCTCCGCATCGTCCTGGACCCGCTGGTGTGGTTCGCGCCGCTCTACTTCCTGGGCCGCGCCTTCGGCGGCGGCCCCTTCCGCGACTACACCAGCTTCGCCCTGCTGGGGGTCGCCGTCACCTCGTACATCGGCACCGTGATGTGGGGGATCGGCTTCTCCCTGAAGCAGGATATGGACACTGGCGTGCTGGAGGCCAACTGGCTCAGTCCGGCCAGCCCCAGCCTGCAGCTGCTGGGGCGCGTGGTGTGGAGCCTGGTGCTCGGCACGGCGGAGTCGCTGCTGTCGCTGGGCCTGGCCGGCGTGGTCTACGGCCTGCAGGGCCAGTGGCAGGCCCTGCCCCGGGCCCTGGCGTACATCGGACCCATGCTGGTGGCGCTCTACGGGTTCGGGCTCGGCTTCGCCGGCCTGGTGCTGGTGGTGCGGCAGGCCAACACCATCACCGACGCCGGGCAGTTCATCCTGAGCACGCTGTCCGGGCAGAGCATGCCCGTCGGCGACCTGCCGCGCGGCCTGGCGGCGCTGGCCATGGCCCTGCCGACGACCTACGGCCTGGATGCGCTGCGCACGCTGGTGCTCGGCGGCGCCCCCCTGCTCCCGCTTCCCGTCGAGCAGCGGCTGCTGGCGATCATGGCGGCGGCGCTGGCCGCCGCCGGGGCCGCGGTGTTCTGGGCCGTGGAGCGCCATGTGCGCCGGGCCGGCACCCTGGCGCTGCACTGATGGGCACGCAGGCCTGGATTCTCGTGACGGGGCAGTTCGTCTCGGTCATCGGCGACGGGCTCGCGTCGGTGGCGGTGCTCTGGTGGGTGTTGCAGGCGACAGGTTCGGTGGCGGTGATGGCCGGCGTGGCGGCGATCCTGGCCGCTGCCGGGCTCCTTGCGAGTCCCTTCGCAGGGGTGTTGGCAGACCGGCTCGACCGCCGGGGGCTCATGATGGCGGCGGACGGGGCGCGTGCCCTGTGCTACGGCGCCATTGCGGCGATGGCGGCGGGCGGGCACCTGCCGATCTGGGTCCTGGTGGCCCTGCTGGCTGTGGCGCGCGCCATCGGGGCCGCTTACTACCCCGCCCTGATGGCGGCGTTGCCGCGGCTGGTGGCCCCACAGGCCCTGCCGCGGGTCAACGGGTTGCTGAGCTTTGCCCAGTCGACGGGCGGTCTGATTGGGGCCGCCGTCGGCGGGGTGCTGGTGGCGGCCTTCGGCGTGGCCCTGGCCCTGGCGGCGGATGCCGTCTCCTTTCTGGTCTCCGTGACCTCGCTCGCCCTGATCGCCATCCCGGCGGAAAAGGCCATCGCCGCATCCGGCTTCCGCGGGCAGATGCTTGAGGGCCTGCGCTATGTGCGGCAGCACCCCCTGCTGCGCGCCCTCACCGGCCCCGTCCTAGTCCTGAACGCGATGACCAACTCCGCAATGGTCCTGCTGCCTGCCCTGGCGGCCGGTCCGCTGCACGCCGGCGCGCAGGGCTACGGCTTCCTTCAGGCCAGCTTTCCGCTGGGCACCGTGCTGGCTTCGGGGGTCATCAGCGCCACGGGCCGCTCCGCGAGGCGCGCCTCCAGCGTCTACGGGCTTGTCGTGGTCATGGGCGTCGCGATCGGCGCGTTGGGGCTGAGCCGCTCGCTGGTGGTGGGCCTCGGCGAGATGGCGGTCGCGGGGGCGGCGGCGGCGATCGGGAACGCGGCCGTCAACGCGCTGCTGCAGGCGGGGGTATCCGGGGAGGTCCAGGGCCGGGTGTTCAGCCTGCTGGGCGGAGCCGCCCAGGCCCTGCAGCCCTTGTCCCAGGCTGGCGCCGGCGCCCTGGCGGCCGTGTGGTCGGTCGGGGGCGTCATCGCCGCATGCGGGGGCGGCGTGGTGGCCACGGGCCTCGGTTTCGGTTGGAGCGGGGCGCGGCCCGTGGACGAGGCGTTTGCCGCCGCCGGGCTACGCCCGCCCGCGGCGAGCGCGTAGCATGCGGCGCGACATCTGGGTCCTGCTCTCCGGCCAGTTCGTGTCGGTCGTCGGCGACGGCGTCGCCGCCATCGCCGTGCTCTGGTGGGTGCTGCAGACGACGGGCTCCGCCGCCGCGATGGGCGCGGTCGCGGCCGTCGCCGCCGCCACCACCGTCGCGATGAGCCCGTTCTCCGGGGTCTTCGCCGACCGCCTGGACCGGCGGCGCCTGATGATCGGCGTCGACCTGGCCCGGGCGGCGATATACGGGGGCATGGCTCTCCTGGCGGCGACCGGCAGCCTCCCGCTGTGGGCGGTCTTCGTGCTGCTGACCACGGCGCGTGCCGCCGGCAGCCTCTTCTCCCCGGCGCTCGCGGCCTCCCTGCCGCGGATGGTGGCCGAGGACGGGCTGGAGCGGGCCAACGGCCTGCTGGGGATGTCCCAGAACGGCGGCCAGATCCTCGGCGCGGCCGTCGGCGGGGTCCTGGTGGCGGCGTTGGGCGTCGGCCCGGCGCTGGCCGCCGATGCCCTGTCGTTCGTGGTGTCGGTGGCCAGCCTCACCATGGTGGCCATCCCCGCCGTCCGGCGGACGGCGGGCGAGGCCGCCGAAGGGTTCTTCCGCCAGATGCGCGCGGGCCTCGCCTTCCTGGGCCAGGACGGCCTGGTGCGCTCGATGGCGGAGTTCGGGCTGCTGGTGAACGGCGCCGCGGGCGGCATCACCGTGCTCTTCCCCCTGCTGGCGGCGGGTCCCCTGCACGCCGGAGCCCAGGGCTATGGCGCGCTGGAGGCTGGGTTTCCCGTCGGGATCCTGGCCGGCCTGGGGGTGATCAGCGCCGTTCCGGCCATTGCCCGGAGCGGGGCCGCCCTGTATGGCGCCACGGCGGGCGCTGGCCTCGCCGTCATCGGCCTGGCCCTGTCGCACAGCCTTGCGCTGGCCCTCGTGTTCACCGTCGTCGGCGGGGTGCTGGTCGCCGTGCCCAATGTGATGTTCACGACGCTGCTGCAGCGCCGCGTTCCGGCGGAAATGCAGGGCCGGGTCTTCGGCCTCGTCAACGGCATCGGCCAGGGACTCACCCCCCTGGCCCAGGCGGGTGCAGGCGTGCTGGCCCAGGTCTTCGGGTCCGCCGCCGTGACGTTGGCCAGCGGCCTGGCTGTGGCCGGCAGCTCGGCCGGCTTCGGGCTCGCCGCGGCGCCGGCCGTCACCGGAGCCCTCGCCCTGGCGCCGCGCACGGCCCCCGCCGAGGAGGTGGGTCAGGTTGCGCCGTGACGCCTGGATCCTGGTGACGGGCCAGTTTGTGTCGGTGATCGGCGACGGGCTCGCCTCGGTGGCCGTGCTCTGGTGGGTGCTCCAGACCACGGGCTCGGTGGCGCTCATGGCGGGCGTGGCGGCGATCCTGGCGGCGGCCAGCCTGGTGGTGAGCCCCTTCGCCGGGGTGCTGGTCGACCGCCTCGACCGCCGCAGCCTGATGATGGCGGCGGACGGGGCGCGTGCGGTGTGCTACGGCGCCATCGCGGCGCTGTCGGCCAGCGGGCACCTGCCGATCTGGGCCCTGGTGGTCCTGCTGGCCATCTCCCGCATGATCGGGGCCGCGTACTTCCCAGCCCTGCTGGCGGCGCTGCCCCGGCTGGTGGGCCCGGAGGCCCTGCCGCGGATCAACGGGCTGCTGAGCTTCGCCCAGTCCACGGGCGGGCTGATCGGGGCCGCCGTCGGCGGGGTCCTGGTGGCGGCCTTCGGCGTCGCCTTGGCCCTTGGCGCCGACGCGGGCTCATTTCTGGTCTCTTTCGCCGCGCTTGCGCTGATCGCCATCCCGGCCGAGCGGGCCATCGCCGCGTCCGGCTTCGGCGGCCAGATGCTGGAGGGCCTGCGCTATGTGCGCAAGCACCCGCTGATGCGCGCCCTGACAGGGCCCGTGCTCGCGATCAACGCACTGACCAATAGCGCGATGGTCCTGCTGCCGGCCCTGGCCGCCGGGCCGCTCCATGCCGGCGCGCAGGGGTACGGCTTCCTGGAGGCGAGCTTCCCGCTCGGCACCGTGCTCGCCTCGGCGGCCATCAGCGCCACGGGGCGGTCGGCAAGGCGCGCGTCCAGCCTCTACGGCCTCATCGCCGTCATGGGGCTGGCGTTCGGTGTGCTGGGGCTCGGGCGGTCGCTGGTGCTGGGCCTGGCGGTGATGGCGGTCGCCGGCGCCGGGGCGGCGATTGCGAACGCCGCCGTGTACTCCCTGCTGCAGTCGGGCGTGCCGGAGGAGTTCCAGGGGCGGGTATTCAGCCTGCTGGGCAGCACGGCCCAGGCCCTGGTGCCCCTGTCGCAGGCCGGGGCGGGCGCCCTTGCCGCCGTGTGGTCGGTGGGGGGCGTCATCGCGGCATGCGGGGGCGGCGTGCTGGCCACGGGCGTCGGCTTCGGCTGCGGCGGGATGCGGCCGGTGGATGAGGCCTTTGCGGCGGCGGGGCTGGGGCCAGCCCGGGCCGGGGGCTAGCATGCGGCCCGATATGTGGATCCTGCGATCCGGCCAGTTCGTCTCCATCATCGGCGATGGCCTGGCCGCGATCGCGGTGCTGTGTGTTGGTGAGTTCTGCAGTCGACGGGCTCGGTGACCTGGATGGCGTCGGCGGCCGCCGTGAGCGGGGCCTGCAGCGTCGTGGCGAGCCCCTTCGCCGGCGTGGTCGTCGACCGGGTGGACCGCCGCCAGGCCCGCGTCGAGTCCGCCGCGCCCAAGTCGGCGTGAAGGGCGGGCCCTACCCGCCCTCGCAGAGCGCCCGGCAGCCGTCGGCCTCCGTCGCCACGAACCGGCGGGCCTCGCGGCCCATCAACCACCCAGTGAGGCCAGCCCCCAGCCCCTCGAAGCGCAGGCCGAGGTCCAGCCGGACACCCGCCCCGGTCGGCGTGATCTGGTGGGTCGCCGTCGTGGTCACCAGGCCGCGGGTCTGTGCCCAGTCAAACCTGGTGCCGGGGTCGAGCCGCGTCACGGTCCATGTGGCGGTGCCGAGCCGCGGCTGCGTGATACGCACCCGGTCGCCGGGCGCCAGGCCCCGGGTGCCCGGAACGCGCTCGATGCGCGTCACGCCCCTGTTCCAGCGCGGGTACGCGTCGACGTCCGTGAGGGCCGCCCACACGCGATCGGCGGTTGCGTCAATGTCCACGGAGACCGTGATTTGTACCATATGGTACATGTATCATGTGGTACATGGAGACGCAAGGGGCAAAGGGGCGCCTGCTGGACGCGGCCATTGAGTACTTCGCCACCCACGGCACGGCGGACGTGAGCTTGCGCGCCCTGGCGGCCGCCCTCGGCACCAGCCACCGCATGCTGATCTATCACTTCGGAAGCCGGGAGGGGCTGCTGCTGGAGGTGGTCCGGGCGGTCGAGGCCGCGCAGCTCGACGCCCTGGCGCGACTCGAGCCCGCGCAGGGCCTTGCGGCCTGCCTGTATGCAAGCTGGCTGCGCATGAGCGACCCCGCGCTGGCCCCTTTCGAGCGGCTGTACTTCGAGGTGTACACGGCGGCGCTCCAGGGGCGCGTGTGGGCCAAGCCGCTGCTGGAGACCGCCTTCGAGCCCACGGCGCAACCGCTGGCCGCGCTGCTGGAGGCGCGGGGAATGCCGGCCGAAACCGCACGCGTCGAAAGTCGCCTCGCCGTGGGCGTCATCCGCGGGGTACTGCTCGACCTCCTCGCCACCGGCGACCGGGCATGCGCCGACGCGGCCATCCGCAGGTTCTTCGCCAGGTACGATGAGGAAGCCAGTGGCACCCCAACGACCTGATACCCTGGCCTCATGGCGTTGGCATATCCGCCCAAACCGCAGCGGGGGGACCGGATCGCGGTCCTCTCACCCTCGGGCCGGGCGGCGGCTCATCCCCCCCAGGTCCTGGACCTTGGCCTGCGGCGGCTGCGCGAGGTCCTGCAGCTCGAGCCGGTCGCGTACCCACGAGGCGCGCGGCGGCGGCATCGCCCGAGGACCGTGCGCGGGATCTCCACGCGGCATTCGCCGACCCGACGCTCAGGGCGGTCATCGCCACCATCGGCGGGGACGACGAGATCCGGGTGCTGAGGCGCCTCGAGGCGGACCTGCTGCGTGGCAACCCCAAGCCTTTCTTCGGGTACGGCGACCCCACCCACCTGCGCCTGCTGCTGTGGAATCGCGGCCTTGTCTCGTACCACGGGGGTTCGGTGATGGCGCGGCTGGCCCGTGCCGGTGGCATTCACCCCTATACACGCGACGCACTGCAGCGGGCGCTGTTCACCCATGGCACGCATCCGCGCACCGAGCCCGGCGAGTGCACGAACGCGGAGCGGAGCTGGACCGAGGTGGCCTCGGCGGACCGGCTCCCGCCGATGCGCCCGGCCGAGCCGTGGACATGGCACGGGCCGCGGGCGGCGCTCACAGGCCCCGTCCGGGGCGGGAGCCTCGGTATCGTCGACGTCCACCTGCGCGCGACCCGCTACCTGAAGGATACGAGCGCGTACGCCGGATGCGTGCTGTTCCTGGAGACGTCGGAGGAGATGCGGAGGCCGCGCACGTGTATCGGGTGCGGATGGGCATGCGCAAGCGGGGGCTGCTTGCCAGCTTCCGCGCTGCGCTGTGGGCGCGCCCCAAGACGTGGTCGCTGCAGCGGCAGACCACATCCGAGGAGCGGGCCACCTGCATCGAGCGGCAGCGCGGCGCGGTCATGCGGGCACTGGCGGAGTTCAACCCGCATGGATCGCTCGTCTTCGGCGTCGACTTCGGCCACACGGACCCGCAGCCCATCATTCCGAGCGGCGGCGACGTGACGGTCGACGGGGTGCGCCGGACGATCTCGGTCACCTACTGGGGGGCGAGGCCCCACGCCAGCCACTCGCCGTGCGCATCGCAGGTGCCGAGGATCGCCTCCCGCACGCGCCCGCCGCGATACCGGGTGAGGCTCAGCCGCGGCGCGGGCTCGCCGGCCGACCACTCGATGGCGACCTCGGTGACGGGCCGGCCGCCCCCGGCCAGCACCGCCGCAAACCGCTGCCGATCCGGCGGGCTGAACTGGTTCAGCGTGTGGCAGTGGAGCACACAGACCTCGGCCTCGGACGGCGCCTCCGCCATGACAGCAGGCAGCACGTCCAGGGCGTTCCCGGCCTCCAGTTTGGGCGGGTCCGACACCGCCACGGCCATGGCGGCCCGCACGCGCTCCGCACGCTCCGGCTGGTCCGGCCAGACCAGCGCCAGCAGCCACCGCGCCGCCTGCGGGTCACGCACGTCGACCGGGTGGATGTCGACGCCGACGCGAGCGGCCACGGTGACGCGATCTGGCAGGGCCGGTCGCTCCGCCCCCCGCAGTTCGCACCGCAGCCCCACGCCGCTCGCCGCCGGCCCGAACCGCCGCCCGTCGCTGTATTCGTAGCCATAGCGGTCCCAGAGCAGGTGCAGGCCGGCGCTGGCCCCCACGTCGATCAGGGCCAGGGGGCGGTCCCTGCCGGCGAGGGCCAGGGCCGGGGCGAAGCAGGCGCACCGCGCGACCTCGTTCGTCTGCACGCGGCGCGTGACCAGGCGCTCCTCAATGGCGTCCTGCTGGCTGAGGCACAGGTCGCGGAAGGCGGGCAGCGGATCGGCGGCCACCGGCTCAGGCGTAAGCGAGGGGTAGAAGCTTGCCAGCGGATGCGCCAGACCGCCCAACAGGAGGTCGTGGGCAGCGGCCAGCAGCATGTTGGGAACCGGCTGGCCGGGCGCCGTGCGGCCGGCCAGCGCCACCAGGTCCGCATCCTCGGCGATGCCCTCCGCCAGCCGGCGATAGAGCGGCGAGCGGTCGCACTCGATGGCGGCAAAGCGCCGGAAGCGCTCTGCGACCTCGCTCGGCGTCACGGAGCCGCTACGCCCCGATCCCCAGCTCGCTGCGGGTGAACAGGGCCCGGGGCAGAAAGCCAGCCTGGCGGATCGCCTCGGGCCCGCCCTGCTCCCGGTCGACGACGGCCAGGATGGCGGCCACCTCGGCGCCGGCCTCGCGCAGGACGTTCGCGGCGGCGACCGCCTGGCCGGCCGTCGTCCAGATGTCCTCCACCAGGGCCACCCGCTCGCCCGGCTTCAGCACGCCCTCGATCCGCCGCGCCGTGCCGTAGTCCTTGGCGCCCTTGCGGACGATCACGAACGGCAGGCCCGTGTGCAGCGATAGGCCTGTGACCAGGGGAACCCCGCCCAGCTCGACCCCGGCCAGGCGATGCGTGTCCGCCGGCACCAGCGGCGCCAGGTGCTCGGCGATCGCCGCCAGGAGCTTCGGCTCTGTGCTGAAGAGGTACTTATCGAGGTAGTAGCGGCTGTGCTGCCCGGACGAGAGCACGAAGTCGCCTTCCAGATACGCCGCCGCCACCAGGGCCCTGCCGAGACCCGCGCGCTCCACCCTGCCATCGCCTCCGTTGAAGCCGCGTGCGCGCGGGACGACCCGCGCTTACCCTCGACCCTTGTACCATGGGGGCATGGGCCCTGACGATGTCGCTGCCGTGCCGGATGCCCTCGCAGGCGTCGCGGTCTGGGGGTCGACGGCGGCTGGGGCGTGGACGCGCTCGTGGGCCATCAGACCCGCCCGCACGCGGACTTTGACCTCGCGGTCGCGGCGCCCGACTGCGCCCGCGCCCAGGCGGCGCTTTCCCCGCTGGGCTACCTGCTACGACCGCAGCTGCGCCCCCAGGCGCTCGACCAGCGCCCGCCGCACCCCGTCGTGGGCCACGTCCACCTCGGAATCCGTCAGCGTCCGGTCCGCCTGGTACACGAGGGTGTACGCCAGGGACCGCCGCCCCGGCCCGATGCCCTCGCCCGTGTACACGTCGAAGCGCCGCACATCGCGCAGCAGCTCGCCGCCGGCCGCCCGCATCACCTCCGCGACCGCCCCCGCCGGCACAGCCTCCGGGAGCGCCATGGCCAGGTCGCGCCGCACGGCCGGCGAGCGCAGCCACGGGGCGAACCGCGCGCCCTCTGGCCGCCCCGCGGCCACTTGCCCCAGATCCACCTCGGCGGCCGCCGCGGCGCCAACGACGCCGTAGGCCGCCGCCGTTTCGGGATGGACCTCGCCGACCCAGCCGAGCCGCTCCCCGCCCGCCCCCACGACCCACGCCGACCGCCCCGGGTGAAGGAACGGCAGTTCGCCCGCGGCAGGCCGCTCATAGCGCGCCTCGCCGGCACCGAGCCGCTCCCGGACCTCCTCAACCACGCCCTTGGCCGCCAGGTAGGCGGCCCCGGTGCCCGCCACCGCCAGCGCGAAGTGACGCGGCTCGTCGGGCAGCGCCCCCCCCGCCGTCGGCTGAAACACCCGCCCCACCTCGTAGAGCGCCGCATCCACCCGCCGGTGGCGGGCGTTGTATCCCAGGGCGTCCAGCAGCCCCGGTACGAGCATCCGCCGCAGCACGCGCTGGTCCTCGGTCATGGGGTTCTGGATCTGCACGGCCCGCCGCAGATCATGCCCCGCCGGCAGCCGCAGCCGCCGCCACTCCTCCACCGCATGCAGGGGCGAGGTGACAGCCTCGCTATACCCGGCCGCGCGCGCGATGGCCCCCGCCGCCTCCCCCGCGTCGGCCACCGGGTCGCGGTAGGGCGCGCCCGGCGCCCCGCCCGGCAGCGCCTCCGGGATGCGGTCGTAGCCGTAGGCCCGCGCGACCTCCTCCACGAGGTCGATCTCCTCGGCCACATCGCCCCGCCAGCTCGGCACGACCACGCGCAGCCGGTCCGCGCCGTCCGCCGAGACGTTGAAGCCCAGCCCCGTCAGATACGCGCCGCACTCGGCCGCCGTCAGCTTGACGCCGATCAGCCCGCGGGCGTGGGCCCCCCGCAGCCGCACCACCGGCGGCGTCGCCGGGAACGACTCGGTCACGGCGTCGCCAGCCTCCGCGCTCACCCCGCCCCCACTCCAGCGCGCGATCAGCTCCGCGCAGCGCTCGGCCGCCCAGCGCACCCGGGCCGGATCCACCCCGCGCGCGAACCGCGTCGAGGCCGCCGTCGCGAGCCCCAGCCGCCGCGCAGTCCGGGCGATGCCCATCGGCGCGAAGTAGGCCGCCTCCAGCAGCACCTCGCGCGTGTCGTCGTGCACCTCGGTGTTCTCGCCGCCCATGACGCCCGCGACTCCGACCGCCCGCTCGCCGTCGGCGATGACGAGGTCGTCCCCGCGCAGCGTCCGCCGCTGCCCGTCCAGGGTGACGATAACCTCGCCTTCTTCAGCCCGCCGCGCCCCGATCACACCCCCGCGCAGGTCGCGCAGGTCGTAGGCGTGCAGCGGCTGGCCCACCTCGAGCATCACGTAGTTGGTGGCGTCGACGGTGGCGCCCCGCGGCCGCACCCCGGCCGCCGCCAGCCGCCGCTGCACGCGGATGGGCGCCGGCCCGGTGCCGACGCCGGCAAGCTGCAGGGCGATGAACCGCCCACACAGGTCCGGCGCCGATATTCTTACGGACGCGACGTACGTCGCGTCCAAATCGGCATTCGGAGGCGACGGCTCGGGTGGAAGCCGCAGGGCACCACCCGTCAGGGCCGCCACCTCGCGGGCCACGCCCAGGATCGACTGGCAGTGCGCCGCGTAGTTGGGCGTCAGCTCCAGCACCAGCACCGGGTCGTCCAGCTCCAGGGCGGCCACCAGATCGTCACCGGGGCCGAGGTCGGCCGGCAGGGCCAGCAGCCCGTCGGCGTGGTCGCCCGGCAGGCCGATCTCGTCCGCGCTGCAGGCCATGCCCTCGGACGGGACACCTTGAATGTCCCGTTTGGCCATCTCCCGTCCCCCTGGCAACCTCGCACCGGGCGGCGCCCACGGAACCAGAAGCCCACTGACGACGTTGGGCGCACCGGATACGACCAGGCCCCGGCCAGCCCGACCCGCCTCCAAACGGCAGAGCTTGAGGTGCCCGCCGAACGGGTGGGGCGCCACGTCCACAATTTGGGCCGCGACGATGCCGGCCGTTCCGGCCGCCGGCCGCTCCACGGCCTCCACGGCCACGCCGCGACCGGTCAGGGCCTCAGCGAGGCTGCCGACGTCCCCCGGCCAGTCCACCATCTCCAGGAGCCAGGCAAGCGGCACGCGCATGGCGGTGATCCCCCCGGGTTTTAGAACTGCTCCAGAAAGCGAAGGTCGTTCTGCAGGAAGTGGCGCAGGTCGTCGATGCCGTAGCGCAGCTGCGCCACGCGGTCGATGCCCATGCCCCAGGCGAAGCCCGAGACCTCCTCGGGGTCGTAGCCGCCGTTCTTCAGCACGACGGGGTGAACCATGCCGCAGCCCATGATCTCGATCCAGCCGGTGCCCTTGCAGATGCGGCAGCCCGCCCCGTGGCAGAAGACGCACGTCACGTCCACCTCGCCGGAGGGCTCGGTGAACGGGAAGTAGGACGGCCGCACGCGGATCTTGGTCTCGGGCCCATAGAGCCGGCGCGCGAACTCCGCGATGACGCCCTTCATGTGGCTCATGGCGATGCCGCGGTCGACCAGCAGCCCCTCGATCTGGTGGAAGACGGCCGAGTGGGTCGCGTCGGTCGTATCGCGGCGGTAGACGCGGCCGGGGGCGACGACGCGCACGGGCAGCGCCGGCGCCAGGGCCTGCATGGCGCGGATCTGCACCGGTGAGGTCTGCGTCCGCAGCAGCTGGGTGTCCGACACAAAAAAGGAGTCCTGCGCGTCCCGCGTCGGGTGCCCCTCGGGGATGTTCAGGGCGCCGAAGTTGAGCCAGTCGGTCTCCACCTCCGGCCCGTCGGCCACGGCGAAGCCCAGCTCGCCGAAGATGCGGACGAGGTCGCGCCAGACCTGGTGCAGGGGGTGGGCGTGGCCCACCTGCGGCCGCTCCCCGGGCAGGGTGACGTCGATCGTCTCCGCCGCCAGGCGCGCGTGCAGGGCCTCCGCCTCCAGGCGCGACAGGCGCTCGGACACCAGCGCCTCCACCTCGGCGCGGACCTCGTTGCCCCGGGCGCCGGCAGCCGGGCGCTCCGCAGCCGGCAGCTTGCCCACATCCCGCAGGGCCAGGGCGATGCGGCCCGAGCGGCCGAGCCAGCGCACCCGCGCCTCCTCGACCCCCTGCAGCGAGCTCGCCGCCTCCAGCTCGGACTCCGCCTGCTCCTTCAGGGCGGCCCAGTCAATCGCCAGATCGTCCACCTCCGTCGCAAACGCGAAGCGCCCGCCATCCCCCCAGCCGGGACGGCGGGCGCCGTGCTACCACCCGAATTCGCCATGGCGATGCGCGCCATGGCCTCAGCCGGCGCGCCAGCGGCACGCCGCCCTCCGCTAACGGGGAGGTCCGGTCCGGCCTACTGCATCACGCAGAGCTGCCGCCATCCCTGGCTCCGCATCACGCTTCAGCCGGACGGCTGCTGGAGGGAACTTCGCCTGCCACCGCCGCCCCGGGGCTCTCAGCCGGTGACCCCGTTCTCTGGCGGGCGCGGAACCGCGCCGGCTACTTTCCTCCGTCGTCGCCTCTTGGTTGGCAGAAAGCATAGCACTTGGCGCGGGCGGGGTTCAACTCGCGTGGCGCAGGTGGAAGCGCCAGATCTCCGCCGTCGCGTCGACCTCCATGTTGGTGCGGCCGAGAAGCAGGCGCAAGGGGGGCGGTGGGAAGCAGCCGGGCCACGTGTGGCCGCCGTCCGCCAGTGTCCAGAGGATCACCTCGCCCGCTGTGCCCTCTCCATAGACGGTCTGGTGGGACGCGCGACCGACGGCGCGCTCGACGGGCGCGTGGCCGACCCCGTTGGCGGCCGCCCATGCCCTGGCGGCCTCCGCCACGGGCGGGAACACGGCGCCGGTGCGGCGGACAACGCCGCCCGCAAACGGCGCCACGCGGTCGCGCAGCCCGTGAAAGGCGATGACCGGCACGGGCATGGCGAGGCTCCCCTCCGGCGGCAAAAGGCCCGCCACGGCCGCCAGAACCGCGACGGCGTCCGCCCTGGCGGCGGCGTACCGGCACGCCATGCGCGCGCCGGCCGACAGGCCGGCCACACAGACGCGCCGCGCCGCATCGCCGAAGTCGGCCCGCACGGCGTCGAGGTAGGCGATATCGCCCTGCGGATCCCAGTGAAAGTCCTGGCCGGAGCCGATCCCGCCTTGGGGGAACACGACCGTGACACCCGCCTCCGCCGCCAGGCGGTCCATCCGGCTCAGCCTGGCCTGGAACGGTGCCGTGAGGCCCCGGCCGTGGAGGCAGAACACAACCCCGGCCGGCGTCCCCTCCGGGATCGCCACCCAATACGGCCGCGCGCGGCCACCGACGCGGACGGCTCGCTCGGTCACGCGACCGCGCGGGCCTCGTGGACGTCTCGCCACCGCTGTCCAGGGCCGACCTTCACGTCGGGTCCTCCTCTCTGCGCACCGTGGCCCCGGCGAAGCCTGGCGACCGCGGTGGCGCCAGTCCTGCCCCAAGCCGGGCAGCCCGTCGCGGCGGCAGCGCGCTA
>DAHVAF010000239.1 GCA_027314765.1 Clostridia bacterium | reverse complement strand
TCGGCCGCCGCCACGATCGCCTGGGCCAGGGGGTGGGGCGAGCGCGCCTCCACCGCGGCTGCGACCGCCAGGACCTGCGCGGCCGTGTGCCCGGGCGCCGGCAGCACCGCCATGACCTGCGGCTTGCCGGCCGTCAGCGTGCCGGTCTTGTCGATGGCCACCACCTGCACGGTCCCGGCCTGCTCCAGGTGCCGCCCGCCCTTGAAGAGCACCCCGTGCCGCGCGCCCGAGGCCACCGCCGCCAGCAGGGCCGCCGGCGTGTCCACCACCAGCGCGCAGGGCGACATGACGACCATCAGCTGCATGGCCAGGTAGAAGCTGCGCGACCAGTCCCACCCCATCCGCAGCGGCGGGATGACGAGCACCGCCACCGCCACAAACACCACACCCAGCGTGTAGTAGCGGTCGATCCACTCCGTCAGCCGCTGGCTCTCCGCCCTGTGCTCCTCCGTGCGCTCGACCAGGCGGATGATGCGCGAGATGGCCGACTCGGACGCCGGCCGCACGACCTCGACCGCCAGCAGGCTCGTGCCGTTGATGGTGCCGCCGAAGACCTCATCCCCCGGCGCCCTGTTGACGGGGATGGACTCGCCGGTGATCGACGCCTGGTCGACAGGCGACGTGCCCTCGCGCACGACCCCGTCCGTCGCGATGCTCTCGCCCGGCGCCACCAGCAGCACATCCCCGGGCACCAGGCGCTCGACCGCCACCCGCTCCTCCCGCCCGTCGGCCCGCCGCACCAGCGCGGTGTCCGGCCGCAGGCGCACCAGTGCCCGCAGCGCATCGCGCGTGCGGTCGGCCACGAACTCCTCCAGGGCGTTGGACAGGGCGAAGAGGAAGATCAGGATCGCGCCCTCGTTCCACCGTCCGAGGACGGCCGCGCCCGCCGCGCCGAGGACCATGAGCATGTCGATGCTGACCCGCCCGCGCCGCAGCGCCAGGATGCCGTCGCGCAGCCGCAAGGTCCCGCCGGCGACGTAGGAGGCCGCGAAGGCGGTCACGGATGCCCACCCTGGGGCATGCATCCACGGCTGCATCAGGAGGTCGCCGAACCCGAGCAGCACACCGCTGGCCGCGGCTGCCGCGAGCAGGATCCTCGCCATCCGACTCGATGCGCTCTTCATGGTCCAATCGTCCGATGGCCGGCCGGTACGCCGCTAGGGCCGCTGGACCGGTCCGATCGGAGGCTTTTGCGCGCGGCGCCGACGGAGCCATGGATGGCGGCAGTTCTGCCGGATGCAGTCTCGCCGCCCGGCAGAGACCAGCAGCAGCGCGACCGCGACCGCGACGATCACGGCCGCCACCGCGCCCCGGTGAGCCCACCGCGCCGCGAGGGGCCAGAGGTCGCCGAGGGCCCAGCCGGCCGCGATCAGCCCGACGTTCCACGGCAGCGTGCCGAGGACCGACCAGGCGGCGAACGGGAGCACCGGCATCCCGGCCGCCCCGGCCGGAAGCGACACCAGCCCGCGCACGACCGGCAGCAGCCGCGCGATCAGCACCGCGCGGTCGCCGTAGCGCTGAAACCACTCGTCCGCCTGCGCGAGGTGGCGCGGCGTGATCATGACGTAGCGGCCGTAGCGCAGGATCAGGGCGCGGCCGCCGGCCCGGCCGATCGCATACTGCCCCAGGAATCCGACCAGGCCGCCGGCGGTGGAGGCGATGACGGCGCTGATGAAGCCGATCCGGCCGGTGGACACCAGGTAGCCCGCGAACGGCAGGACAATCTCGGCGGGGATGGGCGCGCCCATGCTCTCCAGGGATGTGAGGATCACAAGGCCGAGGTTGCCGCGGGCCGTCAGCACGGTCGCGACCCACCCGGCCAGCGCGCTCAGCATGGGGCAAGCATAGCCGCCCGGCGCCCACGGCCCGGAGGGCGCAATGGCCCCAATTCGACCGCCGAACAGCATGGGTCAGCGGTTCGCCCGCACCCACCTTGCGACGGCGGCAGGTCGCCCACGGGGCGGCCTGACGCCCCGGGCCCTGTGGGCCGCGCGCCTCCGGCGCGGTCCAGCACCATTCAGGGGGCCGCGCCCATCCACGCTCGCTCCGGCAGCGCGTCCGGAAAGCGCGGGGATCACCCGTCCGAGCAGGACCGCGGCGCTGGGAACCGCGGCAAGCCACACCCGCCGAACCACGGGCCGATCGATGGACCCCAGCGGCTGCAGGAGCACGTCAACGACGGACCCACCGCGCAGCAACTGCACCGGGTGCGCTCTTGCCGGGCCCGGGGATCGCAGCGAAGACCCACCGCGAGGCCGCGCGGCTGCGGCACGGGGACATGGCTCCCCGTGACCGGCCACACGAACACGCGGATGGACTAGGCGGGCGGCGGCTCCCCCGGCCCCTCCACATAGGAGAAGCCAAAGCGGCCCTTCACGCAGAGGTGGCCGCCCGTCACCGAGCTGTCCGAGGGCGAGGTCACCTTGAAGATGCGGTTGTCCTGCACGTGCAGTTCCAGGGAGCAGCCGACCCCGCAGTATGGGCAGATGGTCCCTGTCACATGCTGGCGCTCCGGCGCCCAGCGCCCGGCCGCCCGCAGGCGGTGCTCCAGGCTGGGCATGAGGGCACCTGTCGGGCAGACGGCCACGCAGTTACCGCAGAAGACGCACCGCGAGTCCAGCAGCGCGGTGTCCGCGCCGGTGTCGATGCGGGCGCTGAAGCCGCGCCCGGCCGCCGTCAGCGCGAAGGTGAACTGGGCGTCGGGCCCGCATGCCTCCACACACTTGTAGCAGAGGATGCACTTGCCGTAGTCGCGGACGTAGAGGTCGTTGTCGTCGCGCAGCGGCTCGGCGACCCGGGCCACCGCGTCGCCGTAACGGCTGGGGTCGGCGCCGTATTCGGCCATGTAACCCTGGAGCTCGGGCGCCGTCGAGGTGTCCACCGAGGACGCCAGCAGCTCGAAGACCATGCGCCGTGACCGCCGCACGCGCTCGGAGTCGGTGTGGATCTTCATCCCCGGCGCCACCTTGCGCGAGCAGGAGGGCACCAGGGCCCGCGAGCCCTCGACCTCCACCACGCACGCCCGGCAGACGCTGACCGGCGTCAGGTTGTCGTGGTAGCAGAGAACCGGCGCATCCCGGCCGGAAGCCCGCAGGGCCTGCAGGATCGTCTGCCCCTCGTCCGCGGCGATGGCCGCGCCGTCCACAAAGATCTCCACTTACCCGGCCCTCCCGTCGAAGTCGCTCGCGCGCGGATCACCGCGCGCTCCATCCAACAGGGGCAGGGCGCTCATGATGGCGACGGCGGCGGTCTGGCCCAGGCCGCAGATCGAGGCGTCGGTCATGACCGCGGCCAGGTCCCGCAGGATGTCGACGTCCGCCGACCCGATCCGCTCGACCAGCTCCAGCTGGCGCTGCGTCCCCACGCGGCACGGCACGCACTGCCCGCAGGACTCATCCCGGAAGAAGCGGGCGATGCGGGCCAGGATCTCTGGCAGCGACGCCGTCTCGTCGAGGACGACGATGGCGCCCGAGCCCACGTTCCGGGCCTCGAAGGCCAGCGGCGTGTCCAGGGCCCCCGGACCGAGGAACGTGCCGGCCACGCCGCCGCACAGCACGGCCTGCAGCCGCCGCCCCTGCCAGACCCCGCCGGCCATGTTCAGCAGGTCCCCCAGCCGCGTGCCGAAG
Source organism: Clostridia bacterium (assembly GCA_027314765.1). Classification (GTDB taxonomy): domain Bacteria; phylum Bacillota; class Sulfobacillia; order RBS10-35; family JAJYVM01; genus JAJYVM01. The sequence goes on along the minus strand of DAHVAF010000239.1, from coordinate 1,462 downwards.
GGGACCTCATACACGCCCGGCCGCTCCACATGGCCGCTGACGGCGAACAGCTTGGTGCCCGCCGACCGCTCCGTCCCGTGCGCCCGGAACGCGTCGGCGCCCTCCAGGACCAGCAGGGGCAGGTTGGACAGCGTCTCCACGTTGTTGATGACGGTCGGGCGCCCGAACACCCCGTGCTCGGTGGGAAATGGCGGCTTGTTGCGGGGCTCGCCGCGCCGGCCCTCCACGGAGTTGAACAGCGCCGTCTCCTCGCCGCAGATGTACGCGCCGGCGCCGCGGAAGACGCGCACGCCCGTCGCCGCCAGCCGCCTGGCGGCCTCCTCATACTCTCCGCGGACGTAAACGAGGCCGTTCTTGGCACCCACCGCCAGCATGGCGATGCGCAGGCCCTCGGCGATCAATTCCGGGTACTCTTCCATGACGATCCGATCTTTGAACGTGCCCGGCTCACTCTCGTCCGCATTGCAGATGGCCCACTTCTCGCCCGGCGCGCCGGCCACGGCGCGCCACTTCACCGCCGCCGGGAAGGCCGCCCCTCCGCGGCCCAGCAGGCCGGACTTCTCCACGAGGTCGAGCAGGGCGGCGGAACCCATCTCCTCGGCCCTGGCCAGCGCCGAAGGCCCCTTGCGCATGACGCGGCGCACTTCGCCCGGAACCGGGTCGGGGATGGCGGATGCCGTCTCCGGCGGCACCCGTCCGTTCATGGCCGCCTCAATCTTCTCGATCGTCGCGTCGCGGATGACCCGATCCTCCACGACCGCCACCGGTGCGTGCTCGCACTGGCCCAGGCAGGGCACGGCCTCCCAGGCCGCGGCGGACCCATCTTCGTGCGGGTAGGCGTGGCCCTGGAACCGGGATGGCGCGCCGTGGCGCGCCGACATCGCGTCCAGGCAGGCACCGCGCAGCCGGCAGGTCACATCGTCGCAGACCTGCACCCGGACGGCGGGCGGCGGCTCCAGCCGCAGCATCGCGTAGAACGAGGCCACGCCCCACACGTCGGGGAACGGCAGCGCCATGCGGTCGGCCAGCTCGTGCAGGCAGCCGCGGCTCAGCCAGCCGTGCTCCTCCTGCACCGCGTGCAGCAGCGGCAGCAGCTCGCTTCGCGGCGGCGCGGCCTCGCTCCAGCCCAGACGGGCCAGGGCCGCCCCGACGGCGGCTCGCTCAGCTTCCGCCGACGCCGATGGCGGATTGCGCTCCAACAAAACTCGCCTCCCGGCCGACCTCGGCCTCGGTCCACGCCCCGGCCGCGGCCACGCGCTCCACGGCGACCGCCGTGGCCTTGAACTCCGCCGTGCCGGACTTCGGGTCCCAGGCATCCAGCGTCAGGACGTTGGTGGGCACGGTGTCGGGAGGGTGCAGGGTCATGAAGCAGAGGCCCGGGGCCAGCCGCGCATCCAGGTGTGCGGCCACCCGCAGCGCCCCGCGCCGCGAGCGCACCCGCACGAGGTCGCCCTCGCCGATG
>DAHVAF010000232.1 GCA_027314765.1 Clostridia bacterium | reverse complement strand
TCCTGCTCGATCACCTTGCCCGTGCCCTCGGCCACCATGACGAGGTCGAGCTGGGCCAGCACCGTCCCCGCGTCCTTGAGGCTGAGGCCGCCGAGGTCGGGCACGGTGACCAGGGCCGTCTCGGTGCCGGGCTCGCTGAGGCGCGGCGCCGTGAACACGACCACGGTGGTGCCCGGGGCCACCAGGGTTCCGGCGGGCGGGACCTGCTCGCGCACGCGGGTGTCGGTGCCGCCGCGCACGGCGAAGTTCAGGCCGGCGGCCAGGGCCTGCGTGCGGGCATCGCCGGCCGCCAGGTTGAGCAGCGAGGGCACGCGCACCTCGGCGGGCTCCGCGCCGCCGCCGCCCTTTCTCACTTCCTTCGGGTGCTGGGGCGGGATGTTGAGGATCCGGATCGCGTCCAGGGCCAGGGCCCGGAACACGGGCGCGGCGACGTAGCCTCCGTACGGCGTGCCCTGCGGCTCGTTGATGATGACGTAGATCAGGACCTGCGGCTTCTCGGCCGGCAGAAGGCCCATGAAGGAGCCGATGTAGTTGCTGCGGCTGACGCGCCCAGCCACGACCTTGTTGGTGGTGCCGGTCTTGCCGGCGATGTCGTAGCCCGGGATCTGGGCGCGCTTGCCGGTGCCCGTCTGGACGACGCCCATCATCAGGCGGCGGATGGTGGCGGCCGTGGCGGGGCTGATGGGGTCGCCCAGCACCTTGGGGGTGATCTCCTCGACCACCTTGCCGTCCGGGCCGATCAGCGCCTTGCCGACGTGCGGCCACATCAGGCGGCCCCCGTTGGCGACGGCGGCCACGGCGGTCGCCATCTCGATCGGCGTCACGGTCAGCGTCTGGCCGAACGACATGACCGCCAGGTCGATGGGCTTGACGCGGCCCTGCGCCGGCACGATGCCCCGGGCCTCGCCGGGCAGGTCGATGCCCGTGCGGCTGAGCAGGCCGAAGGCGTTGAGGAACTGGTAGAAGCGGCTCACGCCGACCCGCAGGCCGAGCTGCGCGAAGACGACGTTGGCCGAGTGGGCGAAGCCGGCGGCGAAGGTGGTGGGGCCGAGCGCCTCGCCCAGGGCGTTGTGGATGGTCCAGCCGCCCACGCGGAGAAAGCCCGGGTCGTAAAAGCCGCTGTTCGGCCCCACCAGCCCGCTCTGGATGCCGGCCGCGGCCGTGACGGGCTTGAACACCGAGCCCGGTGACATGGTGTCGGAGACCGCGAAGTCGCGCCAGGCGCTCTGTGGCGCCGCCGTCGGGTCGCCGGGGTCGAAGGTCGGCTGGTTGGCCAGGGCCAGGATTCCGCCCGTGTTGGGATCCATCACGATCACCGTGCCGCCGAGGGCCCCGTGGGTGGCGACGGCCTTGGCCAGCTCGCGCTCGGCGTCCAGCTGCAGGCGTGCGTCGAGGGTGAGCTGCAGAGTCAGGCCGTCGACGGGCGGCACGTACTCCTGCTGGGCGTTCGGGATGGGGTGGTTGCGGGCGTCGTATTCCGAGATCATCTGGCCGGCCACGCCCTGCAGCTGGGCGTTGTACGAGTGCTCCACCCCGGCCAGACCCTGGTTGTCGATGCCGGAGAAGCCGAGCACCTGGGCCGCGAGCGTGCCCTGGGGGAAGACGCGGCGCGACTCCCGCGTCAGCTGGATCCCCGTCAGGTCGGCCGCGCGCACCGCCGCCGCCACGGCGTCCGTCACCCGCCGGCGCAGCCATATGAAGAGGGTTCGCGTCTGCAGGCGCTGCAGCAGCGTGTCCTCCGGCACGCTCAGGATGGGCGCGAGGCGCGCGGCCGTGGCGGGCTTGTCGGCGATCACGGCCGGGTTGGCATACACCGAGTAGACGTCGACGCTGTCGGCCAGGACCTCGCCGTTGCGGTCGATGATCTCGCCGCGGCGGGCCTGCACCGGCACGACGCGCGTGCGCACGTCCTCGGCCCTGGCCCGGAGCGCGTCGCTCTGCACGGCCTGCAGGTAGAAGAGGCGCACGCCGAGCAGGAGCAGGCCCGTGCCGACGGCCAGCAGGAGGAAGACGATTCGCTTGCGCTGCAGCATGCCGGGGGGCGCCAAGGCCGGCGGGCATCCTCCCGTGGCAGCGATACGCCCTGGGCCGGCCGCCTAGTCCTGCCGGGGCGGGGCTCAGGGGGCTCAGCGCTTCAGGCTGCCGGCAGCAGGCCTGGCCTCGTGGATGGGTGGCGCAACGCTCACCCGGACGGCGCCACCGCCTGCCGCCGCGCCCGGCGGGCGGCGGCCCGCAGTCCGGGGCCGAGCCCGGCCGCGACGGCCAGTGCCACACCCCCCGATGCCGCGAAGAGGAGCACGAGGCCCGCCCCCGCCGCGAGGGCGGCGCCGGCGGCCGGGGCGACCGACATGACCAGCCGGCCCAGCATCGCCGTCGTGCCAAGGGTCCTTCCGAGGAGGGCAGGGGGCACGATCTCCTGGCGCAGGGTGAGCATGTGGAGGTTGCCGGTCCCGACGGCGAAGCCGACCAGGGCGGCCGCCGCGATGGCCAGGACGAGGGCGCCGGCGGCGGCCCAGATGCCGAGGCCAAGGGCGAGCAGCGCGCCCGCCGCCATGATGCCGGCGCCTCGCTCCAGGCGCCGCCCGAATCGGGCGAAGAGCGCGGAGGCGGCCAGGGTGCCCGCTGCCTCCGCGGCAAACACAAGGCCGATGGCGGCGGGGTGGAGGCCCATCCGCCGCTGCAGCAGGAGGATCACCATGGGCGCCGTCGAGGAGTAGGCGAGGTTGAGCCCGGCCGAGATGAGGGTGAGCCGCGTGAGCACGGCGTCGCCCAGCACGAAGCGCACGCCCTCGCGGACCGCCTGCCACACGCCGGTCTGGGGCCCCGGCGTCCGGACCGGCGCCACCCGCACCCCGGACACGGTCGCGGCCGCGGCGGCGTAGCCGAGGGCGACGATCGACAGCGTCACCACCGGCCCGACGGCCGCGAGCGCCAGGCCGGCCAGGGCCGGTGCCGCCAGCCCGATGACGTTCATGCCCGCCGACCAGAGGCCGTTGGCCTCGGCCAGCTCCCCCTCCAGGACGGCCTGGGGGATGGCCGCGTTCAGGGCCGTCCAGTCCAGCATCCCGAGGCTGGACACGACGAAGACCAGGACGTAGGCCGGCAGGATCGCCAGGTGCGGCCCCGCGCCCAGCCCGGCCAGCGCCAGGCAGGCCAGCGCGGAGCCGGCGTCGGTCGCCACCAGCAGCGCCCGCCTGGGCAGGCGGTCGACCAGGGCCCCAAGCCACGGTGCCAGGATCGACGCGAGGGCCATGGCCACGGCCATGCCGCCGAGGGCCAGGGGGGAGCCGGTCCGCACGAGGATGAGCCAGGCCAGCGCCAGGCGGTACGCGCCCGCGGAGAGGGAGGTGAGCCCGCGCGCGCCGAAGAGGCGGGCGAACGCTCGCCGCCGCGCCAGCAGGCCGAGCGGCAGGCCGACAGCAGCGAGCGTCCGCATGGTGATTCCAGGATTGGCCAAATTAGCCAGGTTGTCAATGGAGGTCGAAGCCAGTGCCACCCGCCGTGTTCCTGACGCGCCGCATCCCGGAGCAGGCCCGCGCGCTGCTGGATGCGGCCGCGGACGTGCGCGCATGGGACCGCGAGGAGCCGCCGGTGCCGCGCGACGTCCTCTATGATGCGGTGGCGGAGGCCGAGGGCCTCTACTGCCTGCTGACCGATGCCGTCGACGCCGAGTTGCTGGCGGCCGCCCCCCGCCTGCGCGCCGTCAGCACGATGGCCGTCGGGTACGACAACATCGACGTGGCCGCCTGCACGCGGCGGGGGATCCCCGTCTGCAACACGCCTGGCGTGCTGACCGAGGCCACCGCCGACCTGGCCTTCGCCCTGCTGATGGCCGCGGCGCGGCGCGTGCCGGAGGCGGAGCGCTACCTGCGCGAGGGCCGCTGGCGCACATGGTCGCCGATGCTCCTGGCGGGACAGGACGTGCATGGCAGGACCATCGGCATCGTCGGCGCCGGCCGCATCGGCCAGGCCGTCGGTGCCCGGGCGCGTGGCTTCGGCATGGAGGTCCTCTACACAGCGCGCTCGCCCAAGCCGGACTTCGAGGCCGCCTGCCAGGCCCGGCGCTGCGCCAGCCTCGATGAGCTCCTGGCGGCGGCGGACTTCGTGACGCTGCACGCGCCCCTGACCCCGGAGACGCGCCACATGATCGGCGGGCGCGAGCTTGCGCGCATGAAGCCGACCGCCGTGCTCGTGAACACGGCGCGGGGCCCCCTGGTCGACGAGGCGGCGCTGCAGCGCGCGCTGGCCGAGGAGCGGATCTGGGCCGCGGGCCTGGACGTCTTCGAGCGGGAGCCGGCCACGCCTGAGCACCCGCTGCTCCGTCTGCCGAACGTCGTCACGCTGCCGCACATCGGTAGCGCGACGGTGGCGACGCGCACGGCGATGGCGGTGCTGGCCGCGGAGAACCTGGTGGCGGCGCTGCAGGGCCGCCGGCCGCCGGCCTGCGTGAACCCGGAGGTGCTGGCCGGATAGGTGGCGCACCGACCCGTGCGCCACCTATCCGCTCATCCGGCCGCGTTCAGGCCCATGGCCGCTGACGTGGCCGAGGTCGCCCCATTGGATGCGGGGGCAACGGCGTGGGCGCTTTGATCACGAGTGACCTCCATACGAAAGCACTGGCCGACCTGTCCGCGGAAGTCCGCGGATGCCGGCGCTGCCCCAGCATGCCGCCGGAGCGCCTGCGGGTGCCCGGGTTTGGCACCGGCGAGGCCACGTTCTTCTTCCTGGCCGAGGCCCCCGGCCGGCTGGGCGCCGGGCGCACCGGCATCCCCTTCCGCGGCGACCGTTCCGGCGACCTCTTCTGGGGCCTGGTCGCGGAGCTCGGCGTGCGCGACTTCTTCGTGACGAACGTCGTGAAGTGCAACCCGCTCGATTCCCGCGGCCGCAACCGCACGCCCACCGCGGGGGAGCGGGCATCCTGCCGCGGGCACTGGCGGGCGGAGGTGGCAGCCGTCCGGCCACGCTGGCTTGTGCCCCTGGGCGACACCGCCTGCCGCGAGGTGACCGGACGCCCCCTGCGCGAGTGCATCAACCGGGCGGTGGATGGCGAGCTGGGGCCCGTATGGGCGCTCTACCACCCGGCGTACGTGACGCGTGGCAGCTACTCCGTCGACGCCTATCGGGCCGACTGGCGGGCGCTCCTGGCTGCCGCCCGCCACGGGGACGGGGGCAAGCGGCCGGCGCCCGGCGCCGACGTGGCACATGCCGCGGAGCCGCAGCG
>DAHVAF010000336.1 GCA_027314765.1 Clostridia bacterium | reverse complement strand
AGACCGAACACCGAACACCGAACACCGAACACCGAACACCGAACACCGAAGACCGAACACCGAACACCGAAGACCGAACACCGAAGACCGAACACCGAAGACCGAACACCGAACACCGAAGACCGAACACCGAAGACCGACCGGCTTTGCCTACTCCCCGTCGCCGAACCGGTAGTTCGGCGGCTCCTTGGTGATCTGCACGTCGTGCGGGTGGCTCTCGCGCAGGCCGGCGGCCGTGATCCGCACGAAGCGGCCGCGGGTGCGCAGGTCCTCGATGGTGGCGGAGCCGGTGTACCCCATGCCGCTGCGCAGCCCGCCCACCAGCTGGAAGACCATGTCCGAGAGCGGCCCGCGATACGGCACGCGGCCCTCGACGCCCTCCGGCACGAGCTTGCTCGCGCCCTCCTGGAAGTAGCGGTCGCGGCTGCCCTCCTCCAGGGCGCCGAGCGAACCCATGCCGCGGTACACCTTGAACGACCGGCCCTGGTAGATCTCCATGTCGCCGGGGCTCTCCTCGGTGCCGGCGAACAGGCTGCCGATCATCACGCTGCTCGCGCCGGCGGCGATGGCCTTCGCGATGTCGCCGGAGTACTGGATGCCGCCGTCCGAGATGACCGGCACCCCGAACCGGTCGGCTTCCCGCGCCGCCTCGAAGACTGCCGTCAGCTGCGGAACGCCCACTCCCGCAACGACTCGAGTGGTGCAGTTGTGCACAGCGACTCGGTTGGCGACATAGGACTCGTCTTCCTCGACCTCGAGGTTGTAGACGTCGATCTCCTCGTGCCGGACCTCGACCTTGCGGATGGTCGCGTAGACGTAGTCGTCGTCGCGCCACATCGACTGCTTGTGGAGGCGACCTGGGGCGGCGCACAGCTCGAGCAGCTCGGGGAAGTCCTCGGCGAAGCGCCGGGCCTGGGCACCGGACAGGCGGACCTGATACGTCGTGTGCCGGTTGGGGCGCTTGGGATCCCAGGCCGCGATCGACGGCATGTAGCCGAGGCGCATCAGGATGTCGGCGACCTGATAGGCCAGCGCGACCGAGGCCGTCCTGTAGCCGACACGGGCCTCGCCCTCGGTCGAGAGGACGGTGCCGTCGCCACGGAACAGGCCGATCACCAGCTCGCGAAGCAGTTCCGGTGGCTGGTCGACGACCTCGGCAGGGAGCCGCTTGCGGCTGGCAAAGCTCGGGATCAGCGTCTCGAAGAACTTCGCGATGGCCTGGTTGTTGATGTGGACGGCAGTGCCTCGCCAGGCCTTGTGGGAGTTCAATGTGGCACCGCTGTAACCGAAGACGTCGTGCACCAAGCGCAGGACATCCACGTGAGACTCGTGCGCGTCGCGGTGGAAGCCAAGCCGTGCCTGACGGTTGTTGGCCAGGCCGGCGAAGTGACCCTCGGCGACAAAGTACCCGATCAGTCGCATCAGGCGCCCGTCCAGGGGGATATACCGGCGTTGCCGACCGACATGGATCGGCACCTCGTACCGCAGCTCCTCGACCCAGCGGGCGGATGATCCTTCCACGCCGGGGCTCTTGCGCCACCCCGCCAGAGCGGCGCCGGGCGCCTCGGATGACATCTCGACGAGTCGAACGTGCGCCCTGCTGGGCCAGATCCAATCTTCGTCGTGACCGTAGCGCGGGACATACGGCAGCATGTCGTAGACCGCGGGCTGGGGCTGCGGCCGTCGGACGGGCATTGCGGCCATGTCCTGGGCCTCCAGGTCCCCGGCAGTCACCCAATCGAGGCCGTGGTTCCACTTGGGCTTGTGGAAGAAGTACCCGCCGCCGGCCTTCTGCTTCCGTTTCGCTGGCGCATTGAAGTGCATGGCGAAGAACGGATGATTCGGAGTCACAGCGAGGGGCTCTGGCGACCCCTTGACGGTCACATAGACCATCGGTCCCGCGTATGGCCGCCGGTATACCTTGGTCACGCGACGCGCCCGACCCAAGTGCGTCACCACCAGGTCGCCAACCACGACGTCACAGATCGGCTTGACAGAGCCGTCCGCAAGAGATACCATAGAATTACTGGTTAGACAAATACTCCCAGGTCCGACCCCCGCCTTCACCGCGTCCACGCCCGCCTCGCACAGGGCGCGGGCGCCCTCCGCCGTGGCGATGTTGCCGGCCACCACCTGCACGTCGCGCAGCATCGACTTCACGTGGCGCGCCATCTCCACCACGCCGCGGTGGTGGCCGTGGGCCGAGTCGACGACGATCATGTCGGCGCCGGCCGCCGCCAGCCGCTCCGCCCGCTCCATGTACTCGCGCCCCACGCCGACGGCCGCGCCCACCACCAGCCGCCCCTGGCTGTCCTTGGCCGAGTTGGGGAACTTGCGCGCCTTCTCGATGTCCTTGGTGGTGATGAGGCCGGCGAGGCGGTAGTGGGGATCGACCAGCGGCAGCTTCTCGATGCGGTGCCGGGCCAGGATCGCCTTCGCTTCCTCCAGGGTGGTCCCGATCGGCGCCGTGACCAGCCCCTCGGAGGTCATCACCTCGCGCAGGGGCCGCCGCGTGTCCGTCTCAAAGCGCAGGTCGCGGTTGGTGACGATGCCCACCAGCCGCCCGCCGTCTTCCACGACCGGCACGCCGCTGATGTGGTAGTGGGCCATGAGCTCTTCGGCATCGCCGATGGTGTGCTCGGGAGAGAGGTGGAACGGGTCGAAGACCACGCCGTACTCGGATCGCTTGACCTTGTCGACCTCGGCGCATTGTCGCTCGGCCGTCATGTTGCGGTGGATGACGCCGATGCCGCCCTCGCGGGCCAGGGCGATCGCCATCCGGGCGTCGGATACGGTGTCCATGGCGGCGCTGACGAGGGGGATCTGGATGCGGAGGTCGCGGGTCAGCCGGGTCGAGGTGTCCACTTCGCGCGGTAGGACGCTGGATTCGGCGGGCAGGAGCACCACGTCGTCGAACGTGACCCCAATCGACCCGAACTTCTCTTCCGCCTTCATCGGCGACCCCCTCGCGGCCTTTCGGACGAAGGTATCACACTATGGCTCGCGGCGGTAGCCGAGGTTCTCCAGGGTGCCCGCGCGGTCGCGCCAGTGCTCCTTGACCTTGACGTGCAGAGCCAGGTAGACCGGGCACCCGAAGATCCGCTCGATTTGGGCGCGCGCATGCGCGCCCACCGAACGCAGCATGTCTCCGCCGTGGCCGATGAGGATCCCCTTCTGCGACTCGCGCTCCACGTAGATCGTCGCCGCCACGTACAGGGTGCCGTTGTCGCGCTCCGCCACCTCGTCCACGGCGACGTGCACGGCGTGCGGCACCTCGTCGCGGGTCAGGCGGAAGACCTCCTCCCGCACGAGCTCCGCCATGAGGAACTCGTCCGGGCGGTCGGTGACCGCATCCTCCGGGAAGTACGCCGGGCCCTCCGGCATGGCCGCGACCAGGGCCTCCGCCAGGTCGGCGAGCCCCTCCCCCGTCACGGCCGAGACAGCGAAGACACCGGCCAGCTTCGGCAGGAGCGGGGCGTACACGGGCAGGGCGGCGCGGCCCCCGGCGTCGATCTTGTTCAGGACAAGGTACGCGGGGCAGCCCGCGCCGGCCACCATGGCGGCGGCCCACCGGTCGCCCGGGCCGGGGGATGGCGAGGTTGCCTCCACGATCAGCAGGGCTGCGTCCACCCCCTCCAGCGCCGAGGCCGTGGCCTCCGCCATGCGCTCGCCCAGGCGGTGGCGTGGCCGGTGCACGCCAGGGGTGTCCAGGAACACCACCTGGGCGCCCGGCCGGTGCATGACTCCCGCGATCCGGTGGCGCGTCGTCTGCGGCTTCTCCGAGACGATGGCGACCTTGGCACCGACCAGGGCGTTCATCAGGGTGGACTTGCCCACATTCGGCCGGCCGATGAGGGCGGCGAAGCCCGAGTGCATCACGACCGCCTCAGCGCCGCCGCAAACAGGGCCATCGCCACGAGCACCTCCAGCGCGAGGAACGGGGGGCTGAGCCGGGCCCAGGAGCCGGGCAGGGCCATGAGGCGTGGCAGCAAGATCGCGATCCCGACGGTGACGGCACCGCACGCCGCGAGCAGGACCGAGCCCGCCGCCAGATCCTTGGCAAGCCGGGCCAGCGGGTGGTATTCCGGCGACACCAGGTCGATCACGACTTCGATCGCCGTGTTCGCGGTCTCAATGGCCAGCACAAGCGCGGCGGCGAGAAGGATGGCGACCTGGCCCGTGGCGCCGACGCGGAGCGCGGCCGCGGCGCGCCAGACGGTGAACCCGATTGCCAACTGGAGCCGGAAGTTCGGCCCCCGCCGCCAGCACTCGACCACACCGATGCCGGCGGCACGGAAGCTCCCCCCCCATGTGCGCCGCGGCTTCACCGCATGATCCCCAGCTCCGCCATCACGGCCTCGGCCTCCTGCGCCATCTTCTCCGCGGCGGAGGGGTCCTCGTCGTCATAGCCCAGCAGGTGGAGGGTGCCATGCACGGCCAGGTAGCACAGCTCCCGATCCAGATCGTGGCCAAAGGCCTCGGCCTGCGACCGGGCGCGCGGCAGCGAGATCACCACATCGCCGAGTAGCCAGGGATCGCCGGGTTTCTCATCCATCAGAAATGAGAGGACGTCGGTAGGCGCATCGATGCCACGGTACTGATGATTGAGTTCCCGGATCTCCCCATCGTCTGTCACGTACACCGAAACCTCAGCTGCCCCGGCGGAGTGGCGCGTGAGCGCCGCCTCAACGCTGCGACGCATCAGGCTCAGCAGTGCCTCGGGCAGCAGATCCGTTCCGCCCGCACTGGTAATCTCGGCGCTCACGCGCCCGCCCTCCGCCGGGCCGGCCGGAACTCCTGCACCACCTGCTCGGGATACTCGACGCGCGCGTGGTACGCGCTCTGCAGCATGCGCACGAACGTGACGGTGATGGTGTCCACGTCGCGCAGCGTGATGGGGGCGCGGTCCAGCTGGCCGGTGTCCAGGCGGTCCTTCACCAGCCGGCGCACGATCGACTCGATCTCGCCGCTGCTCGGCGTGCGCGCCGCCCGCACTGCGGCCTCGACGCCGTCGGCCAGCATCAGGGCGGCCTGCTCCACGGTCGTGGGCAGGGGGCCCGGGTAGCGGAAGTTCGCCTCGGAGACCTCGGCCCCGTCCGCGCTCGAGCGAGCCCGCTCGTAGAAGTAGCTGACGAGCTGCGTGCCGTGGTGGGTGCGGATGAATTCGATGATCTCCTGCGGCAGGTGGCTCTCGCGCGCCAGCTCCACGCCGTCCTTGGTGTGGCTGATGATCACCAGGGCGGACAGGTTCGGCGACAGGTGGTCGTGCGGGTTGCTGCCGCCCAGCTGGTTCTCGATGAAGAAGTACGGCCGCTTCAACTTGCCCACGTCGTGGTAGAGGGCGCCGATGCGCACGAGCAGGGCGTTGCCGCCCACGGCCTGCACGGCGGCCTCCGCCAGGTTGCCGACCATCAGGCTGTGGTGGTAGGTGCCGGGGGCTTCGACGACCAGCCGGCGCAGCAGCGGCTGGTTGGGGTTACCCAGCTCCAGCAGCCGCACCGGCGTCAGGATGCCGAAGATGTCCTCGATGTACGTCAGGCAGCCCACGGCCAGCACGCCCGCCAGCACCCCGCTCACGGCGGCCGACAGGGCATCGCTCGCCAGGTTCTGGCCCTCGGTGCTGCTGCCGCCGTAGACCAGGGCCAGGGCCCCGACGGCGGCGGCCGCGGCCACGCCCGCATAGAGGCCGGCGCGCACAAGGTCGCGGCGCTGGTGCAACGTGCCCGCGCTGAAGGCCGCGATCAGCCCCCCCGCCAGCACGGACAGGGCGACGCTGGCGCTGTGGGTCAGCACGCCCGCCGCCGCGGCGAGCAGGGCGGCCGCGAAGACCGCCGTGCCGCCGCCGAAGGCGACGGCGAAAAGGATAGTGCCGGCGCCCGCGGGCACCAGGTAGGGCGAAAGCGGCAGCAGGGCCCGCTCCAGGGCCACCGACACCAGCACGATCATCCCGAAGAGCACCATGGCGCGCTCGCGCAGCAGCACCTCGCGGTCGTGCAGGCGCAGGAAGGCCGACGCCAGGCCCCACAGCACGGCGGAGGCGGCCAGGGCGCCAAGCGCCAGGGTCGCCGTGCCCTCCACCCGCAGCAGGCCGGCCGCCCGCAGCAGGGTCAGGTCCTTGGCTGTCACGATGTCGCCCTGGCGCACGATCACCTGGCCGGTCACGATCACCACCGGGCTGACGGCGTTGGCCGCCGCCTGCTGGGCCTGCGCCGTCGCGGCCGTGTCCTCGAGGTCGTCGGCCACCAGCGTGCCGCCGACCAGGCGCGCGAAGAAGTCGTCGACGGCCGGCGGGTTGCCGAGGCGCTGCACCTCCGCGGCCAGGCTGGCCCGCGCGGCGGGCAGGTCGCTGGGGCGGATCCCGGCCTGCAGGGCCGCGTTCAGGTCGGCCCGCGCCGCCGCAGCGGACGCCGCCAGGGTCTCCGCGTCGGTGGTGAGGACGGCGTTCTGGTCCTGCACGGGGATGCCGGGCGGAAGCTGGGCGCTGAGGGCGATCTGGCGCTCGGCGGTGGTGAGGCCCGTGGCCTGGCGGGCACCGTTCACCGCCGCCAGCGCGCTGTCGAAGCCGGCCAGAGACTGCTGCAGCAGGCCGGTGTCAATACGGTAGACGGGCGCGACGCGCGCCGCCGCCGCCGCCCGCTGGTTGGCGGTGTCCGGCTGGTCGACGAAGTCGCGCGGGGCCGTGATGGTGGTGGGCGAGGCCTGGCCGGCCTGCAGGCTGACCTGGCTGGTCAGGGCGACGCTGGCGAAAACCGCGCCAAGGGCCAGCACAAAGAGCACAGACCAGAAGCCGCGCCGCGCCACCGAGTCGCGCGCGCTCCAGGGTGCCGACTGCACGCGCCGCCACAGGCCCGACGACCGCACGCCCTTCACCGCCGGCTCACGCCCCCGAGCCGGCCGGCCGGCGGCCCGCCGCCGACTCGAAGCGCTCATAGGCGCGGATGATCGATTGGACCAGGGGGTGGCGCACCACGTCCGTCTCGTCGAGGTCGACGAACGACAGCCCCTCGACGCCGTCCAGCACGCGCCGGACCTCCAGCAGGCCAGACTCGCGGTCGGACGGGAGGTCCACCTGCGTAACGTCTCCGGTGACTACGCACCGCGAGCCGAAGCCCAGCCGGGTGAGAAACATCTTCATCTGCTCCGGGGTCGTGTTCTGGGCCTCGTCCAGGATGACAAAGGAGTCATCCAGCGTCCGCCCGCGCATGTAGGCCAGGGGCGCGACCTCGATGGAGCCGCGCTCCATGTAGCGGCCGAACGCCTCGACGCCCAGGATGTCGTAAAGCGCGTCATAGAGGGGACGCAGGTAGGGGTCAACCTTCTCCTGCAGGTCGCCCGGCAAAAAGCCCAGCTTCTCGCCCGCCTCCACGGCCGGCCGCGTCAGCAGGAGGCGCGTGACCTCGCGGCGCTTGAACGCGGCCACGGCCATGGCCATGGCGAGGTAGGTCTTGCCCGTGCCGGCCGGGCCGATGCAGAAGACCAGGCTGTCCTCGCGCATCGCCTCGACATACCGGCGCTGGCCGAGGGTCTTCGGCCGGATGGTGCGGCCACGCGTCGTGGTGACCAGGGTGTCGGCGAAGACCTCGCCCAGGTCCTCCTGGCGGCCGTCCTTGGCGAGGCCGGCGGCGTAGCGCACGTCCTGCGCCGTGAGGTGGTGGCCGGCGCGCGCGAGCGCCAGCAGCTGGTCGAGCAGCGTCACGACGCGGTCCGGCGCGGGACCCTCGATGATCAGCTCATTCCCGCGCGCCAGGAGGCGCACGCCCAGCGCCCGCTCGATGGCGCGCAAATTCTCGTCCTGGCGGCCGAACAGCTCGAGGGCCAGCCCGTTGTCGGGCACGGAGAAGGCCCGGCGCTCCTCAGCTACGGTCCATCGCCTCCGATACCAGCACTCATGGGCCCGGCAGCGATCGCGGGACGGCGATATCCTGCTCGGCCGGCAGGGTGACGCTCACCGCGACCGCCGCCCCACCCAACGGAACATAGGATACGACCGGCTCCCCCGGCCGCGCACCGGGCGGAAGCTGGCGACGGAGGTCGGCTTCGGCCGCCGCCGCCCCCTCGCCCGCCGCCTCCTGCGGGGTGAGCTGGCGCAGGACCTGGTCCACCTGGCGGTACGTCAATGATTGCACGGCGATCGGCAGCTCCAGCGCACGCCAGCGGATGGACCACTGCCGCGTCACGAGCTGATAATCCGCGAACGGCAGCGGCGCCGCGGACCCGAGCCCGACCCGCCACCTGAATAGCACCAGGCGCCAGCGCTCGACCTCCCGACCCGTCGGCACGGAGACGGCGCGCCGGAGCGCGATCTCCGTCGTCTTATGATACCAGACGAGCGCCGTCACCGCCCCGCGCGGGGAGGCGCCATCCGCGCCAGCGATGAGCACCTGGCCGCGCACGACGGTCTGGCCGGGCACCACCATCGCCCTGCCCCGCAGCGCGAGCACGCGCTCCACGATGCCATCGGCCGCGGCGACGAGATCATACTGCCCCGCTGCGCTGGCCTCGCCGGCGCCCGTCACGCGCTCGGCGATCGTCAGGTCGGCGCGCACGCCCTGAATGCGGACGGCGGCCCACGCGATGGCCGGGACGCGGGCCGCCAGGTCCTCCGACAGCTCGCGGGGGTCGATGGCGGAGCGCGGCGCGCCCGCGCGGAGCCCCAACGCCGCCGCCGCCGCCAGCACCTCGACCTGCGCGCGGGGATCGCCGCCCTGCACCTGCACCACCCAGATGCGCGTCCCGAACGCCCAGAGCGCCAGCGCGAGCGCCACCGCGCCCAGCACCAGCACGGGCCGCCCCGCGATCCGCCGCACGCGGAAGGGCAGGCCGCCGCGCGCCAGGATGTGGACGCGGGTGTGCGTCAGCCGCGCCGCGCGCCGGCAGCGGCGAAAGCCGTCCAGCCGCATGACGGCCTCGGCCTCGCCCGGCCACGTGGGGCACAGGCTCCAGAGGGCATCGCCCGCGGCCGCGCACGCATTGACAAAGGCCGCCAGCTCCCGGCCGCGCAGCCGCACCCGCACGTAGCCCAGGCAGAAGCGGAGGAAGGTGGATGCTACCGCGGCGCCTCCTTTATGAACCCCGTCTGCGCGCGGGACGACCCACGCTTACCTTTGACCACCGTCTGCGCGCGGGACGACCCGCGTTTACCAGTGGAACCCCGTCTGCGCGCGGGACGACCCGCGCTTACCATGGAACCCCGTGCGCGCGCGGGACGACCGCCGCCCAGCCAGCCTGGCCAAGTCCATAGCCATGGAACCCCGTGTGCGCGCGGAACGACCCGCGTTTGCCCCGCAGCTACGGCTCGAACAGGATCGCCCGCAGCTGGCCCGTCACCGTGATCTCCTCGCCCCGCACCACGCCCACGCGCAGATCGTTGCCGCGCACGACGATGCGGCCGGTCCCCGCGGCGATCGTCACCTGATCCGGCGCGAAGGCGAGCAGGCCGCGGTGGTTCTCCACCGTGAGCGACAGTCCGGCGACGGCCGTCAGGCGCGGCAGGTCATAGACGAGGTCGGCCGGGAGGGCGAGCCCCTGGGCCGCCCGTCGCAGAAGGCCGCCGCCCGATCTTTGCCCACCTTCGCCGCCCACGGCCGCGCCTCACCCCGAGGAGCGTATGTCCGGGCCGGCGAGCGTATGGCTTGCGCCCGCGGCGACCATCCTACGTCTGACCCCGCAATCGCACGGGTGGAACCCGTGCGATCCGTCGCCGGAGGTGGAGGCATGGCGGTCGTCAACGTGATCGAATTGGTCTCCGACTCGGAGGAGAGCTGGGAGGACGCCGTCCGCGGCGCGGTGGCCGAGGCGTCGCGCACGGTGCGCGGCATCACGGGCGTGGAGGTCATCAACCTCACGGCGCAGGTGGACGAGGGACGCATCAAGACGTACCGGGCCAACGTGAACGTTGCGTTTCTGGTGGAGTCGGGCCACCCGACCCACGCGCGTTAGAGGCCGAAGTTCAGCTGAAGCGACCCGTCCCCAAGGTGCACCGACTTCAGACTCAGCCCTGGCGCGGGCGCCGGCACGGGGATCACCAGCTTGCGCCCCGCCAACAGCGCCGGCAGGACACCCGGTCCTGCCGGCGCACCGGCGACGGTCAGCTGGTCCGGCTCCCACGTCACGTCGCCGCCCCGGATGGCCACGGGACCCGTCAGCACCATGCCCGGCGCCGCCAGGGACACCCCGGCCGGAGCTAGGGCGAGGGCCAGCGGCGCGATGGACACGGCGGCGTTGAGCCCTGAGGCCGACAGCGTCACCGCCACGTCGCCGGCGCCAAGGTCCACCGACACGTTGGCCGGCTGCACGTTCCCCCAGGGCAGCTGCGACCACCCCGCCAGCACCTGGTTCAGCTCCGGCAGGCCCTGCAGCAGGGCCTGGTCCAGGGCGGCGAGCGATGCGGCCGCGGAGGCGGCCTGGCTCTGGGCGGCCGCCAGCGCGGCCGTTCGCGCGGCCTGATCCTTGCTGAGCTGGGCGACGGTCGCCGCCTGGGCCGCCGTCTCGGTGGCGAGATGCTGGCTCGTGGCCGCGACGGCCGCCTCCTGCTTGGCCAGCGCCGCTTGATCGGCCGCGGCCGTCCGCAGCAGCCCGACCTCGGCCGTCACGACCTGCACCACGAGCGAGAAGCGCGTCAGGAAGTCGCTGAAGCTGGTGGCCTGCAGCAGCACGCCCAGGAACGACACGCTGCCGTCCTCATAGAGGAAGCGAACGGCCGCGTCGACCCGGGTCCTCTGCCCGGCGACCTGGGTCGACATGCGCGCGGCCTGCCCGCGCAGATCGGCCAGGTGCGCTTGCGTCGCCGCCGCCTGCGACTTCAGGGTGGCGAGATCCCCCTGCGCCCGGACGATGGCGGCATCGGCCGCGGCCACCTGCTCCGCGATCTTGGTCACGGCCGCCGTCTGCTGCTGGTATTGGCCGTAGGCCGACCCCGCCGAGGGCGTGGCGGAAGCCGCCAGGGCGGCCGCCGGCGGTCCGAGGGCGAGGAGGGCGGCGAGCATCACGACCCTGATGGCGGGCAAGGGTCCGCTCCTTACCGCTGGCGGTCGGACGCGTTGAGCGTACGCGAGCCGCGCGGCGAAGGCGGTCGCTTGGAGTCCCCCACGGGGCGGCAGTCGTCGCCGCATACCCCCTTGAACCCGCAATTCTCGCAGCGCCAGGTGCCCCAGAAGCGGTGCATGGCGTAGCCGCACACGGGACAGCGTTCGTCCATGCGATATCCCAACTCCTGTCAGTCGCATCGGCGCGGTCTCGGTCGGCCCGCGCGCATGCGCGGGCCGTCACGACGGCTTTGCAAGCGTTCGCCGCCGACTCTGCGCGAACCTTGCCCCGAGAAAGTCGGGCGCTATAATGGGTCGGAAGGGAGTGACCCCGATGCGGACCGA
Organism: Clostridia bacterium; assembly: GCA_027314765.1. GTDB lineage: Bacteria > Bacillota > Sulfobacillia > RBS10-35 > JAJYVM01 > JAJYVM01. The sequence goes on along the minus strand of DAHVAF010000336.1, from coordinate 26,509 downwards.
ACTGGTCTGGAAAGTCGGGGGCCAGCAGGGCGAGGGCATCGACAGCACGGGCATCGTGTTTTTGAATGCCTGCCACTCGCTAGGCTACTACACGTTCGGCTACCGGCATTTTATGTCGCGCATCAAGGGTGGTCACACCAACTACCAGGTGCGCGTGGCGACCCGTCCCGTCTATGCCGTCGGGGATCAGACCGACATCCTGATCGCATTCGATCAGGAGAGCATCGACTATAACTTCTGGGAGCTGCCGGCCGGCGCGTTCGTGATCGCGGACGGGTTCGGGGCCAAACTCCCGGAGGAGCGGGGCGTGACCCTGGCCGAGGTGCCGCTCACGAAGATCGCGTCCGATCTGGGCAATTCGCTGATGAAGAACATGGTGGCGATGGGCGCGACCTGCGAGCTCACCGGCCTGCCGGTCGAGCCCTTCGAGATGTTCATCGAGCGCCAGTTCGGCCGCAAGGGGCAAGAGGTGGTCAAGGCCAACCTCGAGGCACTGGATGCCGGGCGCAAGTATGTGCGCGAGCGCTGGGGCCACCAGGCGCACTTCAAGCTCGTGGACTCGGGCATGAAGCCGGACGGGCGCCTGGTCATCGAGGGCGACTATGCCGCGGGCATGGGCGCGCTGACGGCGGGCTGCCGGTTCCTGGCGGCCTACCCGATCACCCCGGCCAGCATGATCATGGAGTACCTGGCCGTCCACTTCCCCAAGGTGGGCGGGGTCGTGATCCAGGCCGAGGACGAGATCGCGGCGCTGTGCATGGCCATCGGGGCCAACTGGGCCGGCGCGCGGGCGATGACGTCGACGTCGGGGCCCGGCTTCTCGCTGATGCAGGAGGCCATCGGGCTCTCCGGGCTGACGGAGACGCCGGTCGTCATCGTGGACGTGCAGCGGGCGGGGCCGGCGACGGGCCTGCCGACCAAGCACGAGCAGGGCGACCTCAACGAGATCATCTACGGCAGCCACGGCGACATCCCGCGCATCGTGATCGCCCCGGGGACCATCGAGGAATGCTTCTACGCGATGGCCGAGGCCTTCAACCTGGCCGACAAGCACCAGTGCCCGGTCATCGTGGCCATGGACCTCTACCTCGGCATGTCGCGCGGCACGGCGAACGAGTTCGACGTGAGCCGGGTGCGGGTCGACCGCGGCGCGCTGCTGAGCGGCCCGGACGCGCTGGCCAAGGTCAGGGGCCAGTTCGAGCGGTTCGCCGACACCCCGTCGGGGATCTCGCCGCGGGTGCTGCCCGGGACGCCCGGCTTCATCCACCTGACGACCGGCGACGAGCATACGTGGAACGGCCGGATCACCGAGGACACGAAGATCCGCAAGGCCATCATGGATAAGCGTCTGCGCAAGATCGACGAGGTGGACTATCCGGGCCTCTCCGTGCGGGGCGACGTGCCGGCGGACCTGGTCCTGGTGGGCTTTGGCGCCACGACGGGGTCGCTCTGGGAGGCGGCGGACCGCCTGAACGCGGGCGGGACGCGCACGGCCGTGGTCCAGCTGACCCGGCTCTGGCCGTTTCCGGCGGAGGAGCTGACCGCGGCGCTGGACGGCGCCGGGTCCGTCCTCGTGGTGGAGAGCAACGCGACGGGCCAGCTGGCCCACCTGATCCGGAGCCGCATCGGCGGCGACCTGCTGCCGACGCTGCTCAAGTACGACGGCGACCCTATCCGGCCTGGCGAGGTCGAGATGCGGGCCAAGGAGGTCATCGCCGATGTCAGCGGCGCTCGTATCGCCTAAGTCGTTCGTCAGCGAGGAGCGGCCCACGTGGTGCCCCGGCTGCGGGGATTACGGCGTGCTGCAGGCCCTGCAGCGCGCGGCCGCCCAGCTCGGGCTGCAGCCGCACGAGATCGCCGTGGTCTCGGGCATCGGCTGCTCCGGCAAGATCAGCAGCTACTTCAACGCGTACGGCCTGCACGTGCTGCACGGCCGCTCGCTGCCCTGCGCCATCGGCGTGAAGATGGCCAACCCGAACCTGACCGTCATCGCCGCCGGGGGCGACGGGGACGGCTTCGGGATCGGCGGCAACCACTTCCTGAACGCCATCCGGCGCAACATCAACATCACCTACATCGTGATGGACAATCAGGTCTACGGCCTGACCAAGGGCCAGACGAGCCCGACGTCGGCGCACGGGTTCAAGAGCACCACCTCGCCGGCCGGCTCGGCCGAGAACCCCATGCATCCGCTGCGGCTGGCGCTGGCCAACGGCGCGGGCTTCATCGCCCAGGGCTTCTCGGCGGAGCGGTCCCAGCTGGTCGACCTGATGGTCAGGGCCATCCAGCACAAGGGCTTCTCGCTCCTGAACACCATCAGCCCGTGCGTGACCTTCAACAAGGTCAACACCTACGACTGGTACCGCGAGCGGCTGCACAACCTCGACGAGGACGGCAGCCACAACCCGGCCGACCGCGCGTCGGCCTTCGCCAAGGTCATGGAGCACGGCGATCTGGTGCGCGGCCTCGTGTACGCCGAGGAGGGGCCGTCCTACGACGAGTTCATTCCCGGGTACACGGGCGGCTCCATGGCGGACATGGTCAAGCGCGCGGATGCGGCCCTCGTCGACAAGCTGATGGCGGAGTACCGGTAGGCGGCCGCCGGCCGCCTATCCCCTCGTCTGCCTCGGCCGCGACGCGGTCAGGTACATGTGATAGAGAATCTCCCCCACGGCCACGGCCCCGCCCGTCACAAGGGCGGGGCCGAACCCTATGGCGACGGGCATGACAAAGGGCAGGGCCCAGTAGATCAGGGTGGCGAGCGCGAAGTCCGCCACCACGGCCACGGAGTTCCCCGCGCGCGGCAAGATGCCGACATCCCCGAGGACGTAGCCGATCAGGGTCACGAGCAGGGCCGCCCAAAGCGCCTGGCCGAAGGTCACGGCGGCGACCGCGGGCAGGACCAGGACCGTGATGAGGCCGACCATCAGGTACTTGATGATGAGCTGGGTCAGGACCCGCAAGGGGACACCCCCGAGGCTAAGGCTGCCCTGTAGAGGGCAGCCTTAGCCTTTCCGGAGGGACCAGGCCGGCGTGGTAGAGCGCATAGCCCCGGGCTTGGGGAATGGCCTCAAGCTCGGCGAAATACGGGTCGCAGGCGTTCAAGCCAGCCACGAACGGACCCAGGAGGGCGTGCGCCTGTACCGCCTTCCGGCGCGCCTCGCCATAGAGCGTGACGATCACCTCGTGCTGACGCCATGCCTCGGGGTCGACACCGACCTGCCAGAGGTCGGGCAGAAGGCCTCCAGAGAGGATTGGCCGGAAGGGCTTGTTGCCGGCGGCCCGCTTGCAGCTCGCGAGCAGCGACGAGATCGTCTCGCAGCGGACCTGGTCATAGGCGGACGGCTCCGTGGCTGGCGGCAGCTCGTGGCGGGCTCGCCTCTGCGCGTCCGCGCGCGCAGCGAGCCAGTCCACGCCTGCTTCCTCCGCCCTGCGGCGGCACGCCTCGCAGAAGCAGGTCGAAAGCGCGACGCTTGCGGGCGTCACGCCATACTTCACGTGGTGCCACTCGTGCGGCCATTGGCTGAAATAAAGGGATTCGACGTCCAGGCCGTCCACCCAGGAACGTGAGGCCAGGTCCGCGACCACATCCTCGCAGTAGGCGCGGACCGACGCCTGTGACGGGCACATGCAGTGCGGCATGGGGTCTCCGAAGCAGGTCTGCTGGCGGGGCGCGCCGCTGACGGCGCCGTCGTCGTGGAGCAGCACCGTCCACGCGTGGAACGGAACCGGGCACGCGGCGGCCGCCGCTTCGGCGTCCTCGGCGACGCAGGGCGGGCGCAGGCCGCGATATCCGGGACCCGGACGGAACCGGGCACCGGGAGTGACGGGGCGCACGTGGGCGTCCGGCGTCAGAAGGGTTGCCGCATGATAGATGACAGCGCACGACATCACGTCGAACCCTGGTGGCAGAGGGTCGCCCGCGTACGCCCAAATGCTCGCGTTCATGGCCCGAGCATACCGCAGGAGACCCGCGGGGCACGATGAGCCCAGGAGGGGCTCATCGTGCCCATACTGTGGCTCGTCGTCATCGCGGTCGCCGGATACATCGCCTTCGCGCTGGTGGCCGGGGTCATGAAGGTCGTTGTGATCGTGGCCGCCGTCGCCGCCGCCATCTGGGTGCTGAGCAGGGTGCGCGCGCGGACCTAGGTTGCCGGTCGCGGGGGGCGGGAACATAATGGGCCAGAGGTGGTGTCGCCGTGCAGCGCCACCGGTGGCCCATCCTCCTTCGCCGCGCGCACACGGCGGCGATCGCCCTGCTGCCGCTGCTGCTCGTCACGGGCCTGCTCATCTACCTCCCCGCGACCCACACGGCGCTGATCCCGGTTCTCCGCGCCATCGTCTGGATCCATGCCGTGGCGGGCATCGCCTTCTTTCTGCTCCTCTTTGCGCCCGTCGTCGCCGCCCTGCCGCAGCGCCGCTTCGCCTGGCCGGACTGGCTGATCAGCCTGGGCGTCGGCGCCGGCTGCAGCGTGACCGGCATCCTGATCTGGCGCATCGGCTGGTTCCCGGTGGCCTGGCGGGCCAACGCGTTCCTGCTGCACGGCGCCACGGCCATCGCGCTCGGCATCTGGGCGGCCGTCCATACCGCCCGGCACCTGGCGCGGGCGCGGGCCCGCCGCGACCCCCTCCCCGTCGAGCTGCGCGACGGCATCCGGCGCCGGGACTTCCTGCGGGTCGCCGGCGGCGGAGCCGTGCTTGGACTCTTCGCCTCCATCTCGCTCGACACCATCGTGCGCGTGCTGGCCAACGCCGGCGGCGACATCGCGTCGACGTCCGGCTGGCAGATCTACTCGGTGACAAGCCCCATGCCGCGGATCGCCCCGGCCGCCTACCGGCTGAGGGTGGACGGGCTGGTGAGCGCCCCGCGCACCTTCACGCTGGCCGACCTGCAGGCCCTGCCATCGACGACGGGCGTGTACACATGGCAGTGCGTGACGGGCTGGGTCGTGCCGGGCGTCATGTGGGAGGGCGTGGACCTCGACACCCTGTTGAGCGCGTGCGGTGGCGCGCGGGGCGATTACCTGACCTTTCACTCCGCCGACGGGGTCTACGTCGATAGCCTCAGCCTGCCGCAGGCGACCGACGGCCTGACGCTGCTCGGCTACACCATGAACAACGCGCCGCTGGCGGAGGAGCACGGCGGTCCCCTGCGCCTGGTCGTGCCCGCGATGTACGGGTACAAGTCGGTGAAGTGGGTCAACCGCATCACGGTCGCCAAGCAGCAGGTGGTGGGGTACTGGGAGCAGCGCGGCTACCCCGTGAACGCCTATCTGCCGGCCGGGGCCAACCCGCGTGGCAACCTCAGCACCTGAGGTGTGGTGGGAGCGGTTCTACGACGACCTGGGGCCGGCCGTCGACCGCATCTTCGCCAGCCAGCACAGCCTGACCGAGCCGGAGGTCGATTTCGCCGTCAGGGCGCTGGGGCTGCGGCCGCCGGCGCTCGTGCTGGACCTCGCCTGCGGCACGGGCCGGCACAGCCTGGCCCTGGCCCAGCGCGGCTTCCAGGTCGTCGGGATCGACCGGTCGCGCCCCCAGCTGGACGCGGCGCGCGCCAAGGCCGACGCCGCGAAGCTCAAGGTGGGCTGGGTGGAGGCGGACCTGCGCCGGCTGCCCGACCTGCCGCCGGCGGATGCGGCCATCTGCTTCTTCAACTCGTGGGGGTACTTCCTGGAGGACCGCGACAACCGCGCGGTGCTGACCCAGGTGCGGGCGCGCCTGCAGCCGGGGGCGGGGCTCCTGCTCGACACGCTGCACGCCGACTGGTGGACGCAGCAGGGCGGCCGCACCAGGGCCTACGTGACGGGCGGCGCGGGCGTGACCGAGGACCTCGCCTACGACGGCGAGCGGCGCCTGCTGCACGCGCGCTGGCGGGTGCGCCTCGATGGGCGCCTGCTCGGCACCTACATCATCCACCAGCGGCTCTACCGGCCGCCGGAGATCCGCCTGCGCCTGCAGGACGCGGGCTTCCGGGTGACCGGCGTGTACGGCGACCTGGAGGGGGGACGCACGCGGCCCTGGTCGCCGCGCGCCATCTGGGTGGCGGCCGCCGCGCCCGTCCGCACCCGGCCCCACCCGGCATGATGCGCAGCGGAACGGTGATGACGGCCGCCGCCGCAGGGCGGCGGCCACCGAATCAGTGCTTTTTGCGCCCCGCGATCAGCATGCGGATGGCCACGACCCAGATCACGACGCCCAAAAGGCACAGCGGCACCAGCACGCCGGCCGCGAACTGGTCGGCGAAGACGACATGCGGGGCCGTGGCGTGCATGCCGGCGAGGCCGATCATGGCGATCAGCACGATCACGAAGAGGACGCTCCACACGATGCGCGGCAAGTCTCCACTCACCTTTCTTGTCATTTCTTGTGACTTCTTGTGACTTCTTGTGACTCCGCGAACGCGCGGTCCCTTGGATGCTTCGGCGCTCGGGGCCGTGGGTCCTACACCTCGGGCTCGACGCGGTAGGCACCGTCCGGCTGCCGCACGGCGCGGTGCAGGTGCACGCCGCCGGCACGCAGGACCTCAGCGGAGTTCGGGTCCGGGTAGGGCGAGAGGTAGACGACGCCGACGATGCCGGCCTGCACGGCCGCCTTGGCGCAGGCGACGCACGGGAACGAGGTGGTGATCAGCGTGCAGCCGGCGCTGGAGATCCCCGTGACGGCGCACTGCAGGATGGCGTTCAGCTCGGCGTGGACGGCGCGCACGCAGTGGCCGTCGACGACCAGGCAGCCGGCGTCGCTGCAGTGGGGGGCGCCGCGCACGGCGCCGTTGTATCCTGTGGCGATGACGCGGTTGCTGTGCACCAGGACGGCGCCCACCTGCCGGCGCGGACAGGTGGAGCGGGTGGCCGCCAGGTCGGCCATGGCGATAAAATACTCGTCCCAGGTGGGCCGCCGGGTGGCGGTGGGCGGTGAGGGGTCGAACCCAGGCATACGCGCACTCCTTCCGCAGGAAACCCGATCCCGTCCCAGGAAGCTTCGGGGAAGCTCCCGTGACGCTCCCGTGACGCGAGGGGGTGGTCGCCGTGAACGGCTACCGTTTGCTCGTCCCGGCGATCTGGCTCTGGTTTCACGCCGATGATGCCGCTTGGGCGGCCGTGGAGCAAGCGCTGGCCGGCGTGGGTGTGCGCGCGCCGCGGGTGGATGGGGGCGCCGCCCTTGAGGGGCAAGGCTTCGCCATCGAATATCGGGCCGACAGCCAGCGGCTCTCCGTGGAGATGACGCACGAGGTGGGGCCGGATGCCGCCGTGGCCCTTGCGGCTGTGGCCGGGGCGGCGGGCGAGCCGGATATGGAGACTGGGAACTGCTGGCTCTGGTCGCCGGCGCCGTTCGCCATCCGCGGGGCGCCGGCCGAGGCGGCGCAGCGGCTCGTGCGGGCGGCGCGCTGGGTGCTGTCGGCGGACCGGCTGAAGGTCGTCCTCGGGGCGGTTGCGGCCGAGGCGGACATGCTGCCGCTCGGGGTCTCGCTCACGGTCCACCGCGGCGGCGGGGTGGTGCGCCTGGAGATCCGGGTGCCGGAGCCCGAGGTCGAGGCCTGCTGGCCTGTCTTCCAGCGCCTGATGGCCGCGCTGGGCGACGCGGACCACCTGGCGCACGTGACGGTGGCCGCGTAGCCGGCGATCGGTTTGGGTGCCCGTTGCCCGCCCCGCCCGTGCGGGACGGGCAACGCTGCTGCAGGCTGCGACAGCCCACCCCCCGGCAAAACGGAGACGGTCGCCAAGGGGATGCTCCCCGGCGACCGCCATAGGCTCTACCCCGGCGGGATTCGAACCCGCGATCCGGACCCCAGCGGTTCCGGATCCCACCCAGCAGGGTTTGTCATACCACCTGTACCATGGGCGTGGGAATCTTGACAATTGGGACATTCTCCGGCAATCAGAGCCTGCCGACCGCGGCGATGGCCACAAAGCCCACCACGAGGGCCAGGATCGTGCTGGAGATCGTCACGCGCAGCGCCTGGCTGCGGCGGCGCCCCAGCAGCGGGAAGATCGAGTCGCCGTGCTGGCTGACGCTGTTGGCGAGGATCGCGGGAAACGGCAGGCTGCCAGCCGTGAAGAGCCGGGCCAGGAAGATCTGCGGGCCGCAGCCCGGGATCATCCCGACCACGATCGAGATCAGCGTCACGGGGATCATCGCGCCGTTCATCCACACCTTGACCTGCGGGCCCCAGATGTGCTGCACCGCGTAGAAGGCCAGGTCTGCGACCGCCACCCACAGCGTGATCTCCGACGCGTCCTTGACGGCCGTGCGGATGGCCGCGTAGACGACCTCCGCGCCGCGGCGCACATGGTGGGCCTGGCTGGCCGCGGCGACCTCTCCGGCGGCCGGGAGCGGGTCATCAGCTGCGGAGGCGCCGCCCGCGGCGGCACCGGCCGGCGGGTCAGACGGCGCGGCGGCGGCCCCAGCGCCGAAGGCGGGGCCGGCCGGCCAGGCCCAGCCCCGCTGGACCCCGATGCTGGCCACCACGGCGCAGACGGCCAGGAGGCCGGCGATCGCGCTCACGACGGCGCCGGCGGCGTTGGCCACGATGGCGGCGAGGACCGCGGCGACGACGGCCACGACCCAGACACCATAGAGGCGCGGGACCCCGCGACTCTCGTCCGGCTCGTCCTCGGCCTCCGCCTCGCCGCCCAGGACCGGACGGACGCTGGTTTGATCCGCCGCGCCGCGCCGGCGCGCGGACATCACGATGCCGCTCAGCGAGCCCAGGACAAATAGGAAGGCGAAGATGCCCAGCGCCGGGAGCGGCTTGCCGACCAGCAGCACGAACGAGGCGTCGCCGGAGGTGGCGACGTGGGCCGCCCACAGCGCCGCCGGCGCCACGAAGCCCTCGACGTACATCTTGCTGACGGCGATGCCGCCCGCACAGCCGGGAATGGCGGCCAGGCCAGCGCCGTAGATGGTCTGGCGCCAGCCGGAGCCGGCCAGGAAGCGGTGCGGCTCGAGCCGGCCAGAGGCCTCCAGCCAGGCCAGAAGCCACAGGAGCACGGCGACGGGAATGGTCACGGTCGTCACGGTATCGACCGCGCTCCGGCCGATCAGCTGGAGCCAAAGGCCCAAGACAAGCACCTCCATATGGGTCGGGCGCCTACCCCACTGCAATGGCTGTTCGTGGCCGATTCGCGAAAGGCCTGCCAAACTGGATTGACTTCAGTTTGTCACCCCAGTCTACTACGCGGGTGCAGACGGCGGAAGAAGGTGCGCGCGGGGGCGCGCGCGAGCATGGCGCTGCGCGCGGGGGGATGCCATCGCGGCCCAGGGCGGAAGTCGGCGGTTGTTCGTGAATTCTCGAACGAATTCGGGCCTTGGTGGAAGGAGGGCTTCGGGCGTACCATCCCGTAGGAGGCGAAAGCCGATGCAAGCACTGCAGATTGAGGCCCTGCCGCAGGTGCCGGCGCAGCTGCGGGTGGGCATGTGGATCGCTTGGTACCGCGGTCGCGCCATCAGCACCCATGGCGACGCTCAGGTCCTGGCCGACCTGATGGCGGCCGAGGGGCTGGCGGAGAAGGTCTGGTACACGCACGACGACGACGAGCACGCGGCGGAGACGGCTGCCGCGCCGGCGGCGGACTAGGCGCCGGGTCCACAGCGCCCGGCGCGGGGGCGAGACCGCGCCGGGCGCGCTTCCAACCCCCACCGACCCGTCCACGTCGCCACATTTCGTTCGACAACCATCGCCTTCGCGGCCTGGTCGTTCCCGGGGTGCCCGCGGCACCGGCCGGGGTTCGACTGGCCGCGCTGGCGTGTCGCCGCCGCGCGGGCCACGCCGAATCGGATCACCCCGGTGGGCAGATGTCGAACGATCGTGGGCCTGGCCGCGTCAAAACAGCAGGTCGTCACCGTTGGGCAAACGAAACGGATCGGGCATGGACAGTGAACCGGCAACGTACTGGGCCGAGCTGGTCGGGAAGGTCGTCATCCTCAATTCGTTCGGGATTGTGCGGATCCAGGGCGTCGCAGGCGACCGGCTGCTCTTGGGCGAGGCCGGCGCCACCACAGCCATTCCGCTGGCCGTGGTCCGGTCCGTGCAGGCGCTGGATGGCGCACCCAGAGTCGAATTGGCGCACGTGGCGACGGCCCCGGCCTGAACGCGCCGGCCGCCCTGCCGTAGCGGCATCCCCGCCCTACATGCCGGCAGCCGCGGGCCCAGAGGCCGAGTGGCGCATCTCGTCGAAGATGATGCGCGCCCAGAGGCGCGCATCCGGTATCAGGGGCACGCTCTCGAGCTCCCCCTCCCCCAGCCACCGCACCGGCCGGCCGGCCTCGCCCACCAGGGCCCGCTGCGGGGCATCGGCGGCGGCGACCGCCACGAACAGGACGTCCAGGTGCTGGTGCGCCTCCTCCGTCGCGGTCCGCGGGATGTCCTCCACCTGCACATGGTGCGGCTGGGGCATGCGCTCCACGCCCTCCCCCGGGATCTGGGGGTAGCCGGGGCGCGCCAGGTCCAGCAGCCGGACCGCGAGGCCCGTCTCCTCCCGCACCTCGCGCACGGCCGCCGCGTCAGGGCGCTCATCCGGCTCCACGTGCCCTCCGGGCGGGAGCCAGAGCCCCGCCAGGTGGCCCTTGGCGTGGCGAACGAACAGCAGCCGCGACGGCGGCTCGGTCCGGTCGAGCACGAACACGGTGGCGGTCATGTGGAGTCGCATGCGCCCATTATGCGGCCCTGAGTCCGGCCCGCCCAGCCGGATCTCCCAACCGTAGCCATTTTGTCGAACGGATGTCGCACCGCGCGCGAATGTCCACAAGGCCCGCGGCACGGCGGTACGAATGTTTCAGCGTGCAAAATGTAAGGCTCATCCTGGAAGCGCTCGCCGGGCAGCGGGTCATCCTGAATTCGTTCGGAATCGTGCGCGTGCGGGGCGTGTCGGACGGAGGCCTCGCCGTCGAGAGCGAGTCGGGCAGCCTGACCATCCCGCTGGCGATCATCCGCAGCATCCGCCTGCTGGCCCCGGGCGGACTCGCCGGGCCCGAGCTGGTGGTCGGGGAGGCTGGCGGGACGGCCGCCGGGACCTGAGGCCCCGCGGGAGCCCGGGCAGGACACGCCCGCCTCCCGCCGAAGGTGCGGGGCACGGACTGCGAGGGGGCAGGCGTCGTGGGCGAGCTGACGGCGGAGGCAACCCCGGAGGGAATCGGTCTCGACTCGGCGCGACTCGACCGGTGGGAGCGGGCGCTGGATGCGCATATCTCCGGCGGGGGTTACAAAGGCACCCTGGCGGTGATCTGGCGCGGCGGGAAGGTGGGCTACGTGCGGGCGGCCGGCACCCGCGACGCCGAGGCCGGACTGCCGGTCGAGACCGACACCATCTGGCGCATCTACTCCATGACCAAGCCGATCACGTCCGTCGCCGCCATGCTCCTTTGCGAGGAGGGCGCGCTGGCGCTCACGGACCCGGTGGCCAAGTACATCCCGGCCTTCGGCGACGCCCGCGTGTACAGCGTGGGGCCGGCCCGCGCGCCCGTCACCCAGGCCGCGCGCACGCCGATCACCATCTGGCACCTCCTCACCCACACGGCGGGCCTCACCTACTGGTTTCACATGCGCGACCCCGTGGACGAGATGTACCGCATGGCGTTCCAGGGCAGAAACGAGGAGCCGGCGCCAACCCTGGCCGCCTTCTGCGACCGTCTGGCGACGCTCCCCCTTCTGTTCGAGCCGGGCACGGAGTGGAACTACTCCAACGCCACCGACGTGCTGGCGCGCGTCGTGGAGGTGGCCTCGGGCCAGACCTTCGCCACGTTCCTGGCCGACCGGATCCTGGGACCGCTGGACATGCGCGACACGGGCTACATCATCCCCGAGGGCGATGCCGGCCGCGTCGCCACGCTCTACGCGCCCGACCTGCGGACGGGGCGCGCGACGGCCGCACACGGCCTGGACGGACCGCGCACCCAGTCGCGATCGTTCCACGGCGGCGGGCACGGCCTGCTCTCCACGGCCGCCGACTACCTCCGGTTCGCGCGGATGCTGCTGGGGCGCGGGCGGGTGGACGGCGTGCGCATCCTGGCACCGCACACGGTCGACCTGATGGTCGCAAACCACCTGCCCGGCGGGCGCGACATCGCCGCGGTCGCGCGGCGCAGCCTGTTCTCCGACGGTCTGGCGGGCCGCGGCTTCGGCCTCGGCCTGTCCCCCCTGCTCGACCCCGTCCCGGCGCGGACCATCGCCAGCCGCGGCGAGTACACGTGGGGCGGCGCGGCGGGGACGGACTTCTGGGTCGACCCGGCCGAGGACCTCATCGTGCTCTTCTTCACCCAGGTGCTCTTCGCGCCGGATGCCGCCGTGCTGCGGCGGGAGCTCCGCTGGATGGTCTACAGCGCACTGGTCGGCTGACGGCCCTGGATCCGCTCGAGCACCGCCCGCTCCTGCTGGAAGGCGTTCGTGAGCTCGGCGATGCAGGCGTCAAGACCAGGCGGCACGGGGAGCGCGGCCGCCACGCGCCGACCGCGCCAGGCCAGGCGCACGCCGGCGAGGTGGGCTGCCCAGGGCGAGAGCGCGATCAGGTCTTCGCGGTCAACCCGCCACAGCGACGTCTTCCCCAGCGCCCGCGCGCCCTGGGCCATCTCGAGCGTGGCGGAGGTCAGGTAGCGCTGCAGGGCGGTGGCCGCCCGCTCGACGTCGAGCCGGCGGGCGAAGCGGGTGTTGCGCCAGACGATCTGGAGCGGGGGCTCCCACGGCAGGGCCCGCGCCACCTGGTCATGGCTCAGGGCGAAGAGCGCGGCAGTGCCGATGGCCACAGCGTCCGCGCCAAGGGCCAGCGCCTTGAGAAAGTCCCCGGTCGTGAAGAGGCCGCCGGAGATGATGAGGCTGGGACGCCGCTCGGCGGGCAGCTGGCGCAGGACCCGGACCGCCCGGCAGAGCGCCATGAAGGTGGGCAGGCCGAAATCGTCCTCCAGCAGCGGGGCCGCGCCATGCGTGCCGGCCTCGGCGCCGTCGACGGTGATGGAGTCGACGCCCGCCGCCAGCGCCAGGCGGATGTCGGCCTCCAGGTGATCCCCGGCGGCCAGCTTGACCCCGATGGGCACGCCTCCCGTCAGGGCGCGAAGCACCGGCACAAGCTCCGCCAGCCCGGAGGGCCCCGCATAGCCTGGCAGGCGGCTGTGGATGGTGACGGCATCCTCCTGCGGCTTCAGGCGGTAGAGCCGGCGCGCCAGGCGGGGGAGCTTCGACGCCGGCAGCCGAACACCGACGCCCGTCTCCGCCCCCTGGCCGAGCTGGATCTCGATCATATCGGCCTGGCGCAGCTCCTCAGGCGTCTTGTTGTGGACGCCGGTCCGCGCATACTGCACGACGAGGTGGCGCGCCTCGCGGCGCTCCTCATCCAGAAATGGCCCCTCCCCCGTGTTGGTGGAGGTTCCCGCCCGGGCGCTGCCGCGGGCGAGGGCGACCTTGGTCTCACGGCTCAGGGCGATGCCGTAGCCCATCCCGCTGACCATGATGGGAATGTCCAGCCGCAGGGGGCGCGTTGCCCGCGGGCCGATCACGACACCCGTGTCGACCGGGGTCGCATTCGGCGTCGGCAGCCGCTCAAGCTGCGCGACGTCGAAGAGCAGCTGGTCGAAGCCGGGGAAGGGCAGCCGACGGCCGAAGGGGCGCTGCAGGGGCTCGCCGGTGCTGCCCCGCAGGTCGGTCTCCACAAGGTGCTGGACGCCGAAGCGGGACGTGCCCGTGAAGATCTCCCAGAGGTTCTCGTGGTAGGGATCGCGGAAGAGCCGCCGGAGGAAGCGCGCGAGCACGCCGCGCGCCAGGGCCCGGCCTGTGAGGCGGAAGAGAAGCGCGCCGACGATGATGAGCCCGATTACGCCTGTGGCCGCCGCTGCTGCCGTCTGAAGCCAACTCATAGGGGCTAGGCTTCCCGCGCGACAGCGCGGCCTGGAGCCGCACAACAAGTGGGACCTCGGGCCGGCCCTGTGGCGTGCACAGGCTTACCCTTGGTCCCGCCTGTCGCTGCGTTTGGGCGAGTCGGCGCGTAACCCGAATTCTGTCGCGGGCGATCATTTCTCTTGGGCGCCCGTCGCCGGACGCCTCCAGCGACCAACCCGGAACGTCGGCGGGCAGCGTCATCCGTTCCCTATTTGGTCTTGCAGCGGGTGGGGTTTGCCGAGCCGGCCAGTTGCCCGACCGCTGGTGCGCTCTTGCCGCACCGTTTCACCCTTGCCCGCGCCGCGCGCGCGCGCGCCGCGGGCGGTTCACGTTTCTGTGGCACTTTCCCTGGGGTCGCCCCCGCCGGGCGTTACCCGGCACCCTGCCCTGCGCTGTTCGGACTTTCCTCAAACGCCGCGGCGCGGCGCTCGCGATCGCCTGGCCGGCTCGCCACCGGTGGCCCCATTGTACGGGATTCGGAGGCCGTGGTCCAAGCGGTGCGCCGGGGCACTCTAGGCGCGTATGGCACGTGAGGTTCCCGTCGCGCAGCGGATGCACTCGATCGCCGCCAGCCTGGCGGACGCCCACGATTCGGTGGAGCGCCTGCTTTATGCCCTACAGCTCGACGCGCGGCTCACGGGCGACATCGACGTCACGCAGCAGGCGCTGAGCGATCTTTTTGGCAACGCCGCCGACATCATGATCACGACGCTGTTCAGCCGGGACGGCGTGCAGGTGCTGACCATATTCAACCAGTCCATGGTCCATCGCGACCTGCTGATCCGCGCCGTGTTCGACCGAATCGCGGACACCGCCCTCGGGCCACAGCCCGACCTCGACGAGCTGACCCGTCATATCGTACCGACGGGCATTACGGAATCCGTGGACAGATTCGGAGAGCTGGCGACGCACGTGATCGAGGGCTCGGCGATCCTCTGCCTGCCGGGCTGCACCCGCGCGCTCGCGATTCAGCTGGCGCAGGCGCCGCAGAGATCGATCAGCCAGGCGCCCTCGGAGCCTGTCGTCATGGGGCCGCGCGACGGCTTCATCGAGGACGCGTCGACCAACCTGACCCTGGTTCGCCGCCGCATCCGCTCGCCGCGGCTGTGGGTGGACGTGTTCCGGCTGGGCGACATCACCCGGACCACGGTCTACCTGCTCCACCTGCACGGCGTGACCGACGACGAGCTGGTGGACGAGGCGCGCCGGCGCATCTCCAGCATCCGCATCGACGGCGTGCTGGAGAGCAACTACGTGGCCGAGCTCATCCGCGACGCCCCCGGCTCGCCGTTTCCCACCATCCAGCGCACCGAGCGTCCCGACAAAGTGGCGGCCGGACTGCTCGAGGGCCAGTTTGCCGTCATCGTCGACGGCTCGCCCTTTGCGCTCGTGGCTCCGATCACGTTCGGACACCTCTTCAAGGCCAGCGAGGACTACTACGAGAGCTGGTTCCCCAGCTCCATCCTGCGCGGGATCCGCGTCATGGCCGTCGTCCTGGGGGTGCTCGTTCCCAGCCTGTACGTGGCCGTCGTCACCTACCACCAGGAGCTCATCCCGACGTCCCTGCTGATCGTGTTGGCGGCATCCCGGGAGAACGTGCCCCTGCCCACCATCGTCGAGCTGCTGCTGATCCTGGTCCTCTTCGAGATCATCCGCGAGGCGGGGGTGCGGACCCCCTCGGGAATCGGCAGTGCCGTCACCATCGGCGGCACGCTCGTCGTCGGCCAGGCGGCGGTCCGTGCCGGCATCGTGTCGTCGCCGATCATCATCGTCACATCCGCCGTGGTCATCCAGTTCCTGGCCGCACCCGACTACGAGCTCGTCCAGGTCTCCCGCTTCATGCTCTACCCCATCCTGATCGCATCCTCGGCGATGGGCCTGTTCGGGCTCCTGTTCGCGTCGCTCGCCCTGGTGCTGCACCTGACCTCGCTGCGCTCGTTCGGGGTGCCCTACCTCGCGCCACTCGCCCCGGCACGGGCGCGCGACTGGAAGGATCTCGTGCTGCGCGCACCCTGGTGGGCGATGAACACCCGGCCGCAGATGGAAGGCGGGATCGACCCGGTGCGGCAGCCGCCCAACCAGGTGCCCCTGCCCCCGGCAAAGCAGCCATGAGCAGGAAGCGGCGCGGATGCCTGGCGGTGGTCCTGTGCCTGCTCGCCCTGGCACCGATTCTGGCGGGCTGCTGGAACAAGTACGAGACAAACGAGCTGCTCATCCCAGACGGCTTCGGCTTCGACTGGCACAATGGCAAGTACTACGCCATCGCGTCCCTGTACAACACACGGGCCGCCATGACCCCCGGTGGCGGCGCCGGCGGCTCGGCCGGCCAATCGTCGGTCGTGCCGGAGACGTTCCACCTGACGGGCCACGGCACCGACCCGGGCCAGGCCCTGACCGACATGAATCACGTCAGCACCCGCCACATCCTCTGGGCCCCCAGCCTCATCGTCCTGATCGGTCAGGCCGCGGCCCAGCACGGCATCGGCGCGATCCTGGACACCTTGACCCACGAGCCGTGGTTTCGGCCCACGATCGCGGTGATGATCGTCCACGGCACCGTGCGCGCGCTGCTCGACACGCGGCAGTCAGGGCCGGAGACGTCGGTCAGCCGCTCGCTGAAGCTCCTTGAGCAAACCACCCACTTCGATGAGTCCGCGGCGTGGGCGCCGCGGCTCTTCGACGTCTACCGGATCGACGCGGACCAGGGCCGCAGCCTCCTGTTGCCGGCTTTTCGCCTTACGGGCGACGCCTACCCCAAGGGGCCGCCCTTTGCCATCAGCGACAGCGCGGTCCTGCTCAACGACCGCCTCGTGGCCTGGCTGCCGCGCAGCCAGGTGCGGATGGTCCTTTGGATGACGGGACGCTTCGTGCGCAGCACCTTCGCCATCACCTGCGGGGGCGGCGCCGGCTCGGTCGACGTGGACCACGCGAGCGCCCGCGTGCTGCCCGTCATTGCCGGCGGCCAGCTCAAGGCCATGGATGTGACGCTGACCGCCCGGGCCAGCCTGATTAAGCCCTGCGGCACTCACGACATCACCACGCTCCAGGAGGCGGCGGCCGCCGCCGTCGACACCGAGGCCAGCTCGACCATCGCGTGGGTCAAGGATCACGGCTACGACGTGCTGGGCTTTGGGACGGACGTCTACCGCGCGTCGCCAAGCGTGTGGGCCCGCGTGGGGCAGAACTGGCCGGGCGCGCTGGCAACGCTGCCCGTCGATCTCAGGGTGCAGTTGACGTTGGCCACGGTCGGGCTCACCAAATCGTGACGGGCGCCAGGCGACGGCAGGGCGGCTCAGCCGTCGGGATCACGGCGTGGCAGCTGGTCTGGATGGTCGTGACGACCCTGGCCATCGAGGACGCGACCGTGATCGACCACTTCCTGGCGCACGTCGCCGGCATCGACAGCTGGGTGTCCATCCTCGTCGCGGCGCCCATGGGCCTGCTCGGGGTGTGGGCCATCGCGACCCTGGCCAGCCGGCGGCGGGGATTCGATCTTGTCGCCATCCTCCGCAACGACCTGGGCTGGCTTGTCTACCTGCTGGGGCCCGCCTTCGTCCTGCTGTTCATCGCCGACGCCACCCTGAGCTCGCGGACCTTCGTCCTGGTCGCCAAGACCCTGGGCGAGGAGGCGTACGTGCCGGAGGGGGCCTTCCTCCTCCTCCTCATCGGCACGGCCATGTGGGGTGCCTGGCTGGGGATCGAGGTCGTGGCGCGCGTCAACACGGCGGTCCTGTGGCTGGTGGATGTCCCCCTGGGGATCTTCCTCGCGGCCCTCGGCACCAACCACGAGTCCCTGGTCCGCCTCCTGCCCATCCTCGCCAACGGCTGGGGACCGATCTGGGACATGGCGATGTTCATGCTCGGCAAGACCGGCGAGTTCGTGGTGATCCTCGTGTACGCCACGGCGGTCGAGGTTCCCGCAAAGCTGACACGCGCCTCGCTGTGGGGGTTTTGCCTCCTCATCGTCATGGCGCTCGGCCACAGCGTCGGCCCGGCGCTCACGTTCGGCCAGTCGGTGAGCGACGTCACCTGGCCGTCCTACTCGCAGATCCGCGCCATCGAGTTCGGCCGCTTCCTGCAAAACCTCGCCGTCACGGCCGTGATCTTCTGGATTCACGGCTTCTGGCTGGAGACGACCCTGTTTCTGGATGCCGCCGCCCGCACGACGGCCAAGGTGCTTGGCATGCGGAGCCACCGCAAGCTGCTGCTCGTGCTCGGACCCGTCGTCTTCGGCCTCGTCTACCTGATCCCCACGGAGGCGCAGGCCCTGAGTGAGCGCCGCCTGCTGGACACCTGGGGGTTTCTCATCCTCGGCCTTGTGGTGCCCATACTTCTGCTGGTCATCAGCGTCCTACGCGGGCGCGCCTCCCGCACGGCGACCCCGAGCCGCCGCGGGACACCGCTCATCCGCTGACCCGGGCCGCCCCCACCTGCCGCGCCGCCTCCACCGCCAGGCGGTCGGCCTCCACGTTCCAGCGGTCGCCCGCGTTCCCGCGCACCTTGCGCCACTGCACATCCCGCCGCCGCGCCAGGACCAGCAGCTGCTCCCAGAGGTCGCGGTTGGCCACGGGCTCGTTCTTGCTGTTGCGCCACCCGCGCCGCAGCCAGCCCGAGAACCAGTCGTCGGCGAAGGCGTTGATCAGGTAGGCCGAGTCGCTGAACACCGTCACCACCGCGCCCTCCGGCACGGCGCGCAGGGCCTGGATGGCGGCCGTCCGCTCCATCCGCTGGTTGGTCGTGGCCGCCTCGCCCCCGCTCAGCCGGCGCCCGTCCGAGAAGACGGCCGACCACCCGCCGGGCGCTTGCGGGCGCACGCCGTTCCCCGCGCAGGCCCCGTCCGTATACACCTCCAGGCGATCCACCTCAGAGCCCTCCCACCAGGATCCGGCCGCAGTGCTCGCAGTTCACCAGGGAATCGCCCCGGGCCAGCCGCGACACCAGCAGCGGCGGCAGCGCGACGCTGCAGGCACCGCAGACGCCGCCGCTCACGACCGCCGCGCCGACCCCGGCCGCCCGCCCGCGGATCCGGTCGTATTCCCGCAGCACCGGGGGCGCGACGGCCTCGGCCAGGGCCCTGCGGCGGGGCTCGAGAGCGCCGAGCGCCGTGTCGATGTCGGCGATGCGTGCCGCGGCTTCGCTGCGCCGGGCCGAGAGCGTCTCTTTGTCGCGCGCCAATGCGCGCTCCATCGCCGCGATCCGCGCGCCGAGGCCTTCATCGCGCTCCATGGCCTCCAGGACGCGGGTCTCCAGCACGCCGATCCGCTCGTCGCTGCCCGCGATGTTCTTCTGCAGGCCCTCCAGGTCGCGCGGGCTGCGGACGGTGCCCGAGTAAAGGCGCTCCGTCAGGCGCTTCTTGTCGGCCTCCTCGCTCTGGCGGGCCAGGTCGTCCAGGCGCTGCTGGCGGGCCACGGTCTCCCGCTCGGACCGCAGCCGCCCGAGGGCCGCCTCGGCGCCGGCCACCTGCTTGCTGAGGTCGGCCACGGTCTTGCCGGCCGCGAGGTCGCGCCGCTCCGTGCGCAGGCGGTCGATCTCGCGGTCGGCGGCCTGGATGTCCGGGAGCTTTGCCACCTCGGCCTTCCAGTCCAAGCGGCCACGTTCCTTCCCGCTCCGGTCTACGCCCTCGGCTTGCCCGGCACCTTCAGCGCAGGGCCGCGAGGGCCAGCGCCACCGACACGGCGTTGAGGCAGGCGTGGGCCACGTAGCAGGGCCAGAGGCTGCGCGCCCGCTCGTAGAGGACCGCCAGGCCGGCGCCCACGACGGCCAGGGGCAGCAGCAGCGTGGGGTCGAAGTGAGCCGCCCCGAAGAGGAGCCCGCTGACGGAGGCGGCCGCCGCCAGGCCGAGGCGGCCGCGCAGCCAGCGGAAGAGCAGGCCGCGGTAGAAGATCTCCTCCGCAAGGGGTGCGGCGACGACGACGGCGATCACCAGCGCGCCGGCGCTGACGGGATCGCGGAAGAGGCTGGGAGCGGTCACCACCGGATTGTTGGGCACGATCCGCGGCACGGCCAGCTGCTCCAGGGCCGTCACGGCCGCCCCGGCCAGCCTCAGGAGCAGCCCCGCCGCGATACCGCCAAGGAGCCAGGCGGGCGACACCCGCTGAAACCAGTGACGGCGCACGCGGCGCGCCGCGAGCCAGAAGAGGGTCGCGCCAAGGAAGGCGCCCGCCGTGACGAAGTAGCTGGCGAGCAGCCGCGCGACGGGAGCGCGGAGCGCGGTGACTGCCGCCACCTGCAGCAGGCCCGCGCCAAGCTCGGCCATGATCCAGACGAAGACAAGGTCGGACCCCGGCAGGCGCTGGATCGCGTCGCTATCCCGCACCCTTGCCCCCCGCCAGCTCGGCGTAGGCGATGGCGCGCGTATGGGATGTGTGCACCCAATCGCGGTGCCGTGCCCGGATGACGCCGCCCCAGGTCAGCGGGATCCAGGAGTACATGAAGAGCGGGTAGAGGATGAGGAAGCGCAGGGGCCGCTTCGGCCGCCGGTCGGCCAGCATCGCCGCCGCCGGCAGCACGTAATCGGCGATGGCGATGCCGATCCAGAACGGCACGCCGAGGGGCATCAGCGGCAGGACCCAGAAGTGGGCCAGCACGATCCCGAGGCCGTAGACGCCCGTCGAAAGGATGACGTAGAACGGCTGGAACAGGGCGAACCCGCCCTCCAGCTTGAGGATGCTGCGCTCGCGAATGCCGGCCCAGAGCAGGCGCGGCAGGTAGCGGAAGGCCACCTGGGCCTGGCCCTGCGCCCAGCGCATGCGCTGGCGCCATGATTGGGCGAATGTCAGCGGCTTCTCGTCGTAGATGGCCACCTCGTGCGACCAGTAGGTCCTATAGCCCGCCAGAAGCGCCCGGGCCGAGAACTCCAGGTCCTCCGTCAGGCTGCTGGGCTGCCAGCCGACCTCGCGCAGGGCGCGCGTGCTGATGCACATCCCCGTCCCGCCAAGGGCCGCCGACAGGCCGAGGTTGTGCTTGGCCAGGAACCAGAAGCGGTTGCTGGTCCAGAACGACATGCCGAAGGTGGCGGCCACCCAGGTATCGTCGGGGTTCTTGACGTCGATGCGGCACTGGATGATGTCGCGGCCGGCCAGCAGCTCGGCGTTCATCACCTGCAGGAACGAGGGCTCGACCAGGTTGTCGGCGTCGAAGACGACGACGGCATCGTACCGGCGCCCCGCGAGCAGCCGCTGGAAGGCGTCCTCGAGCGCATAGCCCTTGCCGCGCCGCCGGGCGCTGGTGCGCTCGATCACGCGCGCGCCGTGGTGGGCCGCCACCGCCGCGGTGTCGTCCGTGCAGTTGTCCGCGATGACGTACACGTCGAAGAGCCGGCGCGGGTAGTCCATCGCGAGGCAGCAGTCCACCAGGTTGCCGATGACGACGCTTTCGTTGTGGGCGGGGATCACGATGGCGAACCGCTTCTGCGGTGGCGGGCGGCGGCGCTCGGCCCGGGTGGTGAAGCCCGCCAGCGGCAGGATGGTGACGTAGGCCGTGTAGCCGATCAGGACCCATTCCAGGGCATGGATCAGCGCCACCACCCACACGGGCGGCAGCGCACCGGGCAGGGTCAGCCCCATCATGGTCGAGGGATCCATCCCGGTACCGCCCCCCAACGCAAGGAGCATTGTACCAGAGGGCTCAGAGACGCTCCAGGAATACGCACTTCAGGTAGAGTGTCTGCTCGGCGCCAAGCAGGCCCGGGTGGTCGGGGCCCGCGCCGCGCCGGTCGATCACCCGCATGCGGCAGCGGGCATCGGCCGCCGCATCGGCGAGCATCCGCAGGAACATGTCGTCGCTGACGGGCTGGGAGCAGGACGATGTGGCGAGCAGCCCGCCCGGCCGCAGCAGCCGCATGGCCCGCAGGTTGATCTCCTTATATCCGCGGAAGGCGGCGTCCAGGGTGCGGCGGCCGCGGGCGAAGGCGGGCGGGTCGAGGATGACCACGTCGAAGCGGCGCCCGTCCCGCTCATAGGCGCGCAGCTGGTCGAAGGCGTTGGCCACCGTGCCCTCGGCGCTGGCGGCGAAGCCGTTGGCGGCCGCATTGGCGAGGGCAGCGGCCACGCCATCCGGCGAGATGTCGAGGAAGGTCGCGCGCGCGCAGCCCGCGGCCAGCGCCTGCAGCCCGAAGCCGCCGGTATTGCAGAAGGCGTCCAGCACCCCGTCCCCGCGGGCGAGCTGGCGCAGGCGCAGGCGGTTGCTGCGCTGGTCGAGGTAGTGGCCGGTCTTCTGCCCGGCGGCCACGTCGACCCGCAGGCGGAGGCCACCCTCCTCCACCACCAGGGGCTCGGGCAGCACCCCCCAGCGGACGCCGGAGCCCTCCGGCAGGCCCTCGCGGCGGCGGGCCCCGCCCTCGCCCCGCTCATCGATCGCGGCGGGGCGCAGCAGCTCGGCGAGCGTGTCCACGATGAGCCCGTGCCAGGGCAATAGGCCGAGCGCCGAGATCTGCAGGGCGACGACCTCGCCGAGGCGGTCGGCGACCAGGCCAGGCAGGCCGTCCGCTTCGGAGAAGAAGGCCCGGCAGTACCTCGGATCATCGGCGACCGCCTTGCGGTAGGCCCAAGCGGCGGCGATACGCCGCCGCACCAAATCCGCGTCGACCGGCTCCGCCGGGTCCTCGGTCACGACGCGAAAGGCCAGCTCGGAGCGCGGGTTGAAGAAGCCCCGCGCCACGAAGGCGCCCTGGCTGTCGAGCAGGTCGACCACCGCACCGGGCGGGGCGTCGGCGGGCAGCAACTCGGTCCGGTACGCCCACCGGCGACCGGCCGCGATCGCGCGCTCCTTGCCGACACGCAGACGCACGCTGCTCATACCGGTGAGATTCCCGGCGGAGCGCGGCGAGCCCTGCGGGCGGCGCTACGGGGTGCGGTCGATGAACTTGACCAGCACGTTCGTGAGCGCGTGGCGCTCGCGGTCGTCCGAGACATCCCAGAGCTCCTTCAGCAGGCGTTGCTCGGGGTTGGTGGGCCTGACCTCGGCGTTCAGCCACTCGGCGACGTCCTTGGCGGCGTTGAGGATCGTGCCGCGCGAGGCACCGATCGACTGCGCCTGGTCGAGGCGGTGGGCCAGGTTCTGGCGGAAGGACTCGAATGACTCGGAGCCGAGGCTCATGGAGTGGCACCTCCGCGCAAGAGTCTCTCCATCCACACAGGCCTGGATGCCTTGACGAACAAATGTTCGCCACCCTACGATGGGCCAAGGGGGTGGCGCCGTGGCGTCGCAGGGCTCCACGCATATCTGCATCCGGCTGGCGCGGAGGGAGGCGGGCACGGCGGCCACCGCGTGCGCGGTCCTGGCGGGGCTGGGCCTCGGCAACCTGCCGGAAGCGCTGGACGGGGCGCGGGCGGCGCTGGCGGTTCCGGGCGGCCCGAGCGGCGGCTTTGACCTGCGGGGCGGCGCCGCGCGGGCCCGGGCGGCGGTTGCGGAGCTGCGCGCCATGGGCATCGCGGGCTGCCGCGCGGGCGTCGGGCCGCAGCGGGTGCTTGCCGTGCTCGCGGCCGACCTTGCCGAGCCCGAGGCTGTGCTGGCCCTGACGCGGGCCGACGTGCCGGGGACGCTCTGGCCGCAGCCCGTCGAGCGCCTGTGGGGAGTCGGGCCCGCCGCGGCGGCGATGCTGCGGGGCGAGGGCGCGGCGACGGTCGGCGACCTGGTCGCGCAGGGGCCCGGGTGGCTGCGGGCCAGGCTCGGCGCGCGCTCGCACGCGATCTGGTCGGCGGCGCTGGGTCGCGACCACACGCCGGCGACGGAGCGCGGGCGGCGGGGGGCGTGAGCGGTGTGGGGCGCGAGCGGAGGGGGACGCCAGCGGCGGGGGACGCCAGCGGCTTGGGACGCCGCGACTGGCAGAGCCGACTGGGCACGGGTGGGGCGGCCGGCAATTCCCATGTTCGGTACAGTGTGAGGTGAGAGGGCGTGGAGGAGGCGGGCGGCGAGCGGCCGGGCAGCGCGGGCACGGACGGGCTGGAAGCGCCGATGAACGTCGGGTGACTCATCCTTCAGCGCCTCGGCGATCTGCGGGACGGCCAAGGACGGCTCGAAGCGCGCGTTGAGCGCCTGGATGCCAAGATCGAGACCGAAGTCGCGGGCCTGAGCCAGGAGATGCGGGTCGGGATCGCCAGCGTGCGCGGGGAGATCGGCACTGTCCGCGGGGAGATCGGCAGCGTCCGCGGGGAGATCGGCACGTTCCGCGATGAGGTCCACGGGGATATCGCCGGCGTGCGCGGGGAGATCGGCACGCTCCGCGGGGAGATCGGCAGCGTGCGCGGGGAGATCGGCACGTTCCGCGATGAGGTCCGCGGGGTGATCGCCAGCGTGCGCGGGGAGATCGGCAGCCTTCGCGGCGAGTTCGAGAGCAAGCTCACCAGAGCCACAAACAGCCAGCTCCTGGTGGGCATTCTCGGGTTTCTGGGCGTCATCGCCACGCTGGTGGCAGTGCTCGTCCGCACGTAGGGGCGGCGTTCGCTCAAAGACGAAGCGCGGCAGGGCGCGCTCGCCCTGCCGCGCTTGGCTTGAGTTGTGATGGTGGGCGCGGCAGGGTTCGAACCTGCGACCTTCCGGATGTGAACCGGACGCTCTTCCGCTGAGCTACGCACCCGCGTGTGTACCGATTCTACCGGCCGTCGCGGCCTCCGTCAACGCGCGGGAGCGGCAGGCGTTGGTCACCGGATGGCGAATCTTCCCGGTTGGCGTCGCAAGAGCCGAAAGGAGAGGTTGGCCATCGCCTACACGACGTGGGCAAAGCGTCTTGTCACCCCGGTTCTCGTTGCCGTCGCCCTGGTCGCCGGCGCGCTGCCGGCTCCCGCAGCCGCAGCCCCGCTCATGCCGGCACCGTTGCACCCGTTCCAGGGGGGCGCGCCCCTGTCCGGCTTCGGATCGTGGCTCACCAATCCACCGCAGCTTCCGAACTGGGCCGCCGAGGCGGGCCACGGCGCCGCGGGCACCTCGTACACGGCGGTCATCGCCAACAACTGCGACGACCTGTCGTTCTCCGTGTGCGCGGCCTACGGCGGCGAGTCGGAGTACGCGATCTTCCGCTTCAACGCCAATCAGACCGGCAGCGCGATCGGCCGCATCAGCCTGACGCTGCCCGGCGTCGGTCCGGTGACGTACTACGGGGTGCTCCACATCACGCACTGGGTGCTGCGGACCCCTGGCAATCCGTGGGCGGACTTCTTCGCCGTTTCCGATCCAAGCGCACCCGAGTTCTACGCCACCACAGGCACGATGGACCTGACCACCGTGACGCCCGCGGGCACCACCCATCAGAACGGCCTGCCGCTTGGCCTGCCGTTCATCGAAAGCGGGCCAGGCGCCCGGACCTCGTGGAACGGCACGACCTACCCCGCCGGCGACACCGGTGTCACGCTGAAGCTCGGCCTGTCACGGATCACAACCCTCTATCCGCCCCTCACCTGCGGCGCGACGGGCTGCCCCGCCACGCTCGCCGTCCCGGCGGACGTGCCGCTCTATCTCCTTGTGACGAGACAGGGCTATGGGAGCTTTGCAGACTGGCGCCGCCTCATGGCGGCGCCAGTCGCGCCTGGCTTATAAGAGGATGATCCCCGGACCGCGATCGTGGGCGGAAAGGGCGTCGGCCATGGCCCCGGGCAGCATCAGATAGTCGTCGCGCGCGAGCAGCGCCTCCACGCGGCGCCGCTGGTCGGCGATGCGGCGCTCGTGTCGCGCCAGGTCGGCGCGCAGTTCGGCCAGGATCTCGCGCAGGTCCCGCCCCTCATCAAAGGCAAGGGCGTCGGCGACGTCGCCCAGCCGCCACCCCAGGCCCACGAGATGCCGCACGCGAACCAGCCGGACGGCGTCACGCACGCCGTAGGCACGGTAGCCATTGGACTCGCGCGTCGGCTCAGGCAGCAGGCCGATGCGGTGATAGTGGCGGATCGTGTGCGTGCTCACCCCGGCCAGCGCGGCCAGCTCCCCGATGCGCACGGTGCACGCCCCCTCGGCGGGGATTGCGACACACGGGCGCGCCTCACCTGCTGACGCGGGGACGCCGGGTCGGCGCGATTACGCCGCCGCTCAGGCCGAGTCTGCGCGCACGGCACCCGTCACGCGCCGCAGGGCCGCCCCGACGGTGTCCACGTCGAAGGGCTTCTCGATCACCGACGGGTACGCGTCCGGCGCGGGGTGGTCCTCGGCCCGGTAGACGGCGCCCGTGAGCAGCAGGATCGGCACATCGGCGTGGCGACCGCCCGCGCGGATCGCATGGACGAGGTCGCGTCCCGTCATGCCGGGCATGAACAGGTCGATCAGCATGGCGTCGACCGGGGCACCGGTCGCCAGCAGCCGCAGGGCATCCGCCCCGCCTGCCACGGCGTCGACCGCGGAGCCCTCCTCCATCAGAAGCTCGCCGAGAGCGAATCGGATCGCTGGCTCGTCCTCCACGACGACCACGCGTGGTACAAGCATGAAGCGCCATAAACCTCCAGTTGTCGTTCATAAAGTATCCGCGAGTGACTTCGAATCTTGTCAGAACTTGCGAATTCCCACAGCGCGGCCACGGGCAGGAACTGAACCAATCGGACGGGTAATGACGCCGCTGAGAATATTCAGGCGCCTGTAACAATGCATGAGCCGGGGAGCACGCGCCACCGAGGGAAGCGGCTCCGCCATGACCAGCCCCACCGCGCCGACGTGGTGTCGAAGCAAGCC
>DAHVAF010000335.1 GCA_027314765.1 Clostridia bacterium | reverse complement strand
CGACCCGCGCCCTGGCGACCGGCCCGCGTGCCCGGCGCCGGCACGGCCCCCGCCGCCGGCCGGCCGGCCCGCTGCTGCCGCCGTGGCCCCGGCGCAGGCGGAGCGGCTCGCTCAACCTCCGGGGCGACCGGCTCCTGGGCGAGCTCCGCGTTGGCCCCCAAGCGTGCACTGGACTCCTCCCGGTTCTCCAGCTCGTCCGGTCCAGGCGGCGGCGCCTCAGGCGCAGCCGCCTCCACCTCGTCCGGAGCTTGGGGCTCCGGCGCCTGAGGCGCCGGAGCCCCAAGCTCCCGCGCCACCTGCCCCAGCACGCCGTTGACGAAGCGGCCCGACTCCGGCCCGCCGTAGACCTTGGCCAGCTCCACCGCCTCGTTGATGGCCACGCTCGCCGGCACGTCGCCCCCGTGCGTCAGCTCGTACACCCCAAGCCGCAGGATGTTGCGGTCGACGTTGGCCAGCCGGTCCAGCCGCCACTCCTTGGCCTTGGCCGCGATCACGCGGTCCAGCTCCGGCAGGTTGCTCAGCACCCCGCCCAGCAGCTCACGCGCGAACGCCGCGTCGTCGCCCTCCAGCCCCTCCTCCTCGCAGAGGTAGGCGAGCATCGCCATCGGTGCCCCCCGCCCCACGTCGCGCTGATAGAGCGCCTTCATGGTCAGCTCGCGTCCCACGTGCCGGCTCAGTTGGCAGGTGCCCCTTTCTCACACGGCTGGAGT
Source organism: Clostridia bacterium (assembly GCA_027314765.1). Taxonomy (GTDB): domain Bacteria; phylum Bacillota; class Sulfobacillia; order RBS10-35; family JAJYVM01; genus JAJYVM01. Next base: position 4,932 of record DAHVAF010000335.1, on the reverse strand, counting down.
GACGGGCCCCGCAACGTGCCCACCGGCGGCCGCCCGGACCGGTGGCGCCGACCCGCCACTGCCCACCAGGCGGACTCCCCTGGCAGCCGCCCGCCAGGACCCATCGCGGCCACGGCGCCCTCGTCGCCTACCGGCGCCCCCCCGGCGGCAACAGCCGCGTCAGCACATCCAGCAGGTTATCTTGCTCGTCGTCGAAGTGCTTGCCCACCAAATAGCCGACCGCGACCACCGCCGCGATGAACAGCGTCCACAAAAACCCCAGCCGCATGATCATCACGGCCAGCACCAGCCCCAGCAGCGACCCGAACAACTTGCCGCGGTGGTGCGCGAAGAAGTCCCGCACCACATCCCAGCCCATCTAGTCCACCCGCCCGCGCCGCGTCTCGGTGGTGATGTTCTCGACGCGGATGTCCAGCCCCGCCAGCGCCACGCCGACGACGCCCTGCACGGAGCGGCCCACCTCTTCCTGCAGGTCGCGCGCCAGTTCCGGGATGTTGACGTCCGGGCTCACCCACACCCGCATGGCCGCGTGCAGCCCGTCCGCCCCCAGCGCCACCTGCGGCCGCACATCGCGCACGCCCTTGATCTGGCGCGCCACCCGCTGGACCAGGTTCTCGATGGCGTCGAGCGAGATGCGCACATCCCCGAGGTCGGTCTCGTGCACCACGCTCTGCCCCGGCTGCCGCCCGCGGAAGGCCAGGATCAGCAGCCGCGCGCTGCTGACCAGGAAGATCAGCCCCAGCGCGCCGATGGTCAGCCGCCCGTTCAGCGTGTCGAGCGCCGCGCGGATGACGCCCGCCGGCTTGTCCCAGCCCACCCCAATCAGCACCGCCAGCGCCGACAGCACCAGCAGCGCCACCGTGTACACCGTCAGGATGATGCGGTCGATGATCCCCAATGGCCTCTGCCTTCCCTACCCCAGCGGCCGCTTCCGCCCCGTCTCCTCGGGGCTGGCCGCCTGCAGCCCCTGGACGTGAATGTTGACCTCCACGACCGTGAGGCCCGTCATCTCCTCCACGGCGCGCTTCACGCCCTCCTGGACGCGCTGCGCCACCACGGGGATGCGCGCCCCATACTCCACCGTGAGGTAGAGGTCGATGGCCGCCTCGTGGGTGCCGATCTCCACCTTCACCCCGCGGGCCAGGCTGCTCTTGCCCAGCATCTCGCTGAGCCCGCCGACAAGGCCCCCGCTCATGCCGACGACGCCCTCCACCTCGCCGGCGGCGAGCGCGGCGATCACCGCCACCACGTCGTCGGAGATGCGGACGCCGCCCTCCTCCGCCAGCCGCTCCCACCCCCGCCATGGCGCACAGGCGTTCCGGCAGGATCATACCACTACAGGCGTATGCGCGCGGGCAAGACCCGCACGCACCACGGCGCGCCCGGCCCGCATCACGCGGGCCTCGCCGCCACCCGCTCGGCCCTACGAGCCCCCTTCGGGGTCTCGCTTCACGGGCCGTGCCGCTGGCGCGGCACCACGGGTACCCGGCGGCGCGCGGAGACGCCATCCTTGGCTCCGTCTACCCCTCTCATCGGTGCGCCATGACGCTGATATCACCGGCCGGGATGCCCGCCACCCGCTCGACCGCGTCGGCGGCGCGCACGGCGTCGGCCTCGGTGAGGCTCGTGGCCTCCAGCACGACCTCGGCCGAGGCCGGCTGGCTCGTCAGGTACACGAGCGCGTCCTGGTACCCCTTGGCCAGCAGAAGGGCGCGGATCTCCTCCTCCTGGGTCTGCTGCCGCGCCAGGGCGACGACCTGCGCCTCCGCGTTGGCGCGCACGGCCTGGGTGGCGGACGTATCGGCGGCGACCTGCTGGTCGAGGGCCAGCTCGCGGCTCTCCGCCTGCTGCTGCTGCAGCCGGGCCGTGGCGAAGAAGCTGGCCGGCTGGGAAGCGGGTGCCGGCACCACCGTCGCCAGCACGGGCGTGGCCGGCGCCGTCGCCGGCTTGGCCTGCGGCCAGGAGACCACGACGACGGCGAGCGCCGCCGCCACCAGGACGAGGAAGACCAGGAAGCGGACGCGGCGATCGGTGCGGATGATCACGGTACACAGCCTCCTTCGACTCCGCGTGCGCACGGGCGAGACCCGCGCGCACCCTATGCGCCCTGCAGGACCTGGACCTCAAAGATGGGCACGCCCAACGCGGCGGCCGCGGCCTGCGCCAGGGCCGCGGCGACCGCGGGGTCGGCCGCGCCGCTGGCCACCACCAGCACGCTGGCCACCTGGGCGCCGTCGACCTGCACGGGCAGGGCGGCGTTGCCCACGACGACGGTCTGCTCGCTCGACTGGCTCTGCGTCTGGGCCGGCGAGCCCTGCTGGGTGGTGGTGTTGCTGGTGTGGTCGACGGCGTAGACCTGCTGCTCGGTGGCCCGCAGGGCGACCTGCACGTGCACGGTGCCCGCCCCCGCCACCTGGCTCAGGATGGTGGTGAGGTCGGCGCCCATGACGGCCTCCTCCTGCTCGACGGCCCCGGACGGCTGCGGGACCACCGCCGCCGCCACCGCCGGCGAGGTGGCAGCCGGCGCGCCCAGCGAGCGGATCGACATGAACAGCAGCCCCACCACCACGGCGAGGATCAGGTAACGGATCAGGTTCTTCTCCCGGGGCTTCAGCGAGCTCCAGGTCACTTGGACCGCACCTCCCTCACGCTCACGCGGCCGGGCGCAACGCCGAGCGCCGCGGCCACGCGCGTCGCCACCGTCGCGGCCACGCCCGCCGCGCCCTGCACCGTCACGGTCGCCGAGTCCACGGCCGGCTCGTTCTCGCCCTGGGCGGGACCCAGCGTCACCTGGGCCGTCGCGCTGCGCACCCCGGGCACGGCCTCCGCCGTGGCGATGGCCCGCTCGGACAGCATCTTCTGGAAGACCTCGCGCGTCTGGGCCGCCTCCGACGGCAGGGCGACGGACGGCGGCAGCGCCGTATCGGGCAGCGACCACGACACCCCCTGGTGCAGGACATTCAGCAGGGGCCCCAGCACCGCCAGCAGCACGATGAGGCCGAGCACGGCGCGCGCGTATCCCTGCAGCCGCCCCGGCGGCATCAGCAGCTCGGCCACGCCGGCCATCAGCACCACGGCCGCCAGGTGGTCGACCCAGGTGCCGAGCGCGCTCACCGCAGCATCATGACGGCGCTGCTGGCGCCGACCAACACCGTCAGGGTCAGAAAGAACATCAGGCCGACGACACCGACCGTGACCGCAAACAGCGAGATGGTGGACGACACGCCGCTCAGCACGTGGACGACGCCGTCGCCGCCGACGGGCTGGGCCAGCCCCGCCGCCAGGCGAAAGCAGAGCCAGATGGCCACGAGCTTGGCCACGGGCAGCAGCACGGCCAGGGCCACGACCAGGAGGCCCGCGATGCCGAGGCCCGTCTTCACCAGAAAGCCGGAGGTCACCACCAGCTCGGCCGCGTCGGCGAAGACCCCGCCCACCACGGGCACAAACGTCTTCACCGCATACTTGGCCGCGCGCAGGGCCACGCCGTCGGCCACGGCCCCGGCCGCCCCTTCCACCGACACCACCCCGATGAAGGCGGCCAGCAGGAGCCCGGTCGCCCCCAGGGCCACCTGGCGCATGAGCCCGGCCAGGCTGCTGAGGCGGAAGGTGGGGTTGAGCGCGGAGACGATGTCGAGCACCGCGGCCAGCAGCAGGACGGGAAACACCCAGGTCCCCACGGCCCAGCCCACCAGGTTGACCACGAAGAGCATGGCGGGGTGCAGCAGCCCGGCGGAGGCAAAGGCCCCCGAGGCGACCAGCAGGCTGAACATCGTCGGCAGAAGGGCCAGCATGAAGTCGCTCATGTCGTGGACGGCGGCCCGGGCGATGCCGAGGGCCTGCACGAAGCCCACCAGGACGATGGCCCCGAGGGCCAGGAAGATGACGGCGTCGGCCAGCTTGCCGACGGCGTCCCCCTCGAACGAGGCCTGGATGTGGCGGAGGATGGCGGCCAGCACCACCAGCACCAGCAGCTCGCCCAGCAGCCGCAGGCTCTGCCGCACCTCGCCCACGAAGACGCCCGCGACGGCACGCAGGATGTCCTGCGGCTGCCACGGGATCGTGCGGGTGCGCAGGATCGAGGTGAGCTGCCCCCACGTGACGTGCAGCCCGTACGGCTGCAACTGCTTGTCGAGGCTGTCCACAAAGCTCTGGATCGGCGCGCTGTCCAGGGAATCCAGCTGCTGCTGCGCCATCTGGTAGGGGCTCGGCGCGGCGGCGGCCGCCGCAGTGCCCGAGCCCAGCAGGACGAGCAGCAGCGCGATGAGCAGTGCACGCATCAGCCCGCCCCCTGGCCGACCAGCCGCAGGATCAGGTCCAGGACGGCGATCACCAGGGGAATGGCGATCACCAGGATCAGGATCTTGCCCGCCAGCTCCACCTTGCTGCCGAGGGCGCCCTCGCCCGCGTCCCTTGCCGCCTGCGCCCCGAACTCCGTCAGGTAGGCGATGCCGACGATCTTCAGCAGGGCCGCCAGGTAGTCGGCGCTGACTCCGCCCTTTTGCGCCATCCCCTCCAGCAGGCCCACGATCTGGGCGATGCGCGGGATGACGGCGAGCAGGAGCAGAGCGCCGGCCACCAGGCCCAGGACCACGGCCAGCTCCGGGCGCAGGGGCCGCAGCAGGGCCAGGACGATCGTGGCGACCAGGGCAAAGCCGACGATCGGCACGATCGAGGGCATCCTCAGAACTGGAAGAGCGTGCGCACGGTCTGGAAGAGGTCGTTGACCGTCCGCACCGCCAGGTACAACACGACGGAGAGCCCCGCCAGCACCGTCAGCCAGGCGAACTCGTCGCGGCCGGCCGATTTCAGCACGGCGTGCACGACGATCACCAGGAGGGCGATGCCGGCGATCTGCCAGATGATCGCGACGTTCACCGGGGAGACCTCCCTATTGACCCCGCAATCGCACGGGAGGGACCCGTGCGATCCTTT
>DAHVAF010000332.1 GCA_027314765.1 Clostridia bacterium | reverse complement strand
CGACCTTGGCACCATCGTCTGGCCGAACGGCGCTGACATCGCCCCGGAGACGCTCCGGGCAGCCGCTGTGCCCCCAGCAGTGCCTCCCAGCAAGTGAGGCGAACTGACGCCGCCGCATTCGAGGGGCGGCCACCCCCGCCGGCTGGCGCGCCCCCCGACCGCGGACGATTTCTGCGCGTGCCGGCCCGGTGGCGGGTTCTGGAATCGTCTCCGCATCCTATATCACCTGGCCCAGGCAGGAGCCGGCGGCACCTGCCCCCTCCACTGCCGGCTGCCAGCCGCCATTCCTGCGTCTGACAATCCTGGGACGCGCAGATAGTCTCGCCTCAGGGTCGACAGGCCTGGAGGCGGTCAGGTGCGCAACGTCATTCTGCTGCTGGTGCTCCTTGCCGTGCTCGGGCCGTCCGCGTGCGGGCCCGCGGCGGCGTCCACGGTCCGCGGCGGGCCGTCCGCGCCTGGCGTTCGGACGGAGGCCAGTGGGACTGGCGACCGTCGCCGCCCGTCCACCGGCCCTTCCGTCGCGGCCACAGGCGGTGCCCGGACGACGGGGAGCGGCGGGTCCTCGAGCGGGAATGGCGACCCGCGCTCGCGCAGCGCCAACACGTCCACAATGCGGGGAGCGCCGGCCGCGGGCGGCCGCACCCCCTGGACGAGCGGCAGCCCGTCGACCGGCGGCGACGCCCTCTCGGCGAGCGCCCGAACCCCGTCGGCGAGTGGCGGCAACGCCCCGGCAGGCGGCAGCCCCACGGCGAGCGGCAGCCCGTCGACCAGCGGCAACGCCCTTTCGGCGAGTGGCCGAACCCCGTTGGCGAGTGACAGCAACGCCTCGGCAAGCGCCATCCGTCCGTCGACATCCGGCGCCACGGCCAGTTCCGCCATCGCCGCACTTTCGCCGGCGCCGCGCGTGGCGATCGACTACGAATACGCGTCCGTGAACGGTGCGTGGAACTCCGGCTTCGCCCTGGCCGCCCCGTGCGCGACGCAGTCCGCATACGGCGCGTGGGATGCGCGCAATGGTTACGGCGGCCTGGTGCTTGACCTCGGAAATCCGCTGGGGCTGGCGGTTCACGCGGGCAGCCTCGCGCTGGCCGAGAGCACGCTGAAGACCGCCGAGACGTGCTTCGCGCAGGGCTTCGCCGGCATCGCCCCCCACGCTCAGCCGGTCATCTACATCGGATTCAGCAACTGCATCCCGGTCACGGGGTCCACCGGCTCCTGCGGCACCGGCTCGGCGTCCACCGCCCAGTTCACGCGCGCCGGCACGACGGCCGCGGCATACGTGGAGACCGGCGCATCCGATGTCGAGGGCGGCTGGGGCGACTTCGAGAGCGACTGGTCGACGGTCGGCGCCGTCCATGCCGAGATGGCCGCCTACATGGCCGCCAACCGGGCCCAAAACGGGCGGAGCCAGTGGTGTGACAGCACCTACCGCAACTATCAGGCGGGTCTGCCCAACAGCTCGTGGACCTTCTCCGCGATGGTCAGCCTCTACGTCGCGCCCATTGTGCAGGCCGGCTACACGTGCCTCGGCACGCAGCGGATCCTGATCCCGCAGGCCTACCTCGCTTCGTGGCTTACGGACGGCGCCGGCAACTTCTCGCCGTCCTCGTCGCTGGCCACCTACGTGGGCGGCATCACCGTATGCGGTGCCGTCGCCTCCGCCGGTCGCTGCCCCGATCTGGGCATCCCCGCCGGCGCGAGCAAGTGGACCGCATACACGGGCGACGGATACGTCAGCGCGAGATCGTCGGTGGTGGCGGTCGTCGCCGCCAGCCTGCTCGGGATCAGCCTCAGGTAGCCGGCTGATGGCGGGATTGACCATGCTTATCCGATATCGTATAACCGATATCGGGTGATGGTCGATGCCTCGCCGCGGCCGCAGCAATCCCCTCGCCCTCGCCGTTCTGGCCCTTCTGGCGGAGGGGCCCGCGCACCCCTATGAGATGGCGTCCGTGATGCGGCAGCGCCGCTGGCAGCGCAGCATCAGGCTCAACTTCGGCTCGCTCTACTCCGTCGTCGAGGCGCTGGGCCACGCCGGGATGGTCTTCCCGCTGGAGCGCGTCCCCGGCGCCGGCCGCCCCGACCGCACCGTCTACGCCATCACCGCCGCCGGGCGATCCGAGATGCGGGCATGGCTGGCCGAGCTGCTCCGCACGCGCCACCAGGAGTACCCGCAGTTCCAGGCCGGCCTCGCGCTGCTGGCGCACCTGCCGCCGGCGGAGGCGAGAACTCTGCTGGAGCAGCGGGCGGCGACCCTCGCTCAGGAGGTCGACGGTCTGGGTAGCCAGCTGGAGACGCTTCGCCGGCGCCTGCCGCGCGCGGTCCTGCTGGAGTCCGAGTACGAGCTGGCTCTGGCCGAAGCCGAGCTGGCCTGGCTCCGGGATGTGCTGACCGGCGACCTTCAGTGGCCTGAGCCGGAGGGAGGAGCATGCGCATCGCCAGTGTCGGCGGCGGACTGGCCGGCCCCCTGCTGGGCGTCGCCCTGCGCCGGGCCGGCTGGGACGTCGCCCTCTTCGAGCGGGATCCCGCCGCCGCCTCGCGCGGCCAGGGCTACCGCATCCACATCGCGCCGGACGGCGTCGCGGCGCTGCGCCAGTGCCTGCCGCCCGACCTCTTCGAGCTCGCGGTGTCCACCTCTGGCAAGCCGGGCTCCGGCGTCACGATCTTCGATGCCGGTCTGAAGGTGATCCGCCGCATGACCTCGCCGCCTGAAGAGGTGGCGCAGCACCTGACCGTCGACCGCCTTGCCCTGCGCCAGATCCTGCTGGCCGGCCTCGGCGACGCCGCCCGCTTTGGCGCAGAGTTTACGGGGTACGAGCTGGGCCCGGGCGGCGTCCGCGCGCACTTCGCCGGCGGCGCCACCGCCGAGGCCGACGTCCTGGTGGGCGCCGACGGCCCCCGCTCCCGGGTCAGGGCCCAGCTCCTGCCCGAGGCGCGCGTCGTCGACACCGGCCAGGTGGCGATCTTCGGCAAGATCCCGCTGGACGCGGAGGTCGCCGCTCTGGTGCCGCCGGAAGCCCTCGACGGCTTCACGACCGTCGTCGGCCCCGACGGCGGCTATCTGCCGCTGGCGGGTCACCGCTTCCGCACGGACCCGAGCGCCGCGGCCGCGCGCTGGTGCCCCGGCCTCCGCTTCCACGACACCCGCCACTACGTGATGCTCGTGTTCGGCACCGCCGCAGCCACGGCCCCGACCGACGGCCTCCTGGCCCGCATCGAGGCCGGCGTGGCCGGCTGGCACCCGCGCCTGGCGCAGCTCGTCCGCCGGATCGACCCCGAGACCCTGACCGCCACCGCGATCCGCACGGCGCTGCCCGTGGCGCCCTGGCCATCCGGCCCCGTCACCCTGGTGGGGGATGCCATCCACTGCATGATCCCCGCCGGCATCGGAGCCGCCGTCGCCCTGCGCGACGCCGCCCTGCTGGCCCGCCGCCTCACGGAGGCCGGCGCCGACATCGTCCCCGCCATCCACGCCTACGAGGCGGAGATGCTGGTCTACGGCTTCGAGGCTGTGGCCGCCTCGCAGCGGCCGCTCGGCGGCTAGCGGGCCTCGGCGCGCTCGCCGGGCTCGACAACCCGACCTCAAACAGGCATACCCAGGACCTTCTGGGCTGGCGGCCGACCCACCGGGGGCTGCTCGCTGACCTGGACGAGGGCCACTACTTCGCGCATTGAGCGAGGACCTGGCGCCGGTCCTCCGTCAGCGGCAGCAGAGGGCTGCGCGCCTCCGGGTGGATCTCGGCCGCGTCCCACAGAGCGCGGGTGACGCTGGTCGCGATGCCGATGGAGACGCGCCGCTCGCGGAGCGTCTCCATCAGGGGCGCGGTCTCAAAACACGAACGCACCCGCCACCGCGATCCGGCTGACGCCACCCCTGGTGCTGACGGCACCGACATGCGGCCCTGCCAGGACGAGGAACACATCGGGCAGGGCGGCAGCGTGGATGTCCAGCAGGCCGTCGTTCCCGGTGCGGAACCTCACGTTGACGGTGCGGCCAGCCAGCGGGCCAGGCTGGAAGCGGCCATCCACTCCCCTGTGGTTGGCCGCTGTCTCGAGCGCGATGTCGAAGCCTTGGGCGGCGATGAACTCGCCGCTGTGGCCCATGTGCGCGGGCCGGCCGATGATCCGCGCGATGCCCCGGTCGATGGCGCCACGCGCGCGGATCAGGCCGGCCCGCTGCCGCAGGTCCTCCGTCACACCTCCAGCAGCTCCCGCGCCCCGCAGAAGGTCAGCACCTCGCGCCCGGCCGCCGTCACCAGTGCGTCGTCCTCGACCCGCACGCCGCCCCAGCCGGGGATGTAGGCGCCAGGCTCGATGGTGACGACCATGCCCGCCGCGAAGGTCTTGTCGCCCTTGGTCTCGATGCGCGGGCCCTCATGGATCTCCAGGCCGATGCCGTGGCCGAGCCCGTGCGCCAGGTACTCGCCAAAGCCGGCCGCGCGGATGGGGGCAAAGGCCGCCTCGCTGCAGGCCGCGAACGTCAGGCCGGCGCCTACCGCCGCGATGCCGGCGTCGAGGCCGGCCACCACCGATTCGTGGAGCGCGCGTTGCCGCGCGCTCGCCCTGCCGATGACCAGCGTCCGCGTGACGTCCGCGCAGTACCCGTTCCAAGTCGCCCCGAAGTCGAACGTCACCAGGTCCCCGACCGCAAACGCGCGGTCCGTGACGGAAGCGTGGGGGAGGGAGCTGCGCGGCCCCGAGGCCACGATCGACTGAAAGGCCAGCTTGGCCGAGCCGTGCCCCCGCACCCGCAGTTCGTTCTCCAGGGCGGCGGAGACGGCCCACTCGGTGGCGCCGGGGCGGAGCAGGGGCAGGATGGCGGCGAAGGCCTCGGCCGACGCGCGGTTGGCGGCGCGGATCTGCTCGACCTCCCAGCCGTCCTTGATCTCGCGCAGGGGGTCGATCAGCGGCTCCAGCTCGGAAACCTCGACGCCGCCCGGCGCCAGGGACTTGCGCAGGGCCGCCAGCCGCGCCGCCGTGACCTGTGCGGCCTCCACGCCGACGCGGCGGCAGCCGGCCTCGCCGATCAGCCGCGCCAGCCGCTCGTCATGCGTCTCGGCCGTCCAGTCGTAGCCCACCACCTGCAGGTGGGGGATCTCGGCGGCGCACTCCTCCAGGTCGACGTTGCTCGTCTCGTAGAAGTCCCCGGACTTCGCCAGCAGCACCGTGCCGCCCGGGGCGATGAACACGCCGCTCGTGAACCCCGTGAGCCAGCCCTTGTGGGCGGCCGAGGTCACCAGCAGGCCGTCAAGGCTCGGGTCGAGGGCGGCCTTGGTGCGGGCCACGCGGCCGCGGACGATGTCGGGTCCGGGCGTATCCATCTGGTAAACCACACCTCCTGCCCGGGAACCACAGGGACGGCGACGCGATGCGGCGCCGCCCGAAATCAGATGCCGTGTCCCCTCAGCCAGGCCTCCATGGCGCGCAGCCGCCCCACGCGCTGCGACGGCTTGCCGATGATGCTGAACACGTGGCTGGCGCCCGGGACCCGGATCAGGGCCGTCTCGACGCCGCGCCGGCGCAGGGCCGTGTAGAACTGCTCGCCCTGCTCGATCGGGCAGCGGTAGTCGCTCTCGCCGTGGATGACCAGGGTCGGGGTCCTGCAGGCGCCGACATGCTTCATCGGGGAGTGCGCCCAAAGGGCTTCGGCGCCATCCCAGGGCGAGCCGGGGATCTCGAACTCCGCGAAGCCGGGGCCGATGTCGCTCGTGCCGTAGAAGCTGAGCAGGTTGCTGACGCACATCTCCGTGATGGCGGCGGCGAAGCGGTCGGTATGGGTGACGGTCCAGCACGTCATGAAGCCGCCGTAGCTGATGCCCGTGACGGCCATGCGCGCGGGGTCGGCGCCGCCGCGGGCCAGGACCGCGTCCACGCCGGCCATCAGGTCTTCGAAGTCCTTGCCGCCCCAGTCCCCGACGCAGGCGCTCACGAAGTTCTGGCCGTAGCCGCCGCTGCCGCGCGGGTTGATGGTGAGGACCAGGCGGTCGGCGGCGGCGCGGGCCTGCCACTCGTGGCTGAACGTGTTGCCGTAGCTGCCGTGCGGGCCGCCGTGGATGTGGAGGACCAGGGGGTAGCGGCGCGCGGGGTCGAAGCCGGGCGGAAGCTGCAGCCACCCCTCGACGGGAAGGCCGCCGGCACCCGCGAATGCGATGCGCTCGCGGCGGCCGAGCTCAACGTCGCGCAGGACCTCCTCGTGCAGCGCCGTGACGCGGTCGGGCCGCTCGGCGCCGTACCCCACATGCCAGAGGTCCGGCGGGTGGGTGGGGTCCTCCCAGAGAAAGCACACGCCGCCCTGGCCGTCGGCGGCCGGCTCGGAGGCGCAGCCGGCGTCGCCTGGCAGCGGCAGGGGCGTGACGGCGGCCGGCGCCAGGCCCTCGGCGCGGGCGGCCAGCAGCGCCGTGTTGCCTTCGGAGACGGCCGTGAAGAAGACGCGGCGGCCGTCCGTGGCCCACTGCGGGCGGGGCGGCAGCCCCATCGTGCGCACGTCGCCCGCCAGGGCGCTGCCGGCGGCGCGGTCCAGGTCCGGCGTGATGTTGGCGGCCCGGCCCGCGGCGTCGTCGTAGAGCCAGAGGCCGTGCTGGCTCGCCCAGCCGTGACGGCCGTCGTGGCCGAAGAAGGCGAGCATCTGCCCGCCCGGCGACCAGGCCAGGGCCGTGATGCCGCCCTCGCAGGCGCAGAGCGTGCGGCTGGCGCGCGTGTCGACGTCGACCTGGCGGATCTCGCGGCGCGGGGCGCCGTCGGTGTCTTGCGCGATGTATGCGATGCGGCGGCCGTCGGGGTGCCAGTCGAAGCCGTCCACGTCGAAGGCGCCGCCCGTCAGCGGCTCGGCGGCCCCCGTGGCGGCGTCGAGCACGAAGAGGTGACGGCGGCGCTCATCCGAGTAGCCGAGCCCGTCGTTGCGGTAGACCAGCCGGTCCGTGACCCGCAGGCCCGTCTCGGGCTGGCGCTCGGAGACGCGGCGGTCGTCGCCGGTGTCGGCGGGCGGCCAGTCCAGGGCGGCGCGCAGGGCGGCCGTGGCCGGCGAGGGCTCGTGGCGGTGGGCGAGGACCGCGATGCGGCGCCCGTCGGCGGACCAGCGCAGATCGATGGCGCCCTTCAGGTCGTGGCTCAGCTGCGCCGCCTCGCCACCGGCGGCCGGCAGCACGAAGACCTGCGGGTCGCGCCCGTCAGGGGTGCGCAGAAAGGCCAGGCTGGCGCCGTCCGGGGACCAGCGCGGGGCCATGTCGTGGGGGCCGGCCGTCACAGGGCGGCCGTCGAGGCAGATGCGCGAGCGGCGCTCGTCGGCGTCCGGGTCCAGCCAGCTGACCACGTGGGCGACGGTGCCGCCCTTGGGCTGCGGGTCGCTGGGCGACTGCAGGCGGAGCAGGTCCTCCGGGCGGATGCGCATGGCGTGGGCCCCCTTTGCGCCCGCCTTCGGCGCGGCGGGGCGGGGTCCTGCTGCTACCGGTGGGTTGCAGGATAGTGTAACCTGGGGGTAGCAGGCGGCGCCGCGGTGGCGACGGGGTGGCGACGCCGGACCGGATCGGGCGGGAGATTCCGATCCGTGCGCCCCTGGACCGCGTGTGGTCACTCGTGACCGAGCCCGATTGGTGGATCGGTCAGGACCGCTCGGGCCAGGTTCGCAGCCGCGAGGGCGCGTGCGAGGTGGTCGAGGATCCAGGGAGCGGCCGCCACCTTTTCG
>DAHVAF010000330.1 GCA_027314765.1 Clostridia bacterium | reverse complement strand
ACGACGGCTGCGCGATCCTCTACCGCACGCACGCCCAATCCCGCGCCTTCGAGGAGGCGCTCATGGCCCGCGGCATCCCCTACCGCATCGTCGGCGGCCTGCGCTTCTACGAGCGCAAGGAGGTCAAGGATGTCTGCGCCTACCTGCGCCTGCTGCCCAACCCCGGCGACTGGATGGCCGTGCAGCGGGCCGCCGGCGTCCCGAAGCGCGGCATCGGCCCCGCCACGCTGGAGCGCGTCCGCGCCCGCATCGCCGGCGGAGAAGGCGGCGGCGTGACCCTCGGCGAGGCCCTGCGCGAGCAGGGCCGCGCCGGCACGACCCAGCTGGCCGACGTGCTGGACGAGCTGCGCGCCTTCGCCGCCGAGCACCCGGTGATGGACACGGTCGCCGAGGTGATGGCCCTGTCCGGCATCGAGGCCGAGCTGCGGGCCGAGGCGCCCACCAGCGTGGAGGCGCGGACGCGCCTGGAGAACCTGGGCGAGCTGCTGACGGTGGCCAGCGCCTGGCCCCTGCGCGGCCTGGATGGCCTGAGCGAGTTCCTGGGCAGCGTCGCGCTCCTCACCGACCAGGACGCGCCCGGAGCCGGCAGCGCGCAGCCCGCGGGCGCCCCCAGCGCCGTGCTGATGACCCTGCACGCCGCCAAGGGCCTGGAGTTCCCCGTGGTGTTCCTGGCCGGCCTGGAGGAGGGCGTGTTCCCGCACTCGCGTGCCATGGACGCCCCGGCGGAGATGGAGGAGGAGCGCCGCCTCTGCTACGTGGGCATGACGCGCGCCCGCCACCGCCTCTACCTGACCGCCGCCCGCGAGCGGACGCTGTACGGCCGCCCGGCCGCCAACCCCGAGTCCCGCTTCCTGCGCGAGGTCGGCGCGGACAACGTCCAGGAGCGCCGCGGCGCGCCGCCCACGCGCCTGGATCCGGTCTGGTCGCCGGGTGCCGGTCCCGGCCGCCTGCCGGGCCGGGGCCCCGCCGTCCCCGAGGTCGCCGCCGCCGGCGAGATGGACTTTCATCCCGGCGAGCGCGTCATGCACCCGCGCTGGGGCGAGGGCGTGGTCGCGGCCAGCCACGGCGGCGGCCCGCAGGCCGAGGTGACCGTCGACTTCCCCGACGCCGGCCGGCGCACGCTGGTTGTCGCGTACGCGCGCCTGACGCGGATCCCCTGAAGGGGAGGGCGGGGACGATGACCGAGGCGGCCGAGCGGATCGAGCACCTGCGGGCGGAGATCCGCCGCCACGACTACCTCTACCACGTGCTGGACGCCCCCGAGATCACCGACGAGGCCTACGACGCCATGATGCGCGAGCTGCGGGCGCTGGAGGCCGCCAACCCCGACCTGGTGACCCCGGACTCCCCCACGCAGCGCGTGACCTCATCCGCCGTCGCGGGCCAGTTCGCCCCCGTCCGCCACCCGAGCACCCTGCTCTCGCTGGACAACGCGTTCGAGCCTGACGAATTACGCGAATTTGGAGCGCGCATTGCGCGCTCCATCGACGCGCCTGGGGAATACGTGGTGGAGTATAAGATCGACGGCCTGTCGGTCGCCGTCACGTACGAGGACGGGGTGCTCGTCCGCGGCGCCACCCGCGGCGACGGCACGACGGGCGAGGACGTCACGGGTAACCTGCGGGCCGTGCGCGCGATCCCCCTGCGGCTGCGCGAGCCCCTGCCCGGCCGCTTCACGGTGCGCGGCGAGGTCTTCATGCCGTTTTCGACCTTCAACCGGCTCAACGCCGCGCGCGAGGCCGAGGGTCTCACCGTCTTCGCCAACCCGCGCAACGCGGCGGCCGGCGGGGTGCGGCAGGTGGATCCGCGCGCCACCGCCGAGCGGGGCCTCTCGGCCTTCTTCTACGACATCCTCGAGGCGTCGGCCCAGCCGCCGTCGCAGTGGGTGTTGCTGGCCACCCTGCGGGAGCTGGGCCTGCCGGTGGAGCCGCACGCCAAGCCGTTCAACGACATCGAGGCCGTCGTCGAGGCGCTGCCGGCGTGGCGCCAGGACCGGGAGCACCTGCCCTTCGGCACCGACGGCATCGTCGTGAAGCTGGACGACCGCGCGAGCCAGCGCGAGCTCGGCGCGACGTCCAAGGCGCCGCGCTGGGCGATCGCGTACCAGTTCCCGGCCGAGAAGGGACGCACGCGCGTGCGCCGCATCTGGGCCTCGGTCGGCCGCACGGGCGTGCTGACGCCCATGGCGGACGTGGAGCCGGTCCAGGTCAGCGGCGTGACCATCAGCAACGTCAGCCTGCACAACGAGGACTACGTCCGCGACAAGGACGTGCGGGCGGGGGATCAGGTCTGGATCCAGCGCGCCGGCGAGGTGATCCCCGAGCTGGTGGAGGTCGACGTCGCGGCGCGCGACGGCCGCGAGATCCCGTTTGCGATGCCCGACCGGTGCCCGGTGTGCGGGGCCGAGGTCGTGCGCCTGGAGGGCGAGGCGGCGCACCGCTGCCAGAACCCGGCCTGCCCGGCCCAGGTGCAGGGCTTCATCCAGCACTTCGCCTCGCGCGGCGCCATGGACATCGCGGGACTGGGGCCGAAGCTGGTCGTGCGGCTGCTGGAGGCTGGCCTGATCCGCGACCCCGCCGACATCTACTCGCTGACGCTGGAGTCGCTGACCGGCCTGGAGCGGATGGCGGAGAAGTCGGCGCGCAACCTCCTCGCGCAGATCGAGGCCAGCAAGCGCAGGCCGCTCCCGGCCGTGGTGCTGGCCCTCGGCATCCGCTATGTGGGCGAGCGCGTCGCCGAGGTTCTGGCGGAGCACTACGGATCGCTTGACGGCATCATGGCCGCGTCCGAGGATGAACTCCGCGACGTCCCCGAGATCGGCGACAAGATCGCCGCAGCCGTCGCGGAGCACTTCCGGCGGCCGGAGGTGGAGCGCCTCGTCGGGAAGCTGCGGACCGCGGGCGTCGACTTCGGGCAGGCTGTGGTCCGGACCACATCCGGCGCGCTGGCCGGCCAGACCTTCGTCATCACCGGGACCCTCGCGTCGATGTCGCGCAGCGAGGCCGAGAGCCGGCTCAAGGCGCTGGGCGCGCGCGTCACGAGCAGCGTGTCTTCCAGCACCGGCACGCTGATCGCGGGGGACAGGGCCGGCAGCAAGCTCGCCACTGCCGAGCGCCTCGGGGTGCCCGTGCTGGACGAAGGGGGTTTCCAGGCACTTCTTGCTAAGGCCGCACAGGCGGAAGGAGCCCCCGCGCCGGCCGGCGAAACCGAGAACTAGCGAACGAGCGCCTTCGGCGTCCGCACCGCGCAGGAACGCGCCGCCGGCGTCACGAATATGCGCCGAACATCGGGGAGGGCGTTGGTGTGGCCGAGCCGCTGCTCACCGTCGAGGGCCTCAAGACCTACTTTTATACCGAAGAGGGCGTCGTGCCGGCCGTCGACGGCGTGAGTTTCGCCGTCGGCAAGGGCGAGACGCTCGGGATCGTCGGCGAGAGCGGCTGCGGCAAGAGCGTCACGGCACTGTCCGTGATGCGCCTGATCCCCAACCCGCCGGGCAAGATCCTCGCGGGAGAGATCATCTTCGAGGGCGAGGATCTCCTGAAGAAGTCCGAGCCGGCGATGCGGCGGATCCGCGGCAACGATATCTCGATGATCTTCCAGGAGCCGATGACCTCGCTCAATCCGGTCTACACCGTGGGCGACCAGGTCGCCGAGGCCATCCGCCTCCACCAGGGCTTCGACAAGCGCCGCGCGTTCGAGCGGGCGGTCGACATGCTGCGGGCTGTCGGCATCCCGTCCCCCGAAAAGCGCGCGCGAGACTATCCGCACCAGATGTCGGGCGGCATGCGGCAGCGCGTGATGATCGCCATGGCGCTCTCGTGCAACCCGAAGCTGCTGGTGGCCGATGAGCCCACCACGGCCCTGGACGTGACGATCCAGGCCCAGATCCTCGACCTGATGCGCAAGCTGAAGTCGGAGACCGGGGCCGCGATCATGCTGATCACCCACGACCTGGGCGTCATCGCCGACATGGCCGAGCGTGTGATCGTGATGTACGCCGGCCGGGTTGTGGAGATGTCGGACGTGGTCTCGCTCTTCAGAAAGCCCCTGCACCCCTACACCGAGGGCCTGCTGCACTCGATCCCGCGCCTGGACGGCGAGCCGAAGGCGCGGCTGCACGTGATCCCGGGCACCGTGCCCAACCCGGCGCACCTGCCGGCCGGCTGCCGCTTCGCCAGCCGCTGCCCGTACGCGCAGGACATCTGCCGCGTGCAGGATCCCGTGCTGGAGGAGACCGACGATGGCCGCTTCGTGGCCTGCCTCCGCTATCGCGAGATCAACACCCAGGGGGTGGCGTAGGTGGCGACCGCGACGCAGCCGGGCGTTCGGGAGCAACAGGCCGCCAGCGGCGAGCCGCTGGTCGACATCCAGCACCTCGTCAAGTTCTTCCCCGTCACCGGCGGCCTTCTGGGGCGCACCGTCGCCCACGTCAAGGCCGTCGACGACGTCTCGTTCAGCATCCAGGCCGGCGAGACGTTCGGCCTGGTGGGCGAGAGCGGCTCGGGCAAGACCACGCTCGGCCGCACGATCCTGCGCCTGATGCCGCCCACGTCGGGCAAGGTGTTCTTCGAGGGGCGCGACGTGTTCGGCCTGAACCCCACCGAGCTGCGCGCCCTGCGCCGCCACATGCAGATCGTGTTCCAGGACCCCTACGCGTCGCTGAACCCCCGCATGACGATCGGCGAGATCGTCGGCGAGCCGCTGGACATCCACGGCGTGGCCAGGGGCGCGGCCAAGCAGGAGCGCGTCAAGGAGCTGCTGGAGACGGTCGGCCTCGGCCCGCACCACATGCGCCGCTACCCGCACGAGTTCTCCGGCGGCCAGCGCCAGCGCATCGGCATCGCGCGCGCGCTGGCCCTGAACCCGAAGCTGATCGTCTGCGACGAGCCGGTCTCGGCCCTGGACGTGTCGATCCAGTCGCAGGTGCTGAACCTGCTGCACGACCTGCAGGACCGCTTCGGCCTGACCTACCTATTCATCGCCCACAACCTCTCGGTGGTGAAGCACGTCTCCGACCGCGTCGGCGTGATGTACCTCGGCAAGATGGCCGAGATCTCGCCGAGCGAGGCCCTGTTCGAGGAGCCGCTGCACCCCTACACCGAGGCCCTGATGTCCGCCATCCCGCTGCCGAACCCGGTCGCCCAGCGCGAGCGGCAGCGGATCGTGCTGGAGGGGGATGTGCCGAGCCCCATCAACCCGCCCACCGGCTGCCGCTTTCACACGCGCTGCCCCTACGCGATGCAGGCCTGCAAGGAGATCGAGCCGCAGATGCGCGAGGTGCGGCCCGACCACCTGGTGGCCTGCCACCTGCATGACCCCGCCATCGCGCCGCCCGGGGTGCGCAAGCCCGGTAAGGTCGGCTAGGCGCAGTCAAGCGGATTTCGTGACGGGGCCGGCAATGCCGGCCCCGTTGTGCTGTGCCCTCAGCCACGGATCGCCCTGTCCGCAGGGCTCCTTCAGCCTCCTCGCGCCGCAGGCACCATCATGGCTGTGGCAGAATGGTGCGAGGAGCAGCCTGTCCGTGCCGCGGGCGCCCCGGGGGCGGTGGCGGGTTGCCCGATTCGGGATGACGGGGGTGGCCCGATGGCGATCAGCGCCGCGGACGTGCGGCACGTGGCCGCGCTCTGCCGGCTGGCGATCCCGCGCGAACAGGAGGAGGCCGTGGCCGAAAGCCTGGGCCGCATCCTCGAGCACGTGCAGCGGCTGCAGACCTGCGACGTGGAGGGTGTCCCGCCGACCTCGCATGTCGGTGAGCTGGGGGACACGCTGCGCGACGATGAGGTGTGCCCGAGCCTGCCGCAGGAAGTGGCCGTGGCGAACGCCGCGGCGGCCCGGGGGGGCCTCTTTCTGGTCCCGCGTGTGGTCGACGGCGCGGGGGCGGGTCAGGGATGAGCCAGCCGCAGCTCTGGGAGATGCCGCTTCACGCCCTGCACCGGCTGCTGGCCTCGGGCGCCGCGCGGGCCGAGGAGGTCTGCGCCGCCTTCTGGGACCGCGCGGCGGAGCAGGACCCGCACCTGCACGCGTTTCTGAGCGTGCGCCCGCGCGAGGAGGTGCTGGCGGAGGCGGCGGCCGTCGACCGCGCGCGTGCCGCGGGCACCGCGCTTGGACCCCTCGCCGGGCTGCCCGTGGCCCTGAAGGACAACCTCAGCACGGCCGGCTGGGAGACCACCTGCGCCAGCCGGATCCTGCGCGGCTACCGGCCGCCCTACGACGCCACGGTCGTGAGCCGGCTGCGCCAGGCGGGCGCGATCTTCCTCGGCAAGACGAACCTTGACGAGTTCGCCATGGGCAGCTCGACCGAGCACTCGGCGTTCGGCCCCACGCGCAATCCCTGGGATCTTGGCCGCGTGCCGGGCGGCAGCAGCGGCGGCTCGGCGGCGGCGGTGGCGGCCGGCCTCTGTCCGGCGGCCCTCGGCAGCGACACCGGCGGCAGCATCCGCCAGCCCGCCGCCCTCTGCGGCGTGGTCGGCCTGAAGCCCACCTACGGGCGGGTCTCTCGGTACGGCCTGGTGGCATTCGCCTCCTCCCTGGACCAGATCGGGCCCTTCGCCCTCGACGTCGCCGACGTGGCGACCCTGCTCGGCGCCATCGCGGGACCGGACCCGAGCGACGCCACCAGCGCGCGGGTGGCCGTCCCCGACTACAGCGAGGCCCTGCAGAGCGATCTCTCCGGCCTCCGCATCGGCGCGCCGCGCGAGCTCTTCGGGGAGGGCGTGGACGAGGACGTGCGGGCCTCCGTCGCCGCCGCGATCGACCTGCTGGGCGAGCTCGGCGCCAGCGTCGGCGAGTGCTCGCTGCCGCATGTGGGGTACAGCCTGGACGTGTACTATGTGATCGCGCCGGCTGAGGCCAGCAGCAACCTCGCCCGCTACGACGGCGTCCGCTACGGCCCACGGGCGGCCGGGGACGACTATGTCAGCCAGTTCGCGGCCACGCGGGGCGAGGGCTTCGGGGCCGAGGTGCGGCGGCGCATCATGCTTGGCACCTATGCCCTGTCCGCTGGCTACTACGACGCGTACTACGACCGGGCCCAGCGCGTACGGACGCTGATCCGCCGCGACTTCGCCGAGGCGTTCGAGCGCTTTGACGCGCTCGTGGCGCCCACCTCGCCGACCGTGGCGTTCCCGCTGGGCTCGCGGGTGGAGGATCCGCTGGCGATGTACGCCTCCGACATCTGCTCCGTGCCCGCCAACCTGGCGGGCCTGCCGGCCCTGTCCGTGCCCTGCGGGCTCAGCAACGGCCTGCCCGTGGGCCTGCAGATCATCGGCCCCGCCTTCGGCGAGATGACCATTCTGAGGGTCGGCGCGGCCTTCGAGCAGGCCAGCGACTTCCAGGGCAAGCGGCCGCCCATGGCGGTGCTGGGCGGATGACGGACTTCGAGCCCGTCATCGGCCTGGAGGTCCACGTTGAGCTGCGGACCCGCTCGAAGATGTTCTGCGGCTGCTCGGCCGACTTCGGCGCGCCGCCGAACACTCACGTGTGCCCCGTCTGCCTCGGCCTGCCGGGCGCCCTGCCCGTCGTCAACCGCCAGGCCGTCGTGTACGCGATGCGCGCCGCGCTGGCCCTGCATGGCGAGGTCGCCGAGGAGACGCGCTTCGACCGCAAGAACTATCATTACCCCGACCTGCCGAAGGGCTACCAGATCTCGCAGTACCAGCACCCGATCTCCACGGGCGGCCACCTCGACGTCCACCGGCCCGACGGCTCCGTGCTGCCGGTGCGGATCCGCCGCCTGCACATGGAGGAGGACACCGGCAAGTCCCTGCACGAGGGCGTTCCGGCTGGCCAGAGCGGCGTGGACTTCAACCGCTGCGGGGTGCCCCTGATCGAGATCGTGATGGAGGCGGATGTCCACTCGCCCGAGGACGCGCGCCTGACCCTGCAGACGCTGCGCACCATCATCCTCTACACGGGCGTCTCCGATGTCCGCATGGAGGAGGGGAGCCTGCGCTGCGACGCCAACGTGTCGCTGCGCCCGGCCGGCACCACGGCCTTCGGCACCCTGGTCGAGGTCAAGAACATGAACTCCTTCCGCTCCGTGCAGCGGGCCCTGGAGTATGAGGTGCGGCGCCAGACCGCCGCACTGGAGGCCGGCGAGCGGATCGCGCGGGAGACGCGGCACTGGGACGAGCGGCGGGGCATCACCTTCTCCTCGCGCAGCAAGGAGGAGGCCGACGACTACCGGTACTTCCCGGAGCCGGACCTCGGCGCCCTGCGCATCGAGCGCGCCTGGGCCGCCGCCGTCTCCGCCACGCTGCCGGAGCTCCCGGAGGTCCGCCACGGCCGCTATGTGGCCGCCGGGCTGACGGCCTACGACGCTGGGGTCCTCGTGGAGGACCCGCCCCTGGGCGATTACTTCGACCGTGTGAGCGGTGTGGCCGCTCGCACGGCCTGCTCCTGGGTGACTGTGGAGCTGCTGGGCCGGCTGAACGCCAGGGGCGAGTCGATCGGCGATACCCGGGTGTCGCCGGAATGGCTTGCCGACCTGGTCCGCCTCGTCGAGGCCGGGACGATCAGCGCCAAGCAAGGCAAGGACGTGCTGGACGTCATGGTGGCCGAGGGCGGCGCGCCCGAGGCGATCGTCAGGGCCCGCGGCCTCACGCAGATCAGCGATGAGGGCGCACTGAGCGGCACGGTGCGCGAGGTGCTTGCCGCCAACGCCGCCGTGGTCTCCGACTTCCGCGCCGGCAAGGACAAGGCGTTCGGGTTTCTGGTCGGCCAGGTGATGAAGGCGACCCGCGGCCAGGCCAACCCGGCCCTGGTGAACAGCCTGCTGCGCAAGGAGCTTGAGTCCTGAAGGTCGAGATCGAGTCGCTGGTGGCCGGAGGGGACGGCCTGGCCCGCGTGGCGGGTCAGGCCGTCTTCGTGCCGGGGGCGGCGCCGGGCGATCAGGTCGACCTGGAGATCGTGGAGCGACACAAGAACTACGCCCGCGGTCGGATCGTCGAGATCATCGAGGAAAGTCCTGATCGCACGGCGCCGCCATGTCCCGTGTTCGGGACCTGTGGCGGCTGCCAGTGGCAGCACCTCACCTACGACGCGCAGCTCACCTGGAAGCGGGAGATCGTGCGGGACGCCTTCCGACGCATCGCCCGCATCGATGTCGACGTAGCGGAGGTTGTGCGCTCCCCGAGTCCGTGGCGGTACCGTCACAAGACGGCCGTTCCGCTGGGGCGGGGGTTTTACGCCCACGGGAGCCATGAGATCGTCCCCTTCGAGGAGTGCCTGATCCAGCACCCGTTGTTGGACCGCGTGGTGCGCGCGGTACGGGAGTTGGACCTGCCGCCGTATGACGAGCGAACGCACACGGGACTCCTGCGGCACGTCGTCGCGCGGTGCAATTTGCGCGGGGACCAGGCGGCGGTGGCGCTGGTCGTGAACGGGGAGCCGCGCCCAGGGGTGGCGGCTCCCCTGATGCGGGCCGTGCCCGAGCTGCGGGGTGTCGTGGCCAACATCAACACCAGCCCCGGGAACGCGATCCTCGGCGACCGCAGCGTGACCCTTGCAGGCCAACCCGCGATCACCGAAGAAGTGGACGGGCTCGTGTTCGAGGTGTCGGCGGAGTCGTTCTTTCAGGTGAACCCGGCTGCCGCGGCGATGCTGCACCGGATGGCCGCGGAAGCCGCCGGTTCCGGAGGGTCGGCGCTCGACCTGTACGCGGGGGTGGGCTCGATCGCGCTCCGGCTGGCGCGGGAATTCGACCAGGTCACCGCAGTGGAGATCTCCGAGGCCGCGTGCGGGGACGCGGAGCGGAACGCGGCGTTGAACGGGGTCACCAACGTGAGGTTCGTCCGCGGGCGCGTGGAGGACCTGGGCAGCGAGCGCGCTGAAGTCGTGGTGCTGGATCCACCGCGCAAGGGTGCAGGGCCCGAGGTGATCAAGGCGGTGGCGGCCATGGCTCCGCTGCGCGTCGTTTACGTCTCCTGCGACCCGGCGACCCTGGCGCGGGATGCCCGTGCGCTGGCGGCGGCGGGATGGGCACCGCTGAGCGTGGCTCCCCTCGACATGTTCCCCCAGACCGCGCACGTGGAGTGCGTGGCGCTATTTCGCCGATAGGGGGCGCTTACCATGGCCGTGCATGAGCTCCGGGCCGAGCCGGTCCACCGCGTCTTCAACCGCGACATCCCGCCGCGGCTGCGGGTCCAGCCGGGGGACGAGGTCGTGATGCACTGCCAGGACGCGGCCGGCGGGGCCGTCGACCCGCAGACGGGCACCCGCGCCCGCCGGAGCGGCCCAGGCGGCCACCCGCTGACAGGGCCTGTCTTCGTGGAGGGCGCGGCGCCGGGCGACACCCTGGTCGTCGAGATTCTTGGCCTGCAGCACCAGGGTTGGGGCTGGAGCAGCTTCGGCCCGGGCCGCGGCCTCCTGCCCGACGACTTTAGCGAGGGCTACCTGCACATCTGGCGCATCGAGGGGGAGCACGCGTGGCTGAAGCCCGGTGTGCGCGTGCCCCTGCAGCCGTTCCCAGGCAACATCGGCTGCGCGCCGGCCGTGTCGGGCGAGCACTCGACGATGCCGCCGCGGCGGGTGGGCGGGAATCTGGATGTCCGCCACCTCACGCCCGGTACGACGCTGTTTCTCCCCGTGGAGGTGCCCGGTGCCCTGCTCTCGGCCGGCGACTGCCACGCGGCGCAGGGCGACGGCGAGGTCTGCATCACGGGGATCGAGGCGCCGATGACCCTGAGGGTGCGGCTTGGGCTGCGCAAGGGCGAGCACCTGCCATACCCCGAGTTCCGGACGCCGCCGGGCTCGCTCAACCCCGGCGCCGACGGGGCGGGCTTCCACGCGACGACCGGCATCGGGCCGGACCTGCGGGCCTGCGCGCAGGAGGCCCTGCGCGGCATGATCGCCTACCTCGGGCGCGAGCATGGCCTGAGCCGGCAGGAGGCCTACGTCCTCTGCAGCGCGGCCGCCGACCTGCGGATCAGCGAGATCGTGGACCTTCCGAATTTTGTCGTCTCATGCTACCTTCCGCTCAGCCTCTTCGTTTCGTCGTCCTGACGGTCCCCGTTTCCGGGCGTGAGGCGGTGAGCTCCTGGGCGCATCGTCGTCCCCGCTGCCCGCCGCCACCGCGGGGCGCGGCATGCGGATGTCCGTGTACGAGGGCTCGCTCTACAACCTCTGGTTCGGGCTGCTCGCCGGCAACTACCTGACGGCGCTGCTCCTGCACCTGCACGCGACGGGTCTGGATCTGGGCGTGGTGGCCGCGCTGCCGGCGCTCGCCATGCTGCCGCAGGTCGTCCTCGTCGCGCGCGTGCGGGCCGTGGCCGACCGCCGCTGGATCTGCGGCGGTCTCGGCGCCGTCCACCGGCTGGGCTGGGCCCTGGGCGGCCTGGCAGCGCTTTTCCTGCCCCGCCCGTGGAATCTGATCGCGTTCGAGTGCGCCTATGGCCTGGCGTGGCTGGCGATGGGGCCGATCAACATCGCCTGGGCCGCCTACATGGACGATGTGGTCGCGCTGCGGATCCGCGGCAGGTACTTCGGCATGCGGACGGGCGTCACGCAGGCGGCGGCCGTCATCGGCGTGTTGATGGGCGGGCTGATCCTGCAGGTGCTGCCCGGAGGTCGCGGCTTCCTGGCCCTGATGCTGGCCGGGCTGGCCGCCGGGGTCGCCAACGTGGCCATGTGGCCCCTGCATCCGCGGGTCGACGCCCCGGGCCGGGGCAGCCCGACAGTCGCGGCGGTCCCGGCGCCAGCCCGTGACGGCGCGGCCCAGGGACGCCGCTGCGCATCGCCCCACCGGCGGGCGGCCGTCTTCTTCGCCGTGTGGACGTTCGTGCAGAGCCTGGCCGTCCCGTTCTTCCCGGTCGCGCTGGAAGGTCCGCTCCACCTGGCCTACGGCGAGCTCGCCCTCCTCGGCGCCGCCGCCGTGTTGGCCACAGCCCTTGCCGCCGCCGCAGTGGGCCGCTGGCAGGACCGGCGCGGGGAGCTGGACGTGGCGGCTTACGGGATGGCCCTGCTGGCCGCGCCGCCTGTCCTGATCTGGGCCGCCCTTCGCGGCGGCACCGGCGTCCTCGTGCTGGCGCACCTGGTCTTCGGCGCCGGCACCGGCATGGTCATGCTCAGCTCCTTCACCCTCAACCTGCGCCTGGCGGCCGGCAGCCGCGAAGCCCAGCTGGCCGTCTGGTACGCGGCCTCGGGCCTCGGCAGCCTGATCGGGCCGCTCCTGGCCGGCCCCCTGACCACCACCCACATCTGGGCCCTCTTCGCGGCAGCTTCGGCCGCGTCGATGGCCCTCGCCGCCGTGTGGCGCTGGTGGGTGGGCCCGTCCTGCCTCGGGCGGGGCGCCACGGATCTACCACCGTTGGCCGTGACCCCGGGAACCGCCTGAGTTGCCGGGCGCCGATCGCTCCCGTACAGTTGGGCCATGGCATGGATTGGGGTGGCCGCCGCATCGGACAGCCCGCCCAAGCTGGCCGCCGCCAGGGCCGTCTTCGGCGTGATCGCGCCCGTGGCCAGGGTCTCTGGGCGGCCCGTTCTGAGCGGAGTTGCGGCCCAGCCGCGCAGCGACCGGGAGACCCGGAGGGGTGCCCGCCAGCGGGCGGAGCGCACCCTTGCGGCGGATGGCGACGCGGATCCCGGCATCGGCATGGAGGCCGGCATCGCCTGGGTGGACGAGGAGGCCTGGACCGTCAACGGATGCATCCGGCATGGCCTCCGCCATCCGTGGCCGCGGGTGGCTGCCGCGGTGGCGGGCGGCGACGGCCGGATCGGCTTTGGGCGCGGCCTCGGGCTGCTCCTTCCGCCGGTGCTGGCGCGTGAGGTGGCCGCCGGCACGGAGCTGGGGAAGGCCATCGACGCACTGACGGGCCGGCGCCAGGTCGGCCGCGCCGAGGGGACGGTGGGTGTCCTGACCGGGGGCCTGATCGACCGCGCCGATATGTGGCGGGGCGCGCCGGCGGCCGCGCTGTCGCCGTTTCCGCATCCCGCCCTCCACCCATGAGCGCTTGGGCCGGCCTCCTCTGGCCACAGCCGGCGAAGCGGCCCAACTGGCGCAAGAGCGTGGTGGCCTACGTGCGGGTCCGTGCCGGGCGTGTGCGCTTCGCGTGGGCCGTGCCCCTCTTTGTCATCGACGACCTGCTCGAGGGCACGGCGCTCTATGCCGCGTGGACCGGCCCCTTCGGCCGCCGGCTCGCCAGCACGCTGCTGCCGGCCTGGCGCCAGTTGCGGTGGTCCGGCCCAATCCGCCTCGTGGACGTCCGCCTCGCGGACGTCACCTTCGTCCTGCGCCTGTTCTGACCCTATCCGCCCGCGGGCCTGCGGACTGGCGGGCTCAGCCGGCCGCGGCGGCGCAGGGGCTCGCCCAGCGCCCAGACGGCCACGCGGGCAGACCCGAGCCCTGTCAGCGCCCCGGCCAGTGCGTCGCTCGGAAAGCACTGCCCGGCCGAGACCGCGGCGAGCGCAATTCCCAATGCGAGCAGCCAGCAGGTGATGGCCCACGGCGGTCCGAGGCGGGACAGCAGGGGCACGGCCGCAAAGGCGAGGGCCGCTACGGCGCAGGGGAACGAGAACGGGGCGGGGTTCGGCACGAGCACATGTACGGCCGACCCCAGGACCGCACTCGGCCCGGCGCGCTCGACGAGGCCCATCAGCACAAGCTCGGCCAGGACCGCCGCCACGCCCAGCGCGGCTGCCGTCGTCACCGCCAGGCGACGCCCCCGCCGGCCGCCCAAGACGAAGACGAGGATCACCAGCACGATCCAAACGGCGCCGTGGCGGCCCACGGTCAAAAGCAGGCGCACGGCCCCGCCCGCCAGCCCGCCGGCGGCCAGGTGGACGAGCCGCAGGAGGACCGCCTGGTCGACGTGCGCCAACGCGCTCGTGCCCGTCCCCCCCAACTCCGTCCCGTCATCGCGGCCCCGGGCCCGCGCCTTCGAGGACCGGCCGCTGGACTCGCGGCTGCCGGCCGCGTCACGCCACTGTGTCAGCCAACCGATCTCGCGGACCCGGGCACGTCCCGCTCGGCCGCGCGGCCTTATCCCGCCGCCCCTGCTGCCCGGTGCTATGGGCACCTGCCCGCGCCGTGCCCCACCGCCGCAGTCCGGCTCCACGGGCACCCCGCACCTATGCGCCGCGCCGCGGCGCCCATGGCAGATCGCCGCGCTGCGGCTGCTTTCGCAATGCGCCGGCCTGGAACCTGCGGCGGATGCGCGCGAATCCGCGCTAGGCTGAGGCGGCCGTCTCGTGCAGGCGGCCGAACGCCGCCACGATCGCGGGATCGTAGGCCGTGCCGGAGCGCGCCCGCACGAGGGCCATGGCGCCCGAGTGGGGGAGGGGCTCGGCCGGGTCGAGCGCCAGGCTGACGTAGCCGTCGACGAGCGCGAGCAGGCGGGCCAGTTGGGGGATCTCCTCGCCCACCAGCCCCTGGGGGTAGCCGCCGCCGTCCCAGCGCTCGCGGAAGTGGCGCACGGCGGTAAGGGTCTCCTCGGGGAGCGGGAAGGCCCGCAGCAGCTCGGCGCCCAGGACGGGGTGCGCGGGGCCGTCGCCCGCTGCGCTCTGTCCAAGGTGATACAGGCGGCAGGCGTGGACCAGGGCGGAGAGGCGCTCCTCCGGCATGCGCATCGCCTGGGCCAGCTTGAGGGCATAGGTCGTGACCACCGTCGCGTGGCGCTCGAGGTGGGGGTCGGTGCTGGCCAGGTCGTCCAGCAGTCCGAGCATCGTGGTGAGGGCGCGCACGCGCGCCCTCAGATCCTCGGGCAGGCTGGGCTGGTCCCCGACCGCGGCGGCGGGCTGCCGCAGGATGCCGTCGAGGGTAGCCGATGCGGCCAGTGCCGCGTCGTGGTCGCCGGCCTGGCCGTAGTAGGCGGCGGCGCGGCTCAGACACTGGATCGCAAGCTGCCGGTCCCCGGTGCCCGCGAGGACCGTCCCGAACAGGCGGCACAGGTTCGCCACGTCCCAGCGGTCAAGCTTGGCGACCCGGCTCCAGAGCAGTCCCAGCGCGGCCGACCCGTGGGCCATCGCCGGCTCCAGCGCCCCGCGGCCCTCCGCAAGCGCCGCGAGGGCGGCATGGTCACGCGCCTCGGCGCCCACCCGCCGCGCGGACGTGTCGCGGCGCAGCGCGGCAGTCAGCTGCCGCTCGGCCTCATCGGGACTGCCCAGGGCGGCGGCGGCACGACCCATGGCGCGATGGGCAGCCGCCGTACCCGCGTCGTTCTTTAGGCGGCGCATGGCGGCGGCGGCCTCCGCTGCGGCGCCGGCGGCGTCCTGCCACCGCTCGCGCACGGCTTCGGCGGCAAAGCGGTGGAGACCGAGCCAGGCAAGTGACTGCCGGATCGATGGCACGTGCGGGAGGTTGGCAGCTGCCGGCGCGCCCTCGCCGACCCGCTGGTCGCCGTCGGCCAGCGCGGCGACCGCGATGCCCAGGGCGGCGTCCGGCTGGCGCACGGCCAGGTAGAGCCGGGCCAGCGTCTCCTTGGCGGAGAGCCGGAGCGCGGGGGAGGCGCCGGTGGCGGGAGCGGCTGCCTCGGCCTCGGTCAGCCCCTGCAGGCCACGGCTCGGCTGCTCGAGGTCCGCGTACCCCTGCGCCGTGGCGATGGCGACCCAGAGCAGGGCAGGGCCATCGTCGCGGGCTCGGGCGGCCGCCCCGCAGGCGGCAAGGCGCTCCATGGCGGCCAGCGGCAGGCCGGCCTCCAGCAGAGCGGCAGCCCGGCGGAAGTCCTCGCCCCACGACCGCGTCGCCATGCCCCGACCCCCCTGGCGGCCGAAACGGCAAAAAGCCCGCGCTGGCGACTATCCGCCAATCGCGGGCCCACAACCCTCGCGCTCGGCGGCAGCCCGACTGTCCTGGCCGCCCGCCCGAGCGGGCCGGCTGTAGACTCGTGGCTTTGCGTCCCCGTCTTTCGGCGGGTTTGCCCTGGACGCCTCGGTTTTAGGGACACATCCCCAGGCTCCGTGATTCCCCGCGCCGGGATACAATCCTGCCGGGAGGGCGGATCGGGTCTCAGCGCGATGGCTGGTCACGGCGGACACCCACTGGCCCCGGCACGGCCGCGCGCTGCCCGGCTGGCTCCTCGCCGCCGCCGGGAGGGCCGACGCCATCGTGCACGCGGGCGACCTGACCGATCCGGACCTGGTCGACGTGCTCGCCGCATACGCCCCGACGTGGTCCGTGGCCGGAAACGGCGACCCGGCGGACGACCCCCGGCTGCCGGAGCGGCGCATGCTCTCGTTCGACGGGATGCGCGTCGGGCTGACCCATGGCCACCTCGGACCGGGTGGCGCGACCACCCCGCGGCGGGCGGCGGCGGCCTTTGCCGGGCAGCCCGTGGATCTTGTGATCTTCGGCCACAGCCACCAGCCGCTGTTCGAGCGGTCAGGCGGCCTTTGGCTCCTCAACCCCGGCTCGCCCACCGAGCGGCGCCGATCGCCTGCCGTCAGCGCGGCCTGGCTCACCGTCGAGGGCGGGCAGCCGCGGGTCGACTGGCTGGGCGAGCCGAGCGAGCCGAGCTAGCCCAGCCCGAGCGCCTGCGAGAGCCGCCGGCGATCAAAGCCGACGATGACCTCCCGCTCCCCGTCCTCCCGCTCGATCACGGTGGTCGGGGTCCCCTGCGAGCCGAGCTCGATCAGTTCCGAGATCCACGCCCGGTTCTTGCCGATGTCGCGATCCTCAAACTCGACATTGTTTTGAGAAAGCCACGCTTCCTCAGAATGGCACGGCCCTCAGGTGGACTGGCTGTACACGATCACGCGCCGTGGCACGGGAGGACATTCCCCTTTCTGGCACGACTTGCGGCCCCAGACCCGGTCAGGAGCCCTCGGCCGGCAGGGGCTCGGGTGCGGTCCCGGCGGCGCGGCGGCCAAGCCAGCCCACCGCGGCCGAGCCCAGCAGGCAGAGCACCCCGGCGCAGGCGGCCGCCAGTGCGGCGCCCAAGAAGATCACCGTCAACGCCAGCAGGCCCGCCGCACCGAGCAGCAGCCAGCCGGCGCGCCGCAGCCGTTGCGCCATCCCCGCTCCCCCCGCATACCTCATCGGCAGTATAGCATGGTGGGTTCCGATCACCCGTTGGTGGCGTCCAAGCCCTGTACTGGCAAGCGATACGGGCATCGGTCAAATTGACGGCCCGAACAGCCCAAACTATAATTGGTGCGGTCCAGACGGCGAGGGTCGAGACGTCTTCCGCGCGGGTGCGCGCGCGCCACGGCGTTCGATGCGGTTCGTCGTGGGATCTGCTGCGTGACCGAAGGAGGCGCCCCGGTGAGCAAGTACGTCGACATCCTTGTGTTCGCCCTGGCCGGGGCGATTTTCCCCACCGTGAACGTCCTCGCCGCCAGGATGCTGCAGCGGGCCTACCCGGACCCGGATAAGCAGATGGCCTACGAGAGCGGCGAGATCCCGTTTGGCGACGCGCGGGTCAAGTACAGCATCCACTGGTACATCTTCGCCCTGGCGTTCCTGGCGTTCGACGTCGAGGCGATCTTCCTTTATCCCTGGGCCGTCGTCTACCAGCACCTGTCGCGCGGCGCGGCGCTGGCCGAGATGGCCGCGTTCGTAGTCATGCTGATGATCGGCCTGGTCTATGCGGTCCGGAAGAAGGTGCTGACGTGGGTGTAGAGGAGCCGCGCTCGGCCATCACACCCCGGCACTCGCAGGGTGCGGAGGACTGGCTTGCGACGGGTCCCGTCGCCGAAGGGCGCGAGGCGGAGACGCTGCCGCCGCTGTGGCAGCATCTGCCCGGCGTCTTCACCGCCCATGCGCAGAGCCTGGTGAACTGGGCCCGCTCGAACTCCATCTGGTATATGACGTTCGGCATCGCGTGCTGCGCGATCGAGATGATGGCGACGGGCGCGAGCAAATACGACATCGACCGCTTCGGCATGATCCCGCGCGCGAGCCCGCGGCAGTCCGACCTGATGATCGTGGCCGGGACCGTGACGGAGAAGATGGCGCCGCGCATCAAGCAGCTGTACGAGCAGATGCCGGAGCCGCGCTGGGTGCTGGCCCTCGGCGGGTGCGCGAGCAACGGCGGGCCGTATCACCAGGGCTATAACGTCGTCCCCGGCGTCGACAAGATTGTGCCAGTCGACATTTACGTTCCCGGCTGCCCGCCGCGCCCTGAGGCGCTCCTGCACGGAATCCTCCTGCTGCAGGAGAAGATCAAGGCCGTGGGCGTGCACGCGTAGCGGGATCGGCGACAGACGACAGCGAAATCGGTTGCGGGCAAGGGCTGGGTGACGCCGGCCCTTCCTGCTGAGAGGCGGCCCGTGGGCCGTCTCCGCCCCGGAAGGGGGGGGGCCAGAGCGTGAACGAGGAGGACAACAAGGCTCCGGAGCCGCAGCCGCCGGCGGCCAGCGAAGGCGCATCGGCGGAGAACGCGCGCGCGGCGGCGATCGCGGCCGCAAAGGCGAAGGCTGCGGAAATGGCCGCCGCCCGCCAGGCCGCGGCCAAGGCGGAGGGGGAGTCCCAGCCGCCGGCTTCCCGCGAAGGCGCATCGGCGGAGGACGCGCGCACCGCGGCGATCGCGGCCGCAAAGGCGAAGGCTGCGGAAATGGCCGCCGCCCGCCAGGCCGCGGGGACGGCGGAAGGCGAGTCTCAACCGCCGGCAGCCGGAGAGGGCGCACCGCCGGAAGATGCGCGCGCGGCAGCGATCGCGGCCGCCAAAGCGAAGGCCGCGGCCCTGGCGGCGGCCCGCGCCCAGGGCGGGGCTGCCGCGGCACCGGCCACACCCGCGGCAGGCGCTGCATCACGTCCAGCCGCACCCGCGGGTCCG
>DAHVAF010000326.1 GCA_027314765.1 Clostridia bacterium | reverse complement strand
GCGAGAAGGACGTCTTCCTCTTCAAGTCCGTCGGCACGGCCGCCCTTGACCTGGCCTGCGCCCAGGCGGCCGTCTCGACGGGTGCCGGCACGGAGATCGCCCTGAGTTAGGCGCGCACCTCCACGCCGCCGTCCTCGCCGCCCACGATGACCGTGGGATGGAAGCCGGCGAAGATGCCGTGCTCCACCACCCCCGGGATGGCCTTGATCTCGGCGCCGAGCTCCGCGAACGGCCCCGTGCAGTCCAGGATGAGATTGCCGTTGTCCGTGCGGTACGGCGCGCCCTCGCCGCCGCGCAGGGCCGGCTGCAGGCCCATCGCGCGCAGGCGGGCCGCCGTGTGCCGCCAGGCGAAGGGGACCACCTCCACCGGCAGCGGCATCCGCTGGCCCAGGTGAGTCACCAGCTTGCGCGCGTCGACCAGGATCACCAGCCGCCGCGCGGCCAGCGCCACGAGCTTTTCCCGCAGCAGCGCGCCGCCGCCGCCCTTCAGCAGCCGCCCGCTCGGGTCCACCTCGTCCGCGCCATCGAGCGCCAGGTCGAGCTCGCCGGCCTCGTTGGGGTCGCGGACCCGGATGCCCGCGGCGCGCGCGGCACGCCCCGTCGCCTCCGAGGCGACCACCGCCGCGATGTCCAGGCGCTCGGCGCGGAGTCGCCGGCCGAGGGCCTCGACCAGGGCATCCACCGTGCTGCCGCCGCCGAGGCCGATCGTTTGACCGGCCGCCACCTCCGCCGCGCCCCGCAGCGCCGCCGCCTGCTTGCCCGCCTCGCCCGCCATCGGCGTTCCTCCCGTAGTTACGCTTCTCCCCGGAGCGCCGCCCGCAGGGCGTCGCAGGCGCGCGCCAGCGCGCCCGAATCCCCGAAGCCCCCAGCCTTGGTGGCCAACAGCCATTGCCCCGCGCGGCCCAGCGGCACGCCCGGGCCCGCCGCGCCAAGGAGCTCGATCGCCGTTAGGCCGAGGGTCGCCAGCAGGCCCGCCGCCGTCTCGCCCCCCGTGGCCACCACGGCCGGGAAGCGGCGCGCGACCGCGATGCCAGCGTCCGCAGCATACACGACCGGATCGCGGACGTGCTGGAGCTGATCCAGGGTGGCGGGGTGGCGCGATCCAGCCACCACCAGCACCCGCGGGCCCTCCGCGCATCCGGCCAGCGGCGGTGGCGGCGGATGGCCGGCCAGCGCGGCGGCCAGGCCGGAGGAGCCCACCCAGAGCGTTCCGGCGGGAGCGGATGCCACCAGGGCGGCGAGGTCGCCCTCCGTCTCCGCGTCGCGCATGGGGGGCAGCCCCGGCGGGGTGGGCTGCGGCTGGCCGTGCACGTGAAGCATGCCGCCACGCACCGTGCGGCCCTGGGCGGGCAGGGCGGGGCAGAAGCGCAGGGGCGCATCCGGCCAACGGTGGCGGCAGAACGCCACCATGGCGGCGACCGGGCCGCGCAGGGTCGAATCCACCTTGATGAGCAGGTTGGCCGGGGTTTGCGGGAGGGCGGCCTCGAAGCGGGCCTGGCCGGACGCCTCGTCCCGCCAGAGGGTGGCGATCGCGTGAACGTTGGGGGGCTCTGTGGGTACCGGGTCACCTGGCAGGCTGACGCGGATTTGGGCGCCGGGCCGGAGAAAGGCCAGCGCCGCATCCGCCGCCCCTGTCAGGTCGTCGGCCACCAGCCGCCACGGTTGCACGACTGGGGGGCTTCGCAGCTTGGGGCCGCCCCTCCTGCGGCGGCCCCTTGGGGCGCCGCGGCGCGATCCGCGTGGGCCACTGAGCGCAAGCGGCCCGGACGGCGCCATCAAGCGGAAACCGCCGGGACGGCGCCATCCAGCGGAGGCCGCCGGGGCAGCGCCATCCAGCGGAAGCCGCCGGGACAGCGGCAGCGAACCGTGCCGTCGGACCGCCCGCCACCGGGCGCGGCCGCTCCGGCACGCCGGCCGGCGGGCCCTCGGGTCGCCAGCCTGCGGGCACCCGGGTTGCCACGCAGCGGGCACCCTGGTCGTGAGGCAACGCACACCGCAGTCGCCAGCCGCGCCTCGCTGTCGCCGTTTGGGCCTCCGCCCGGTGGCTTGAGGGGGCGCCCCACCGCACCGCGGCCGTCGCATGCTTGCCGGCTCCGCGGCGGAATCCGGGCGCGGGTAGGGCGCTTCCCCTCATGAGAATCCATTCGCTCGGGTGCCCGAATTTTTGTCGGCCAGGCTCGGATTCCCGCGCCTTCAACGCCTTGGCGGCTCGCAACTCGATATATTGATGGGGAAGACTTGCCGGAAGGGGCGCTGCGCGATTTGAGCATGTGGTCCGATACCCAGCAACTGCTTCACGATGTGACGTGCGAGCTTGACTGTTCCCCGTCCGTTTACAACGTGCTCAAGGAGCCGCGCCGCGTCCTGGTCGTCCAGGTGCCCGTGCGGCGGGCCAATGGCGTGACCGAATACTTCACCGCCTACCGCGCCCAGCACAACAACGCATGCGGCCCATACAAGGGCGGGATCCGCTTCCACCCGGGCGTCACGATCGACGAGGTCAAGGCGCTGTCGGTCGCCATGACGATCAAGTGCCGCGTCGTCAACATCCCTTTCGGCGGGGCCAAGGGCGGGGTGGTGGTGGACCCGAGCGAGCTCAACGACCACGAGGTCGAGCAGCTCTCCCGCGGATACGTCGATGTCCTTGGCGATAACCTCGGCCCCGACAAGGACATCCCCGCCCCCGACGTCTTCACCAACAGCCGCATCATGGCCTGGATGTTCGACGAGTTCAGCCGCCGCAGCGGCCGCAACCACTTCTCGTTCATCACCGGCAAGCCGGCGCACATGGGCGGTTCCCGCGGCCGCGAGGAGGCGACCGGCTTCGGCGTCAGCGTCGTCACCCTGCGGGCGCTGAAGTCGCGCGGCATCGACCCGAGCGGCGCCCGGGCGTCGATTCAGGGCTTCGGCAACGTGGGCCGCAACGCCGCGGAGGCGCTGGGGCGGGCCGGCTGCCGCATCGTCGCCGTGTCCGATGTCGGCGGCGGCCTGTATAACCCCGACGGCCTGCCGCTCGCCGACCTGCTTGCCTGGGAGAACAAGCAGCACGGGCGCACCGTGGCCGATGCCCCATTCGGCCGGCGCATCGGCGCCGCGGATGTGCTGTTCGTGCCCTGCGACGTCGTGATCCCCGCCGCCCTGGAGGACCAGATCACGGGCGACAACGGCAAGTCGGTCGAGGCGCCGGTCGTGGTGGAGGCCGCCAACGGGCCGACGACCCGGGATGGCCACGCGCGCCTGCTGGCGGCCGGCAAGACGATCGTGCCCGACGTGCTGGCCAACGCCGGCGGCGTCACCGTGTCGTACTTCGAGTGGGTGCAGGACCTCGGCAGCTACTTCTGGGATCTGGACGAGGTGCGGGCCCGGCTGTCGGTCTTCATGGAGCGGGGCTTCGACGACGTGGTGGCCGAGGCGGGCAACGACCCCGATTTGCGCCGCGCCGCGTATCGCGTCGCGGTCCGGCGGCTTTCCGAGGCCATGCTGGACCGGGGCTGGATCTGACGCTCAGGCCCGGCGGGCGACGCCCGCCGGGCCCAGCCTCTAAAGCCTGCCCTCCGCGCTGAGCCTGCTGTGCTCCTTCAGCATGCACCGGTCCATGACGACCGTGAGCCCCGCGGCCCGCGCCTTCTCCGCCGCCGCCTCGTGGACCACACCCTCCTGCATCCACACCACCCTGGCCCCGATGCGGATGGCCTCGTCCACGATCGGGGGCACATCCTCCGAGCGGCGGAAGATATCGACGACGTCCACGCGCTCCGGCACCTCGGCGAGCGCGGCGTAGCTCTTTTGCCCCAGCACCTCGCTGGCCATCGGGTTCACGGGGATGATGCGGTAGCCGGCGGCCTGGAGGTGGGCGGCGACGTCGTGGCTTGGGCGCTCCGGGTTGGGCGAGAGGCCGACGACGGCGATCGTGCGCGCGTCCCGGAAGATTGGCTGGTAGTCCAAGGCGATCAGCCCCCCTGCGCCAAGTTTGCGGGTGGCTGCGTCCCGTGGTCAATGCGTCCGTCAGGGCCGCAGGACACAAGCAGCAGGGTGCCGGCCAGAAGACGGCCCGCGGTCCCGGCCGCCGCGCGCGCCGCGTCGGGGACCGGCCAGTATGGCTCCGCCGCGATCCCAGCCCGCTCCAGCAGGCGGCGCGTGTCGTGCCGGTTGCGGCAGCGCAGGGGCAGCGCCATCGGCGCGAGCCCTTCCGGCAGCGTGGGCCAGAAGGGCGAAACCCCCGGCCAGTCGGCCAGGGCCGCCAGTTGGCGGTATCGCCGCCTCCGGGCCCGCCGCAGCGCTGCCGGCTCAAAGGTCGCCAGCGCGGCGATGGTGCCCTGCCAGATGCCCTCCGGCGGGCCGGTCCAGGCATCCAGGTCGTCTTCGGCGGTGGGATCCCCCGCCAGGCGCTTGCGGACGAAGGGCGAGGGTTCGGGGGTGGGCGGCGGGGCGGCGGGAAGGCCACGTCCTTGGAAGTCGATCACCACCCCGCCGTCAGGGACCGGCAGCAGCTTGCGCAGGCTGGCGAAGGCAAAGTCGACGCCGAGGCCGGGTGCACGGTTCAGGAGCGTGTGCGACAGGTCCTCGATGATGAAGAGGTCGGGCCGGCGCCGCTTCAGCGCGCGGACGGGCGCAGCCGGCAGGCGCTGGCCCAGGGGATGCACAAGCAGCAGGGCGTCGGCCTTGGCGGGTGCGATCTCGGCCCAGCGCGGGTGCAGGAGCTCGTCCTGGCCGTAGTGGACGACCTCCGCGCGGGCCGCGAGGATCCCCGCCGGCACTGAGGCGCAGATGCACGCGGGGCAGAGCACCCGCGCCCCCGGCGGGAGGATGGCGGCAATCAGCCACGCGAGCGCCTGGCGACCGCTGCCCAAAAAGCGGTGGTCCTCGGCGGACCACCGCCAGGACGCGATCAACCGGCCCTTTGGCTGTGGACCTCGTCCTCGAGCAGGTCCAGCGCCATCTCGCGATTGACGGCGATGGTGCAGCGACCGGTGCGGACGACGCCGCGGCGGGAGAGGTCGGCGAGCACGCTCGTCACCGTCTCGCGGCAGGCGCCCACGAGGGCGGCGAGGTCCTGGTGCTTCAGGGGAACCACGATCCGGCGGAAGTCGCCCTGGGGCTCGGGCTCGCCGTGGCGGTCGGCCAGGCGGATCAGGGCCCGCAGGATCCGGCTCCGGGCGTCCACGAGGGCCAGGTCGCAGGCGATCTCGACCACGTCACCCGCGCGCCGGACCAGGGCCATCATGACCCGGGACGCCATCTCGCCGTTCTCGGTGACAAAGGTCGGCATGTCGCGCTCGCGCAGGAACATGAGGCGGGAATCCTCGGTCGCCTCGATCATGGCGTCGGGGCTGCCCGGCAGCCACTGCCGGCGGTACACGAAGGCTTCACCGACGCCAAGCACTCCGACGGAGGCCTCGTGGCCGCTGTCGGTGACCCGCTGGTAGCGCACGCGCCCGTCGAGCACGTAAAAGAGGCCGGGCGTCTCCGGCGTCATGCGGTCGCCACGCGGCAGCGCAATGGTGGGCCACGCGGCAGACGCCGTGCGCTCCACTCGATGCGGGGTGGTCATCCACTATACCTCCTCGGTGGTCGTTGCCCGGCCCTCGGCGGATCCTGAGAGCCGGATCCCCTCCCGAGCCTCAAAGGCGGTCAGCAGGGCCGAATGGTCCAGGTCGCCGGCGCCGCCGGCGACGACCTCGCCCAGGAGCTCGAATGCCCGCTCGGTGACGGGTAGGCGCATGCCGGCCTGGCGCGCCGCGTCCATGGCGATCCGCACGTCCTTCAGCTGCAGCCGGAGGCGAAAGCCGGGCTGGAAGGACCGGCGGAGCATGCGCTCGCCATGGACCTCGAGGATGCGGCTGCCCGCAAAGCCGCCAAGCAGCGCCTGCCGCACACGCGCGGGGTCGGCGCCCGAGCGGGCCGCCAGCAGCAGGGCCTCGGCGACGGCGGCGATCGTGTCGGCGACGATCATCTGATTGGCCGCCTTGGCCACCTGGCCCGTCCCCGGCCCCCCGATGTGGACGATGTTCTTGCCGAGGACCTGCAGGATGGGAAGGGCGCGGGTGAACGCAGATTCCTCGCCGCCGACCATGATCGAAAGCGTGCCCTGCTCGGCGCCGCTCTGGCCGCCGGACACGGGGGCGTCGACGGTCGCGACGCCGCGCTCGGCCATGGCCGCGGCGACCCGGCGGGCCGTGGCCGGAGCGACCGTGCTCATGTCGATCAGCAGCTGGCCGGCCCGAGCGCCCTCGATGACCCCGCCGGAGCCGAGCACGACGGACTCGACGTCCGGCGAATCGGGCAGCATGGTGATGACGGTGTCGCTGCGCTCGGCCACCTCGCGGGGGCCGGCGGCCGCCTCCGCGCCGGCCGCGACAAGGCGGTCGACGGCAGGCCGGCTGCGATTGGCCACCGTCAGCGCGTGGCCCGCGCGCAGCAGGTTGGACGCCATGGGCGCGCCCATGATCCCCAGCCCGATGAATCCAATCCGCTCTCGCACGGTGGCGGCCATTGCCCGATCCCCCCGACGGTACGGCGGCTCGCATCCAAGTATAGCGCACTGGTCCGGTCCAGTGGTGCGTGGACCGAAAGACTCACACTTCGCGGCTACCACCCCGAAGAACAGGCAGGAGGAGGGTTCGCGGCGGCTGCCCACCGGAAGCGCCGTACCCCGGACCGCGTCCGCCCGCTGCGCCCCGCACCGCGCCCGTCCACTCATGTCGACGACAGTCCCGCGCCCGGGGAGCAGGCGGCTCCCGTGGCCGTGCTTGTCGCTGGCGGACGTCAGGACGAGGGCGAAAACGTCGCCCGCATGCTGGCCGCGGCCGGTCTGCCCGTGCGGGTGACGCACGCCTGCGACCGCGCCGAGATCCTCCAGGCCATCGGCGAGCGCTCCTGGGACGCCGTGCTGGCGGGCCGGGGCGCCACGGCCGCCGATGTGCGGTGGCTGGTCGGCCTGCTCCGTGACCGCACCCTGGCGGCGCCATGCATCGTGCTCGGCGAGACGCTTGACCCCGCCTTCGTGCAGGAGGCCCTGCGGGCGGGGGCCGCCGACTGGGTCGATGTGGCGGGGGACGGTTGGGTCGCGCTCCTTCCCGCCCTGGAGCGGGCCACCCAGCTCGCGGAGGCGCAGGCCGCGCTCCGGCGGGCGGAGGCGCGGTGGGCGGAGACCGAGCGCCTCTACCGCATGGTGGCGGAGAGCGCGGGCGACCTGGTCTGCCTGCACCGCCCGGACGGCGCCTGCGCATTCGCCAGTCCGTCGGCGGCCTGGCTCCTGGGCCGCCCGTCCGAAGACCTGAAGGGCACCGGCTTTCTCGACGCCGTGCATCCGGAGGACGCCGCCCGCGTGCAGGCCGCCCTCCGCCGCGCCGCCGCCGGGGAGGATGCCGTCAGCGTCACGCACCGGATGCGGCGCCGGCCCGGTGACGACGTCTGGATGCAGACGCTGGCGCAGGCCGCCCCGCCGGGACTGGGGCCTGCCGGCGCTGTGCAGACCACCTCGCGGGATGTCAGCGAGCGGCACGCGCTGCAGGAGCAGATCGCCCACCTCGCCCTGCACGACCCGCTGACGGGGCTGCCGAACCGGGCGCTCTTCATGGACCGGCTGAGCCACGCCCTCACGCGGCTCAAGCGGCGCAAGGGGACCCTCGCCGTGCTCTTTTTGGACATCGACGGCTTTCAGTTGATCAACGAGAGCCTCGGCCGGGCCGCCGGCGACCGCCTGCTGGCCGAGACGGCCGCACGCCTGCAGGCCGGGCTGCGCCCGGGCGACACCGTGGCCCGGGTCGGGGGCGACGAGTTCACGGTCCTGCTCGATGACGTCCGCGAGCCGCGCGACGCCGGCCGGGTGGCCGACCGCGTCGCCGAGGCCCTGGCCGCGCCGTTTCCCGTCGACGGCATCGACGTCTTCGTCTCGGCCAGCGTGGGGATCGCCCTCGCCGCGGCCCGCGGCGAGCTGGCCGAGGACGTGGTGCGCAACGCCGACGTGGCCATGCGGCGCGCCAAGCAGCGCGGCCGCGGCCAGCAGGAGCTGTTCACCCCGGACGTGCACGGCGCCGGCAGCCACCCCCGCCTGGAGCTCGAGGGCGAGCTGCATAGGGCGCTCGAGCGCGGCGAGCTGCGCGTGCACTTCCAGCCGATCGTGTCCCTGGCCAGCGGGCGGATGGTCGCGGCCGAGGCGCTGCTGCGCTGGGAGCACCCGACCCGGGGCCCACTTCTGCCCGATGCCTTTCTGGGCGTGGCCGAGGACACCGGGCTCATCGTTCCCATCGGGCGCTGGCTGCTGGATTCCGTCTGCGGCCAGGTGTCCGGGTGGCGGGCACACCTCGGCCCCGCCGCCGTGCCTCCCATCGGGGTGAACGCGTCCTCCGGCGAGCTTGCCCATGCCCAGGCGGCCGCGCAGTTCGCCGCCACCCTGGCCAGCCACGGCCTGCCGCCGGCCGCCATCCGCCTCGAGGTACGCCTGGCGGGCCTACCCGACGGCGCATGGGCCGCCCTGGGCGAACTGGCGGCGGCGGGTACGCCGGTGGCCCTGGACGACTTCGGCGGAGGTGCCACCGCCCTCGGCGACCTTGGACGCATCCCCCTGCACGCGCTGAGCATCGACCGTGCCACTGTCCAGGGGTTGGGGGTGGGTCGCGAGGCTGCTGCCATCGCGCGCACGGTGGTCGCCCTCGGGCGCGCCCTCGGCCTCAGCGTGGCCGCGGAGGGCGTGGAGACGGAGGTGCAGGCGGCCGAACTGGCCGCGCTCGGGTGCGACGAGGCCCAGGGCCACCACTTCGCCCGCCCGCTGCCGCCCGACGCGTTCGCGGCCCTGCTTGCGTCGGCGCCCCGCTGGCACACAGGCCGGCCCGCGTAGCCCATCCCAAGCGGCCTCCGGCCTCCGCGGCCCCTCCCGGGCGGCCTCCGGCCTCCATGCCTACGGAGATGGGGGATCCAGCAGGTACCCGATCCCGTACCGGCGGTGGATCCGGGCGGCTGGGCCAAGCTTTTTGCGCAGCGACCAGACGTGGGCATAGAGCGTCTGTGAGGCGACGGCGGCGCCGTCGCCCCAAACGCGCGCGATCAGCGCCCGATCCTCCACGATGGCGCCATCGGCCGCCACGAGGGCCTCCAGCAGGTCGAACTCGGTCG
>DAHVAF010000312.1 GCA_027314765.1 Clostridia bacterium | reverse complement strand
ACAAGGTCATCGGCGGCGGCAGTCGCCGTCGCCGATGACCTTCGTTTCACTCCCGCACCCAGGGGAGGCCGACCCAGATTCCCGTGGCACGGGCCTCTCCACGGCCCGCTGGAGCCGCCAACCCCAACATGAGCAGCGGCTTCCCAGGCCGCGACGCAGTCCGCGGTGACTGCACCCTGGCCCTGCGGGCGAAAGGCGTAGGCGCGGCCACGCGGCCGCGCCTACGCCTCCAGCGCGACCTCAATCACCTGGCCCTCAATGATGCGAAAGCCCCGCAGATCGGGCCGCGCGGGGTCGACGAGCGAGGCGATGAGGTAGATGGCCTCGGGGTAGAAGGCCAGGCGGATGTCCGTGGCGGACGGGTAGGCTGCGCTCGTCGGGTGCGAGTGGAAGATCGCCCAGATGGCCTCGCCGGAGCCCTCGACCTCCAGGGTGATGCGCAGCAGGTCGCGCGGCGCGATCTCGTAGCGCGTGGGGCTGGCAGCGGCGTTCGCCGTGGCCACGAAGCGCAGCGGCTCCTCGCCGCGGCCGACGACGATCCCGCAGGCCTCCAGCGGCAGCCCGGCGACGGCGTGGGCCAGCATGGCGTCCCGCATCGGTCGCGGCAGCCGCACGCGCTCAGCCACCGTGCGACCCCGCAGCCAGGCGGCCGCTCAAGGCGCGGCCTCCGCGCCTGCGCACGCTATCCCCCACGGCGCGCGTACCACGCAAAGAGGCTTCCGTAGCGGTCACCCCCGTCGGGCAACAGCACGACGACCCGGCGCCCGGCGCCCAGCGCGCGGGCGACCCCCACGGCCGCGTGCGCCGCGGCACCCGAGGAGACGCCCGCCAGCAGCCCCTCCGTGCGCGCCAGCCGGCGCGCCGCCTCGAACGCATCCTCATCGGTCACGGTGATGACCTCGTCGATCAGCGACCGGTCCAGCACGCCCGGCACAAAGCCGGCGCCAAGGCCCTGAATGCGCGTCGGCCCCGGGCGCCCGCCCGACAGCACGCGGCTCGCGTTCGGCTCCACCGCCACGATGCGGCACCCGGGCGCCACCCGCTTCAGGTAGCGGGCCACACCCGTCAGCGTCCCGCCGGTGCCGACCCCGGCGACGAACGCGTCCACCACGCCACCCGTGCCCTCCCAGATCTCCTGGCCGGTGTGCTCCTCGTGCACCGCTGGGTTGGCGGGGTTGTCAAACTGCCGCGGCCAGAACGCCCCGCGCCGCCGCACCAGCTCCTCCGCGGCGTACACGGCGCCCGACATGCCCTCGATGGTGGGCGTCAGCACGAGCTCGACCCCGAACCACTCAAACAGCGCCTTGCGCTCGGCGCTCCCATCCTCGGGCATCGCCAGCGCCAGCGGGTAACCCCGCACAGCGCACACCATGGCCAGCCCGATCCCCGTGTTGCCGCTGGTCGCCTCGACGACGAGCTGCCCCGGCGCCAGCGCGCCCTCCCGCTCGGCTGCCTCGATCATGGCCACGGCGATGCGGTCCTTGACGCTGCCGGCGGGGTTTCGGGCCTCCAGCTTGGCCACGACGTCGTAGCCGGCCGCGAAGCGGCCCAGCCGTACCAGCGGCGTGTCGCCGACGAGGTGGAGCAGGTCGCCCGCGATCATGTCCCGGGTCCGAGCGCGGGCAGGCCCAGGCTTCCGCGCGGCAGGCTGCGCATGGCGGCCGTCAGCGGCCGCGGCCGCTCACGGGGGCACCCTGTTCGACGGGCCGTCCCTCGTTGATCCAGGCCACGATGCCGCCGGCGAGGTTGTATGCCCGCGGAACCCCGGCTTGGCGGGCGATCTCACAGGCGAGCGCACTGCGCTCGCCAACACGGCACATGAAGATGACGTCGCGGTCACGGGGGAGGTCGCCGGCCTCTGTAAAGAGGTCTTGCAGCGGCCGCAGCTCGGCGCCCGCGACCCGCACGTTGCGGTGCTCGTAGGGCTCGCGCACGTCCACCAGCAGCGCGCCGCCGCGGATCATCTCCACGGCCTGGTCCGGCGCCACATCCCAACCCTGCGCCGCGGCGGCGTCGGCCGCGGGGAGGCTGTCGTCCTCAGCCGCCTGGGCCGGGATGCCGCAAAAGCCCTCGTAGTCGATGAGCTCGGTGATGGTCGGGTGGTCGCCGCAGACCGGGCACTCGGAATTGCGCTGCCAGCGCAGCGTCTGGTAGT
The DNA here is from genome assembly GCA_027314765.1 of Clostridia bacterium. Lineage (GTDB taxonomy): Bacteria > Bacillota > Sulfobacillia > RBS10-35 > JAJYVM01 > JAJYVM01. The sequence goes on along the minus strand of DAHVAF010000312.1, from coordinate 5,387 downwards.
CGCCGGCGAGCGCGTCGAAGAGCACCAGGCGGCCGGCCAGCGGCTCGCCGATGCCGAGCAGGATCTTCACGGCCTCGATGGCCTGCATGGTGCCCATGTGGCCGGCAAGGGCGCCGAGCACGCCGCCCTCGGCGCAGGACGGCACGCTGCCGGGGGGCGGCGGCGCCGGGAACAGGCAGCGGTAGCAGCCGCGGCCGGGCAGGAACACGGTCGCCTGGCCCTCCCACTTGAGGATGCTGGCGTCGACCAGCGGCTTCCTGAGCATCACGCAGACGTCGTTGACGAGGTAGCGCGTCGGGAAGTTGTCGCTGCCGTTGATGACGAGGTCGAAGTCGCGGACGACGTCCATGGCGTTCTCGCTCGTCAGGAAGGTCGGGAACGTCACGACCCGGATGTCGGGGTTGAGGTCCTCGATGTGGCGGCGCGCCGACACGACCTTCATGTGGCCGACGTTGTGCGTGAAGTGCAGGATCTGGCGCTGCAGGTTGCTCGCGTCGACGCGGTCGCCGTCGACGATGCCGATGGTGCCGACGCCGGCGGCGGCCAGGTAGATCGCGGCGGGGCTCGCCAGGGCGCCGGCGCCGATGATCAGGACCTTGGAGTCGAGCAGCTTGCGCTGGCCGAGCACGCCCATCTCGTCGAGGCGGATGTGGCGCGAGTAGCGGTCGAGCTGGTCGGGGTTGAGCAGGTTCGCGCGCTTGGCGGGCTGCGTCTGCGGAGCCGCCGTGCCGTTGGCGCCGGCGCCGCTGGGCGAGGCGCTCGCGCCGTTCGAGCCGTTTGCGCCGCTTGCGCCGCTTGCGCCGCTTCCGTCGTTCGTCGAGCCACCGGCCATCGCGGGCACCAGCGCCACCTCGTCGCCGTCGTGCAGGTCCGTCGACTCCGCCCGCAGGCTGCGGCACTCGACCTGGTTGACGTAGATGTTGAGATAGTCGGGCGCCGCCCCGTCCTCGGTCAGGACATGCGGCTTCAGGGCCGGGTACGTGTCCGCCAGGCAGTCGAGCAGTTCCGCCACGTTTCCGGCATCGCAGGTCACATAGGCCTGCCGGCCCGTGTGCTCGCGATAGGGCGTCGGAATGTAGACGCGCACCGGCAAGGGCACACACCTCGCAAACGGCGCGACGCCGCCGTCCCGGACGGGAGCGTACGCGTCTGCGCTGGCGCAATACCTAGCGGTAAACTCGGCGTTTATCGTTGTGAATTGTACGCAGCCCCGGCGGGCGGCGTCAATGCGACAGCCGAGTGCGCGACGCGCGCGGTGTGCGTGGTGGAGGGGCGGGTGCGGCATGCCACGCGGGGTGGCGCGGCCGCCCGCGCCTCGGCTCGATCGGCAAGCCGTCCGTCGCGGCGAGTGCGAAGCGCCTTGGCGCGCCCGCGCCCCCTCTGCTATCATCGGAGCACGGGCTGTGGCGCAGCTTGGTAGCGCGCTTGAATGGGGTTCAAGAGGTCCCCGGTTCGAATCCGGGCAGCCCGACCAGGGTACGAACAGGTTTGAGGCCGTAGCCACAAAGGCTACGGCCTCTCTCGTTCTCCGAGCAGTATTCACCTGGCTTCGCCGATATTCACCAAAACCCACCCCGGTTTAGCAGGGTCCGGGTACAAACGGGGTACAGCACCCGGCACCCCGCGCCTTACGCAGACCCCTTGCCGCTCAACGGTCTTCGACTTAGACGAGAATCAAGCGGCCCCGAAGCGGGCGCCCCCGCCGCCGGGCATGCAGCGCCGCGGTGCGTCCCGAGGCCGCCCGCGTCTGTCGCGTCGGGGTGACGGTGCTTCAGACCCGGCTCAATGGTGACGTGTGAGCCCGAGCAGGTGGAGGCCATCGTCGCCCGCGCGCACGCCGCGGGCATCGAGCAGGGCCGCGCCGAGGCCGCAGCCGGCCAGCCCGCCCCGGAGGCCACGGCACCGCAGCCTGCGCCCGACGAGCGGGCGTCGTGACGAGCAAGCGCAAGAGCAACGGGCGGCCGATCCGGGCCGCCCGGCCCCGTCCCCTTCGAGGGCAGCGGCAGGCGCGGCAGGCGGAGGCGGGGGCGCAGACGCTTGGAAGCGGGGCGCTGGGGACGGGCCAGCCCCCCGACCGCACGGGCGCCTGATCCAGGACTACTTCCGCCAGCGGTGGGGGTTCGTTCACAGCCGCGCAAGGCAACTAATGGACGCCGCCGAAGTGACGGCGACTTTCGGAACAATTGTTCCGAATCTCACACCACCCGCCAACGAGGCCAAAGCCCGCGAGCTGGCGCCGCTGATCCGCGACGACCCCGCGACGCTGGCGCTCTTTGACCGAGAGGTGCGGGGGAAGCCGGGGCGGCCCACCAAGGCAGAAACGCGGGATATTATCCCGGATTCTCGCAAGGAGGCGCCCCGCAGTCCGTCTCGTGCCTACGCCCTCCGCCGGCTGGAGCGGAAGGCGCCCGACCTCTACGGATGCGTCCTCGCGTGCGGCCTAGTCAGCGCCGGGAAACACGAGCCCGGTCCACGAATCGGAATGCGGCAAGCCGCTGGCCGTCTACGTCGGCCTCCATTTCGCGCAGGTCGAACCGGCTGGAGGCATGCTCCACCTCAATGCCGACGACCTCGCCGTCCGCGTCGAAGTCCAAGACGATGCCAGGCGCGACCTCTTCGGACTCCTCGGACGGCCGGGGCGCCACGTCCACGTAAAGCATGTCGCTGGCTGCGTCATAGCGAAGTTTCACGGCTTCCCTGCCCCCTTGTAGTTCCGGTCACGGAACGCAGTATGCAGCGTCTGCCCGTCCCGTTCCACCACAACCCGCCAGTAATGCCCGTCCTGTGGAACCCATGCCCAATACCGGATTCGACCATCCGGCTGCGGTTCCGACTTCTCCGGGTTGCGGACAACGGCCTCACACAGCGGCACCGTGACGTATGGCCGCTTGATCTTGTTGTCGTCGAAATGCCTCGTGGTCTTCAGCCATACGTCCCCAGCCATTAGTCTAACGACTACGCGCAGGCGGGGCGATGTTCCTTTTTGGTGAGAGTCGAAACTGCCCTGCCGACCCCCGCCCCTGACCGCCGCATCATGGTCGTGGAGGCGATGCCCTTGACGCCCGACCGACCCCGCCAGCCGCGCCCAGGAGGCGGCCCGCATCCACCTGGTTGCGGGCCAGGGCGACGCGACGCCCGCGAAGGAGGATTCTACCAGCCCACACCGAAGCGCCCGCCATGACGCCTCCCGAATTGCCTGCCGACCGCTCTCGCCTCGGCGCCCTGTACGAGGCGTATGCGGCGTCGATCCTGTCCGGTCTCGGATGGACCGTCCGGCGGGTGGGCAGCAGTAGCAACACCCCCGACTTCGGCGCGGACCTCCTCGCGTTCCACCCTGACGACAAGGACGTGCCCAACATGGCCGTGCAGTGTAAATACTGGCAGGATCGGCCGGGCGTCGAGGCTGTGCAGGCCGTGTATGCGGCCAAGGACTTCTACGGGGCGTTCGCTGGCATCGTGCTGGCGAACAACCCACTGACGGAAGCCGGCCGCACTATGGCCGCCAAGCTGAGCGTGCGGACCTACCTCGTGGACGTGGAGCGGTGGGAGCCGCCGGCCGGACTCGGGGCGCCCATTGACGCGAAGGGTCTCCTCCAGGCGCCATCGGCGCCCGCCCGGAAAGTGGGCGAGCTGGAGGCGGGCATCAAGGCCGCCCAGGCGCTGCGTGAGCACCTGAAGCTGTCCGAGCGTTGGCGGCTCGCTGCCGAGACCCTCTCCATCCGCAGCCTCTGGCGGGTGCGGGTGCGTTGGACACGCAAGCAGACCTTCCTCGTGCCTGGACAGGTCTGGACGGGGACAGTGGACGTGGACGCGGCGACCGGCGAGACGCGTGTAGTCGAGTCCACGTCGGCGTACACACCCGAACGCTAGACCGCGCCTACGGCAACCGCCGGCACTAACCCACCGCTGGGCGATGATGGCCCCGAGGTGATTGCATGGGCGGGCTGATCGCGGGGGCGCAGGGGCTGCAGGCGGTGGGGTTGAGCGGGAAGATTTACTCCCCCTCGGGTGCGGTCCTGTACGACCCCGCCACGAACGGCGCGCTGGTCAACGCGTCCAAGCTGACCACCTACCCGCTGACCATCGGCACGGACGTACCGCACGACACGGCCACAGGCGCGGGGGCATTGGCGGCCGGCGGCACGGCTGTCAATTCAACAGAGTGGGGTGGGGCGGCCAACGACATCGCGTCGTCCAGCAAGGGCCAATACGACACGACCACCGTTGGCACCCCTGCGCTGAGTATCGGGGTGGGCGTCGCCATCGCGCCCAGCACAACGCGAGTCTTGGTTGCCGCCTCTGGCATCGGCTACAACGCAACGATTGACAATTCGGTATCTATTTACGTTTATCGCAACACCACCGGCGTCCCCGCCGCTGGAACATCGGTCGGCAGCGACACGCTGGTAGAGGAATCAGAGGTCTTTTCGCCCGTGGCAAACGGAATCATGCCGTGGAATATCCTCTATCTAGTCACGGGACTTACGGCTGGGACGACGTACTACTTCTATATCGCCCTTACCAACAATGCCTCCGGCGGCAACGCCCAGGTGCAGGGCAAGGTCATCGTGCAGAGTCGATAGAAAAGGCGGACAATGCACAGTTGGGGGATGGGCCGTCAATCTAGCGGGAATGGATGGCATAGGAAACCCCTGCGGGCAAGCCGACGATGAACAACTCCCCCGTATTGAAATCAATCGCCATGGCGCTGCCCATCACGCTCGGCAAAGCATGATGCAGGCCGGATGCGCGGGCGCACTCCCCGCCTTCGGCTTAGGGCTGGTTCCGGCGGCAACCGGGGCCGGCCCGCCCCCTCGGACGCCTCCATTCTTCCACCCAGCGCGAACGACAGTCGACCCGCCGCCATCGGAACACCGCGCGCGGTCAAGGCAACATGGTAACGCCTTTTGGCGGCATCATCGTGCAATTACGCCATTGCGTTATTCGCCGCAAGTGTCGCTGGCGGTACTTGCCGACACCGGCATGTGCCACGCGTGACAAGGGGCAACGCGGGCTATTGCCGATGTCGCATGATACACACCGCTATACCGCTTTACCGTTTACGGGGTGCCGTATTGCCGGATCGGCGTCCATCGACCTACCGGAAAAAGATTTGTTGCAAACTCGCGTTGTGCAACCGGCCGCACAGGTGCCACCCGAATATGTGCGACCCAGCGCAAGGGTTTCCGCGGTGCCATCTTCCCTGGAGCGGTCATAAACCGAAGGGCTGAATCCCATATCGTACGGTGAAGTTGCCGAGTCGATTGCGAAATCCAGGATCAATGCGCCCGGCCACGCGGTCAGCGGGCCACGCACTCAAGGCGTGGGTCCCGCCCGTCAAGCCGCATCGCGACCGCGTTGGCGCGGCGGGCCCGCCGAACCGCATG
>DAHVAF010000310.1 GCA_027314765.1 Clostridia bacterium | reverse complement strand
CCGAGCTTGCCCGCGAGCTCGGCCGGCGGGGCAATGTGGCCCACGTCATCTCCTACCAGCCGCCGCTGCGCCTGCCGCGGTTCCCACCCAACGTCGTCTTCCACGAGGTCGACCTGCCCAGCCACCCCCTGCTGGTGCACGCCCCCTACGAGATGGCGCTGGCGACGAAGATCGCCGAGGTGGCGCGCTACGAGGGCGTGGAGGTCGTGCACGTGCACTACGCCGTGCCGCACGCGTTCGCGGCCGTAACCGCGGCCGCCATGGTCGCGCCCTCCGTCCTGCGCGTGGTGGCGACGCTGCACGGCACGGATGTGACGCAGCTCGGCGAGGACGAGAGCATCGGCCCCGCCCTTGCCTGGAGCCTGCGCAACTGCGACGCCGTGACAGCGGTCTCCGGGAGCCTTGCCGCCGCGGCGCGCGAGCGGTTCGGGCTGCCGGACGTGCGCGTGATCCCCAACTTCATCGACCCGCTGACCATGCGTCCGCACCGCAACCCGGCGCTGCGGGCCAGCCTGGCGGCGCCCGGCGACCTCGTCGTGCTGCACGCCTCGAACTTCCGCGCGGTGAAGCGCATCCCGGATGTGGTGCGGGTCTTCGCCGCGGTGGCCGCTGCGCGCCCGGCGGTGCTGCTGATGCTGGGCGACGGGCCGGACGCGGCGGCGGCGCACCGCCTGGCGCGCGAGCTGGGCGTGGCCGACAGGGTCCACTTCCTGGGCGTCCACGACGACGTGGCGCCGCTGCTCTCCATCGCCGACGCCTTCCTGCTGCCGTCGGAGACCGAGAGTTTCGGGCTGGCGGCCCTGGAGGCCATGGCCTGCGAGGTGCCGGTCGTCGCCAGCCGCGTGGGCGGGCTGCCCGAGGTGATCGAGCATGGCAAGAGCGGCTGGCTCTGCCCGCTGGGCGACATCGAGGGGATGGCGGCAGCCTGCCTGCGGCTCGGCGATCCCGCGACCCGGGCGGCGATGGGGGAGCAGGCCCGGCACCGGGCCGTCGCCCTGTTCGCGGCCTCCCGGGTCGTGCCGCGGTACGAGGCCCTCTATCGCGAGGTGCTGGCGGGCGCGGCGAGCGGGTCCTGACCCAGGGTGCCGCGCAGGCCCCGCGCCAGGGTGACGGCGGCGGCCGCCAGCCACCACAGTCCCTGCACGGCCGACAGCACATCCACCGCGCCCTGCATGGGGTAGAGCACACCCAGCAGGCCGAGCAGCCAGAAGATAGCCCCCAGGGCGAAGCCGAGCTGGCCGATCGCCGCCGGCAGCAGCCGGGCGCGCAGGACCGCCGCGCTCAGGGGCAGGAAGACCATGGGCGCCGCCACGATGGGGTAGGCATGCTGCAGCCCGGGGATGAGCTGTGCGGCGACCTCCACGGTGGCCGGGTCGCCGCTGATCAGGCCCACGTATAGCATCACCTCGATCAGGCCGACCACCATGAGGACGGCGCTGCCGAACACCGACAGGCTGCCGGCCAGCCGCCCGCCCGCCTGGGCGAAGTGCAAGAGGGCGAGCGCGAAGACGACCGCCAGGAGGGTGCCGGTCGCCTGCATCCACCCGGCCAGCAGGACGGCGCTCCGGTGCTGGACGCCGAACGCGACCAGCTGCGGCAGCGGCAGGCCGGGCGGCGGCCCCGGGTTGAGGGCGAACGAGCCCAGCAGCAGCGGGACGCCGATCAGGGCGCACAGCGACGCGAGCACGGCATGGCTGCGAGCGACCGGCATCATCGACCCTCCTCGGTCAGGCCGCGGGCCAGCACGGCGGCGGTGCGCGCACCCTCCGCGGCCGTCACCGGCAGCCCGGTGAAGCAGGCGCGCACCAGCAGGCGGCCGAGCAGCACCTCCAGGGCCAGGTCCGGGTCGGTGGCCGGTGCCACCTCCCCGCGCTCGGCCGCCCGGCCCAGCACTGTGGCGAACAGGCGCCGCTCGGCGGCGACGAACCGCCCGCGCAGGTCCCCGGCCAGCCGGGGGCTGGCGGCCATCTCGCCCATCAGGCCCAGCAGCGCCCCGGCCACTGCCGGCTGGCCGAGGTCGCCGGCGATGTGGGCCGCGACAGCCGCGAGGTCGGCCGCGAGGCTGCCGAGGTCCGGGGGCTCGAGCTCCGGCGGGTGCAGCGCGGCGGCAAACACCACCTCCGCCTTGCCGTGCCAGCGGCGGTAGAGGGTGCTCTTGGCGACGCCGGCGCGCGCGGCCACGCCGGCCATGGTCAACGCCTCGTACCCCGACTCGCCCAGCAGCTCACGCGCAGCCTGGAGGATGGCGGCGTCCGCTTCCACAGCCCGTGGGCGTGCCATAACGATACGAAGCGTAGCGTATCGAAATGGGCCGCGCAAGCCGCCGGCCACTTGGTGGTGAGGCCGAAAAGCCGGATGTATAATAACCCGCACGAGGTTGAGGGGCCGGGGGCACCCGGCCTCTTTGCGCGAGTGCGGGGACTTGTCCACGGCGCGCGCCGTGGACGCACACCGAACGCGTAAGGCGGTGGCGCGTTGAGCGATCAGGCGCCGGAGCCCGGCTGGCGGCAGACTCCCGCACGGCACGCGTGGATGCGGACCGTGGCGACCGTCCTCATCACGGCCCTGGTGACCTTTGGGGCCACGACGTACTTCGAGCGCGGCCAGGTCGCGTCCAATGCGACCCTGCGCGCGCTCGAGGCCCAGCCCGCCTTCCCCCGCCTCCTGCAGGCCATCACGTTGACCCGCCAGAACTACGTCACCAAGCCCAACCTCAACAACATGGTCCAGGGCGCCATCTCGGGCGCCATCGCCTCGCTTGGCGACCCGTACTCGCAGTATTTCAACGCCGCGGACTACAGCGCGTTCAACCAGCAGTCCAGCGGCCAGTACGGCGGCATCGGGGTCGAGGTCGAGAACCAGGGCACCTCGATCGTGGTCTTCCGCACCTTCCCCGGCACGCCGGCGGCCGACACCGCCTACCAGGGCGCGCCGGCCGGCGCCCCGCGCGGGCTGCAGCCCGGCGACGTGTTCGTGGCCGTCGGCGGCAAGTCGATCGTCGGCGCGCCGCTGCAGGCGGCCAGCAACCTGATCCGCGGCGCTCCGGGCTCACAGGTGAGCGTGACCGTCGAGCGGCCCGGGACCGACGGCGGCCAGAGCCAGCGGCTGACGTTCGTCTTCACGCGCGCGACCGTGGTCATCCCCACGGCGATCGGCACGATGCTGCCGGGCGGCATCGGCTACCTGAACGTCAACCAGTTCACGGAGACGACGCCCGACCAGGTCAAGACGGCCCTGGCCACGCTGAAGAAGGCCGGCATGAAGGGCCTCGTCCTCGACCTGCGCAACAACCCGGGCGGCCTCGTGGACTCCGCGCTCGGCGTGGCGTCGCAGCTGATGCCGAACGGGCTGCTGACCTACCTGGTCGACCGCCAGGGGCAGCGCCAGAATTACACGATCACCAACGGGACCAGGCTCGGCGTGCCCATGGTGGTGCTGGTGAACGGCTTCACGGCGTCGGCGGCGGAGATCCTCTCCGGCGCCATTCAGGACCGGGGCCTGGCGCCGCTGATCGGGACCCAGACCTTCGGCAAGGGCATCGTGCAGCGGATCTATCCGCTGCAGGGCAACACGGGGCTGAAGATCACGGTGGCGCACTACTACACGCCCAAGGGGCGCGACATCAACAAGAAGGGACTGACCCCGGACCATATCGTGGCCTTCCCCAAGAACGTCTCGCCGAACATCATCGGCGATCCCAGCCAGGACACGGCGTCCGCCGACCCGCAGATGGCGGAGGCGCTGTCCGTGCTGCGGCAGGAGATGGGGGGCGGGTAGGGCCTGAGCCAGGGGGTCGTCTCCTCGCTTGCGCAGATCGCCGGCGCGTCGCTGCAGCAGCTGCCGCAGCTCTTGAACCCGCTGGTCGGCTACTTCTTCTGGCTGGTCGTCCTGTTCGTCTACTGGCAGGCGCGGCGGGCGGCCCGGCTGGAGGAGGCGCTGTACGGCCGGCCCCTGAACCCGCCGCTGCGGCGGACGCTCACCGCCGTCGGCTACGGCGCCGTGGCGGGCATCGCGGGAACGCTGCTCATCACCCTGCTCGGCATCCCCCTCGGCGCCACGGACATCGCCTACGTGTGGCCGCTGGCCCTGCTGCTGCTGCTCATCGACCCGCGGCTGCTCTGCTTCGCCTACGCGGGGAGCGCCCTGATCCTCTCCAAGCTCATCTTCGGCTGGCCGCCCGTGCACGCGGCCGGCCTGCTCGGGCTTGTCGCCGTCCTGCACCTGGTCGAGGGCGTGCTGGTCGGTCTCGACCCGGAGAAGATCGTGACGCCGCTCTACGTGCGGACCAAGGAGCACGGCACGGTCGGCGGCTTCTTCGTGCAGCGCTTCTGGCCCGTGCCGCTGGTCATCGTGCTCTTCGTGCCCGGGCTGCAGGCGAGCGCGGCCGCGGGCAACATCCCCACCCCCGCGTGGTGGCCGCTCGTCCCGCCCGTCGCCGGCGCCCTGGCGAGCACCAGCCTCTTCGTCCTGCTGCCCATCGCCGCCGGCCTCGGCTACGCGGACATTGCCCTGACGCGGCCCGCCGTGCGCAAGAGCGGGTCCACCTCGCTCCTGCTGCTCCTTTATTCGTCGGTGCTGCTGGTCCTGGCGGTCCTCGGCAGCCACGATCCCGCCTGGCTGTGGCCTGGCGCCCTCTTCGCCGCCGGCGCCCATGAGTGGCTGGCGCGCCACGGCGGGGGCAGCGAGCTGCGCGGCCGGCCGTACTTCACCAAGCCGGAGCGGGGCGTGCGCATTCTGGACGTGCTGCCGGACTCGCCGGCGGCGCATCTGGGCCTGCGCAGCGGCCAGGTCATCGAGGCCGTCAACGGCACCCCGGTGTCGGACCGCGAGGCCCTGGCCGAGGCCGTGGCGTCGGCCTCGTTCTTCCTCTCGCTGGACGTCGACGGCCGCGAGGTCGATTGGAACCGGCACCGCGGGGGCCTCGGCGACCTGGGCGTCATCCCCGTGCCCGAGCCGACGGACCCCGCCCATGCGGACATGACGCGGCGCCGCCCGGCCCTGGCCGTGGTGGGCTGGCTGGAGCGGCTCCGGCAGCGGCGCATGCGGCCGTGATGCGGGAGGTGGCGGGGCGAGACGCCTCCGCGGGCGGCTACCCGCCGACGAGGAGGTGGGCCGCCGCCAGCAGCACGGAAGTCACCTGCGGCCGTGATGTGGGAGGTGGCGGGGGGAGACGCCTCCGCGGGAG
>DAHVAF010000307.1 GCA_027314765.1 Clostridia bacterium | reverse complement strand
CGACTGGCCGGGTCCGCTCAGCCGGCTCGGCTGGCCGGCTCGGCTGGCAAGGTTGCCGGGGCCCGGCCGGCAGGCCCGGTCGCCAGGCCCGCCCGGCTGGCGTGCGCCGCGGGCCCTTGTGGGCTGAGGCCCGCTCCGCCTTACCCCCGCTGCGCTTAGACGCGGTGTCCGCCCGCGTGGCGCGGGCCCGTGCGGTCATCGGCCTGCTGCTGCCGCGAACGGTACCGGGGCGCCGCGCAGGTCCGCTCAGGCTCCCAACCGCGCGATCAGGTCTCCCGCGTCCAGTGGCCGGCCCGTGGCCCGCTCGACCTTGACCTGCCAGTCCACCGAGCCGCCCGGGGCCCAGAACTGCTCCCGCAGGAAGGCGATCGCCTCCGGGTTGCCGTTCACCCGGCCCAGCCGGGCCCGCATCGCGGCGTGGATCTGCGCCGCGGCCACATCGGCCAGCACGTAGTTCTGCCAGTACACCGGATACGAGGTGAACCATGCGTTGGCCGCCCAGCGCGGCGCCGGGTCGTGGTCGCAGCCCAGATACCGCGACTCCGCCTCCGCGTACCAGCCGTCGAGGTCGCCACCCGGGTCGTCGTACGCGCGGTATTCAAACAGGGCGTGGGCGGAGCGCGTCCGCAGCCAGAGGAGCCACGCCCCAAGGCCCGCCCGGATGGTGGCCTCCGCCTCGGTCGCCGTCGCCCCGAAGGCCGCCACCCAGTCCGGCTCCAGGGTGAAGAAGGCGAGGCTCTCCGCCATGGCCTCGTTGAAGACGGGGGGCTCCTGGCGCAGCACGGCCGTCGTCTGGCGGTTGCCCGTGGCGTGCAGGGCGTGGCCGTACTCGTGCCAGAGCAGCTTGTAGTAGAGGTGGCCATCGCCCGGGTTCAGCAGCACGCGCACGTCCCGCGGCGGGTCGATGGGCATCGACAGGCCGTTGTACGGGATGTCGATGAAGTGGATGCTGATGCCGCTGCGCTCGGGGTCGAGCCCATGCTGGCGCGCCCATGCGTGAAGCCGCGGCAGCATGTCGGCCCGCGGAAAGCGGTCGGCCGGCGGCGCGGCCTGTCCCTCCAGGAGGTAGCCGACATCCCAGGGCGCCACCCGCCGGCCGCCCAGCAGCCGTGTGAACGTCTCGTCCGTCGCCTCGCAGAGGCGCCGCAACGTGGTCTCCACGTGCGGCCGCGCGAGCCCTGAGTGCCCGAGCGCCAGTTCGACGTAGCCGGCAGCGCCCACTGCCCGCGCCCGCGCGTTGCGGAGGCGCATCAGGGCGCGCAGGCGCGCGTCCAGGCTCCGGCTCAATGGCCCAAGGCTCAGCCAGGCGTGGCGCCGCGCCTCCGGGTCGGGCTCCTTGCGCAGCGCGTCGCGCACCGCGCCGAGCTCCACCACACGGCCGCCGACGTCGTAGCGGGCCGCCACCAGGTCGTCGGCCAGCTCACGGCGCAGCCTCAGCACCTCCGGGTCGCCGTCGACAGCGGCCTTGCGGAGGCTCGCGGCCCACAGCTCGACCCGCCGCGCCAGCAGGGGGTCGCCGGGGTCACGGCCCTGCCACTGCGCCACGGCCTCCGCGACGGCGGGGTCGCGCTGCAGGGCGGCCTGCTCGGCCTCCAGCGCCGCCATGTCCGGCTGGGGCCGCTTTTCCGCGTACTGCTGGAACTGCAGGCGGCCCAGGGCTGCGCGGATGTCGTGCAGATGCGCCTCGCGGCCGTCCAACAGAGCCCTTAGCTGATCGGCTGTCATGGCATGATGCTATCAGGGAGGGTTGGCCCATCCAAGCAGGAGACAGCTTCCCGCACCTGGCCCCGCTCGGCGACCTGGCCGGTAACCTCGGCCGCCGGCCCGTCGTGCTCTATTTCTATCCGAAGGCCGATACCGGCGGCTGAACCCGCGAGGCGCAGGACTTCGAGCGGTCGCTCGAAGCGTTCACGGAGGCGGGCGCGGCCGTCGTCGGGGCAAGCGCCGACACGGAGGCTGACAACGCGGCCTTCAAGGCCAAGCAGTCGCTGCACTTCCCATTGCTCTCCGACCCGGGCGGGCAGGCGATCGCGGCCCTCGGCATCCGCTCGGACCGCGGCTTCGCCAAGCGCACCACGTACCTGATCGACGCCGGCGGCAAGGTGCGGCGGATCTGGGAGAACGTCCAGATCGACGGCCACGCGGACGAGGTGCTGGCCGCGGCGAAGGCGGTCGGCTAGGACGGCCTGGGGTGCCGGCGTGGATCCGCGCCGGCGCCCCTCACCGCAGGTCGCGGAGCCGGTACGAGCGCCCGCGCCAGCGGATCTCGCCGCGAACGGCCGTCAGAATCACGGCGCGCAGGTACAGCGCCACGAGCAGGGCGGCCGAGAGCGGCAGCAGCACAGCGGTCCAGAGCGGCACGCCGGAGGCCTGGTTGACGCCGAGGTAAAGGGCCAGGGCGAGGGCGGCGGCACAGACCCCCAGCGCCCGCGCCGGCTCGGCCTGCCAGCCGAGCGCCAGCCAGAAGGGGCCCTCGAACACGCCAAGGACTGCCAGCCCCGCCGCCACGCCGAGCCACGGCCGGTAGCCGACCTGGGCCAGCGCGCCCTTCTCCAGCCCCCCGGCCATCTCGCCGAGCGAGTGGTACCAGGCCACCCGGACCATGTCCTTGCCAAGGCCCACGACGGACCGGAAGCCCGCGCGCTTGACGGCCCGGCCGAGCATCAGGTCATCGGTTGCCTCCAGGGCGATGGCGCGGTGGGTGCCGATGGCCCGGTAGACGTCCGCCCGCAGCAGGTTATAGGCGCCGACCCCGAAATACGCGCTGCTCCGCCGCGAGGCCACCTGGCCCACGCGCATCACGCTCGTGAGGAAGGTGGTGAAGGCCCCCTCCACGGCGGCCAGGAGCCAGCCGGCCCCCACCAGCTCAGGCGGTGCCGCGAGGTGGTCCGCGCCGGCGGCGATGGCCCATGCCTGCCCCCGGGCCACGGCCTCCGGCGCGAATACGACGTCGGCGTCCGTGAAGAGCAGCCACTCCCCGCGCGCGGCGGCGGCTCCGCGCCAGAGCGCATGGTTTTTGCCCAGCCAGCCCTCGGGCAGGTCGCCGACGTGCAGCACCCGCAGGCGCGGATCGCCGGCCATCCGGTCCAGGATGGCGCCCGTGCCGTCGCGGCTGCGGTCGTCGACGGCGATGACCTCGAGGTCCGGATGGCGGCTGGCGAGCAGGGAGGCGATGCAGGCCTCGATGGCGGCGGCCTCGTCGCGGGCGGCCACGACCACGCTGACCGCGGGGAGGCGCGCCGCGACGGGCGGCACGCGGCGGAGCCAGCAGAAGCTGCGGCGGCCGGCTACGCCGGCCGCGAGCGCAGATCCCCAGGCAACGAGCAGGAGGACGGCGACTGCCGTCACCGGACCATCGTCAAAAGCTCGACCGTCACCTGCTGCTCGCCGAACGCGTCAGCCGCCGCGAGGCTGCCGACATACAGGTCGATGCGGTCGCCCACAATGGCGCCGCCGGTATCCTCCGCGTGCTCCAGCAGCCCACCGCTCGGCAGGCCGTTCGTACTGTAGCCCTGCACCCAGAGCCAGGACCCGAGGGGGATGACGGAGGGATCCACCGCCACCTCGCCCACGCGCACGGGCGTGCCGGTCGCCGTCGTGTCGCCGAGACCGGGCTCGGCGCTGTTATACGCGGTGGCCGTCATGGTCAGGGTCCGGTCGATCCGGAACATGTGGCCGCCGGCCTCCAGCAGCCCGGAGGCGGTGACCGGCGCCAGCAGGGCCGCCGCCTCGGCCCGGTCAATGGGCATGGCCGGCCGCAGGGTGCCGTCCGGGTAGCCGTGGAGGTAGCCCGCCTTCACGGCGGCGACCATCGGCAGGAGCGCCCAGCTGGCCACCGATCCGGCGTCGCTGAACTGGCTGAGGCTTCCCGGCGCGAGCGGAAGGTGCAGGGCCGCCACGAGGATCGTCACGGCCTCCTCGCGGGTCACGGGCTGGTTCGGGCTCAGGTCGGGGCCCGCCACGAATGGGAGCCAACCGCCGGCGCTCGCCGCAGCCACATCACCGGCACACCAGGCCGTGACGGGCACGTCCGCGTACGGCGGCGCGGCGGGCGACGGCGCGTCGTTTCCCGCGTGCGTCACGCGGTAGGCCATGACGACCATCTCCGCCCGCGTGACGGGCCAGTTCGGTTGGAATTCCCCATCCGGGAAGCCCGTCACGACATGGGCCGCGGCCAGCTCGGCCACGTCGTGCGCCACCCACCCGCCCGCGTCCACAAATGTCGTGGCCGCAACCGCCGGCTGTGCCGCTACGGTGACGGCCGCCGCCAGCGCCAGGGCTCCCAGCGCGCCCCGCCGGCGGAGGTCCATTCGCGTTCCCCCCGTCCCTGTATCGGCGTTCAGCGGCCGATGGGCGCGGTGGCTCCCTCCAGCAGGGCGGCTGCGGCGCCGACCCCGCACCCGGCCTCGACCGGGTGACCGCAGGCGTTCAGGGCGGACTCGATCGCGGACACAACGGTCAGGAGCTCGCCACGGGTCGCGTTGCCCATGTGGCCCACGCGGAAGACCTGGCCCTTCAGGGCGCCGACGCCACCGGCCAGGAAGGCGCCCTCGCGCTCCGCGGCGGCGCGGAAGGCGGCGTCGTCGACCCCCTGGGGGTAGCGGAGCACCGACAGCGTGGGCGCCTCCACACCGGGCGCGGCCAGCAGCTCAAGGCCGAGGGCTGCCCAGGCGGCGCGCATGGCATGGGCCTGCTGCTCGTGGCGGGCGAAGCGCGCGGGCAGCCCCTCCTCCGCAATGAGGCGGAAGGCCCGCTCCAGCGCCACGACCATGTTGGTCGGCGGCGTCGCGAAGTAGCCGGAGGGGTCGCGCATGACGGGCAGCCAGTTGGCGATGTCGGCGTAGTAGGCGCCGATGGACTCGCCCATTTCCGCCCGCCGGTCCAGCGCCCGCTCGGAGAGGCCGAGCAGCGCAAAGCCTGGCGGCACGCCGATCGCCTTCTGCGAGGTGGTGACGAGGTAGTCGACGCCCCACTCGTCCATGGGCTCCGGCAGCCCCGCGGTCGCGCAGACGCCGTCCAGGATGAAGTAGGCGTCGGAGGCCCGCAGCACGTCGGCATAGGCGTCGACGGGGGCGCGGACGCCGGTCGAGGTGTCCACATGCGTGACGGTGACGGCACGGAAGCCGCCGCCGCGGAGGGTCTGGGCCAGCTCGGCGGGATCGACGGCCTGACCGGGCTGGGCGGGCGCCAGGGTGCGCACGTTCCAGCGGAAGCGCCGTGCCATCTGGGCGAAGCGGTCGCCGAACACGCCGTGGGTGACGACCAGCAGGTCGTCCTCGGGCTGCAGGCAGTTCACCAGGGCCATCTCCATGGCCAGGGTGCCGGCGCCGCCAATCACGACGGCCTCGTGCGCGTGCACCAGGTCGCGGAAGGCCGCGATGGCGCGGCGGTAGACCTCGACGAACTCCTTCTGGCCGTGGCCGAAGGTGGGCTCGGCCAGCGCGGCCAGGATCTCCTCGCGGACCGGCGTGGGACCCGGGATCGCGACGATCGGCCGGCCGGGCACGGGTCATCCCTCCTGAACCCGGCTTTCGGCGCGGCCCGGCCCAAGGCCTGCCTCCGCCCGCTGTGGTATGATGACAGGGAATTGCGCGAGGGGAGCCATCTCGGCCTGTCGCTTGCCATCTCGGCCTATCGTGGCCTTCAGCTTGATCCCTTTCAGGTGCGCGCCCTGGCAGCCGTCGACGCGGGCCACAACGTCCTCGTCTCGGCACCGACGGGCACGGGCAAGACCGTCATCGCCGACTACCTGATCGAGCGCTCGATCGCCGCCGGCGCCAAGGTTGTCTACACGGCGCCGATCAAGGCCCTGAGCAACCAGAAGTTCTCGGACTACACGGCGCTGTTCGGCGAGGACCGGATCGGCATCCTCACGGGCGATGTCGCCATCAACCCCGACGCCCAAGTCGTCATCATGACCACGGAGATCCTGCGCAACCAGCTGGTGACGGCCGATGACCGGCTGGAGAACCTGCGCTGGGTGATCTTTGACGAGATCCACTACATCGCCTCGGACCGCGGCATCGCCTGGGAGGAGAGCATCATCCTGCTGCCGCGGGGGGTGCGGGTGCTCGGCCTGTCCGCGACCATCGGCAACCTGGATTCGCTGGCGGCCTGGATGGAGGAGTCGCTGGAGGCACCCGTCGTGCGCATCAAGGAGGGCCGCCGGGCGGTCCCCCTCAGCGTCCGCTTCGTGACGCCCGCTGGCCTTTTGCCCTACCAGAAGGCGGAGCAGTCGCGCGCGGAGGGCGGCTTCGAGGGCAAGACCCTGAAGCACCTGCAGCTGGTGGACGAGATGCGGTCCCAGGAAGCGCTGCCGGCCCTGTTCTTCGTGTTCTCGCGCATCGGCTGCGAGGAGCGGGCCCGAGAGGCGGCCGAGCGCCTCGACCTCCTCACCCGCGGCGAGCGGGCCGACCTGCAGGCCGCCCTGGCGGAGCTCAAGGGCCGCTACCCCGGCGCCGGCTCCCTCCGCTTCCTGGAGCGCTGCCTGCAGCGCGGGGTGGGCTTTCACCACGCGGGGCTCCTGCCCTCGACCAAGCGGATCGTGGAGCAGCTTTATGGCCGCGGCCTCATCAAATTGCTCTACTGCACGGAAACGTTTGCCGTCGGGGTCAATTACCCCGTGCGCGGCGTCGCGATCGAGACGACGCGCAAGTTCGACGGCCGCGGCTTCCGGCCGCTGTCGGTGATGGAGTTTCAGCAGATGACGGGACGCGCCGGCCGGCGCGGCATGGACGAGCGCGGCTATGCCTTCGTGGGGGTCGACGGCCGCGACCGCCAACCGCTGCCGAACTACGGCGCGCTGCCGCTGGAACCCCTGCGCAGCCAGTTTTTCGTGACCGAGGGCACCGTGCTGAACCTGCTTCGCACCTTCGGCCGGGACCGCGCGGTCGAGTTGCTGGCCCGCAACTTCCACGAGTACCAGCGCCGGCGGGACGAGGAGGCGCTTGCCGACCGTCTGGCCACCCTCCGCCGGGACGCGGCGGCGCTGGTCGGCCAGGCTTGCGAACGCCTCGGTACGCCCGCCTGCCCGCTCGTGCACCGACGGATGCAGGACGAGCTGGACTTCGAGCGGCGGCGGCGCAAGAAGCGGCGGAACTCCCGCGGGCGGGCGGCCTCCGGGAGGACCATCCGCGCGCTGCAGGCCGAGCTGGCCGTGGACACCGGCTGCCCGAAGCCGTCGGTCGACCCCTGCCGGCCGCTGGAGGCGCCGTTCGCGCACGTGCAGGCCCGCATCGCGGAAACGGAGGACAAGCTCGGCCAGGTGGACGCCGCGGCCGCGTACCGCGCGCAGATGGACGTGGTGTGCGCACGGCTGGAGCGGCTGGAGTACATCGAGGGCGAGCGCCTGCTGGCCCGGGGCGAGGTCGCCCGCCACCTGCACGTGGAGCCCGTCCTGCTGACGGAGTTGCTGTTCGAGGGCTTCTTTCACGACGAGGACGAGGACACGATCGCCGCCATGCTGGCGTCCGTCGACTACGACCCCCGCCACGACGATGCCTGCTTCAGCGTGAAGCCGGTGCCGGCGGCGCGGCGGGTGGATCGCCTCGTCCGCCGCCTGCGCGCGGCCGGGTGCACCATTACGTTCGAGCCCGTCGTCGCGCCCCTGATCTACCAGTGGTCACGGGGTGCCGCCTTCGGCGACGTGGTCTCGCACACCACGATCCAGGAGGGCGACCTGATCGGCGCCATCCGTCGGGCGGTCGACCTGCTGCGCCAGTTGCGCACCGCAAGCGCCGGCGACACGGGTCTGCAGGACAAGCTGCGGCGGGTGCAGGAGCGAATCGACCGCGATGAGGCGGCGGTGCTGATATGACGCCGGAAGCCGAGTGGTCCGCCCGCTGGCGGACGCTGGTCGAGGGCGGGCGCGGGGCGGCGTTCCTGGCCCCCGATGCGGGCGGCGACCGCTTCGCCCGCATGGCCGACCGCTTCGGCCGCGGCTGGAGCGGGGAGGATCCGCTGCTGCCGCTGCTGCTGCCGCTGGCCAAGGGCCGCACCGTCATCGACGTGGGCGCCGGCGTCGGCCGCTATGCCCTGCCGCTGGCGGAGGTGGCCCGTGAGGTCATCGCCGTGGAGCCGTCCCCGGCCATGCGGGCGCACCTGGAGCCGGCGGCCGCCGGCCACGCCAACATCCGCGTCGTGCCAGTCCCCTTCCTGGAGGCCGACCTGCCGCCGGTGGACATGGTGCTCTGCGTGCACGTCGTCCATTTCGTGGCTGATGCGCCGGCCTTCATCCGCCGGGCCGAGGCCCTGTCGCGGGAGACCGTGGCCTTCGCCATCCGCCACGATGCCATGCTCGGGGGCTTCGGCGACCTCTGGGCCAAGTACCGCGGCAGCGCGGCCCCCACCCAGCCCCGCTTCCCCGACCTCTACAACCTTCTGCTCGCCATGGGCCACACGCCCGACGTGTCGTTTTACCGCCGCGGCTATGGCGGCCGCTTCGGCAGCGCCGCCGAGGCACGCGAGCGGGCCCGGACGATGCTCGGCGCCGAGATCACGGACGCGGAGGCCGAGGCCCTGGCGGCCCGCGATCCACGCCCTCTGCGCGAGGCCCTGGTCTTCTGGCGCAAGGGCTGAGGTGCAGCTCCTCCTCATCTGCCTGATTGCCGCGGCCTACCAGACCAGCAACAACATGGTGAGCCCCCTGGCCCCGCTGGAAGCGGCATCCTTCCATGCCGCGCCGGCGGTGGTCGGCCTCGTCGTCGGTGCCGGGAGTTTTGTGCCCCTGCTGCTGGCCATCCCGGCCGGCGCCTTCACCGACCGGGTCGGCGCCAAACGGCTGCTGGTGCCGGGCCTCTTCGCCATCGTCGCCGGCACGGGGCTGGCGGCCGGGGTGCGGACCCTGCCCGCCCTCACCGCCGGCATGGTGCTGCTCGGCCTGGGTCAATTCGGCGCCACGCTGGGCGTGCAGGCGCTGGTGGCCCACATGCCTGGCCGCTCCCGCAACGACACGTTCGCGATCTACGCGGTGGCGGCGGCCGCGGGTGGCCTTGCCGGGCCTGTGCTGGCCGGGACCCTGGCGGCGCGGTTGGGGATCGCGGGTGCCCTCGCCTGGGCCGCGGCCCTGGCCGCCGCCGCCGCCGTGGTGGGCCTGCTGGTGGACGCGCGGACGGCGCCCGGAAGCGGCCAGCGCGTGCGGCCGCGGGCCAGCCTGGAGGGTGCCGCGCGGCTGATGCGGACTCCGGCCATCGGCACCGCCATCGGGGTGACGGCGGCGATTCTGTTCGCGGACGACCTGACGGCCTCGTTCTACCCCGTCCTGCTCGCCGACCGCGGGGTGGCGCTGGCGACGATCGGCGTGCTGATCTCGCTCCGGGGCGTCGCCTCGCTGACCGTCCGGCCCACCATCGCCCGCCTGACGCGGCGCATCGACCGCTGGTGGCTTGTGGCGATCGCCATGGCCCTGGAGGCCATCGGCACCGTGGCTGTACCGCTGTCGCCGTCGCTGGCCGTGCAGGTGCCCGCCGCGCTGCTCTGCGGGGTCGCCCTCGGCTTCAACCAGCCGCTCTCGATGGCCATCGTGGCCGACCACGCCCCGGCCGGTCAGCGCAGCAGCGCCCTGGCGATGCGCCTGGCCGGCAACCGCGTATCCCTGGTGGCGAGCCCGCTCCTGCTGGGCTTGGTGGTGGCGGGCTTTGGGCTGCCGGCCTGCTTCGCCGTGGCGGCCGTGGCGCCAATCGCCGGCATGATCACCGTGCTCCGCTTTCAGGCCCGCGGCGGGGAGGCGGCCGCCTCCAGCAGCGCGGCCCAGAGCGCGCAGTAGTCCAGCCCCGCCGCGGCCGCCATCCGCTCGAAGTACGAGCCGCCCTGGCGGAGCGTGGGCAGGGGATTCACGTCAATGAGCTGCGGGGAGCCGGTCCCATCCCAGCGGAAGTCGAGCCGGGCCATGTGCCGCACGCCGAGGACGCCGCAGGCCCGCCGCGTCAGCGCCTCCAGGCGCCGCGCCACGCTCGGTGGGAGCGGGGCAGGACAGGTCACGGGCAGGCTCTGCCAGAGATCCTCCTTGTCGGAGGCCGTCCCAAAGCCGCGCGGGGGCATGCCCACCTCGAGCACTGGCAGGAAGCGGTCGCCAAGGATGGCGGTGCAGACCTCCCGTCCGGGAACGTAACGCTCGACCAGCGCGGGCTGCGCGTATGCAGCCTCGACCCGCGCGACGGCGGCCGCCAGCTCGGCCGGGTCCGCCACGCGCGAGCCTGGGGTCACCCCCTTGCTGGACCCCTCGCGGCTCGGCTTGACGAAGAGCGGAAAGCGCGCGCCGGTGGGCGCGCGCCCCAAAGCAAAGGCCGGCGTCGGCACGCGCACGGATGCAAGCATGCGCTTACATGCGGCCTTGTCCAGGCAGAGGGCTACGGCGAGAGGGGGCGAGCCGAGGTAGGGGACCCCGAGCGCCTCGAGCATGGCCGGGACCTGCGCCTCGCGGTCCTGACCACGCCAGCCGACCGCCAGGGAGAGGGCGAGGTCGCACGCGCGGAGGGAATCGTACGCCGATAGCGGCGCGACCGCCGTGTCAACCCGAGCCGTGACCGTGTGGCCGAGCTCGGAAAGTACGTCGACGAACCCCGCCACCGTGTCCGGGGTATCCGCGTCGTCCCAGAGGTCGGGAGCCGCGCCCTCCGGACTCAGCTCGGGGTGGCGCTGGGTGTAGACGAGCCCCAGGCGCACGCTACCAGGAGCGCCCGCGCATCACGGGCCACACGGTCTCGACCCGGCCGGCCCGGAGGCCGTAGACGCGGTCGTGCAGGTTGAACGTGGTGCAGCCGTGGCTCGGGTACAGCTCCAGCACGTCCCCGACAGCCGGCCGCGGGCCGGCGCGGACCTCGGCCACGGCATGCTCGTCGCTGGCCCGGTTGGCGAGGATCACGACCTCATCCGCGCGGCCCTTGACCAGCGGGGCGCCGTAGTCCACCGAAAGGGCCTTCTGGCCGGCGTCGAGCACCAGGCGCTCCGCCGTGGGGGCGCTGACCACGGTCGCCAGCAGCCCGAGGGCCGGGCGGAACGCGCCCCCGACGACCCCGCTATAGCGGGCGTCCATCGTCGCGTACGAGCCGGGCTGGATCTCCGTGTAGGCGCCGGAGGCGGCCGTCGCGGCTGCCGTGCCCGTGGCGGCGCCGCTGACGATCGCCGGGGACAGGGCGGCCTCGGTCAGCGCCCGACGGGCGGCCCAAGCGGCCTCGTGGACCGGTGCAAGCGTATGCTTGCTTGGGTCGAAGGCGGCGTGGCCCTCGTAGGCCTGAAGGCCGTCGAAGCGGAGGCCGGGGGTGCCGGCGATGCGCCGCGCGAGGGCGACGAGGCCGTCCGCGTCGTGGGGGTCGAGCCCGCACCGGTTCTGCCCGACGTTGACCTCGACGAGGATGCCGATGACGGTGCCGGCTACGGCGGCCGCCCGGCCGAGCGCCTCCGCGGCAGGAGCGGCGTCCAGCGCGATGCGCAGGGAGGCTCGCCTGGCCAGGGAGGCGGCGTGCGCAACCTTGGCCGGTCCGACCACAGCCCGCGTGATCAGGACGTCGTCCAGGCCCGCCTCAACCATGGCGTCAGCCTCGCCCAGCGTGGCGCAGGCGATGCCCGTGGCGCCGGCCTGCCGCTGGCGCTGGGCGATGGCGGGAGTTTTGTGCGTCTTGATGTGGGGTCGCAGGGCCACCCCAGCCGCGCGCGCCAGGTCGGCCATGCGCCGGATGTTCTCGTCCAGGGCGTCCAGGTCGACGGTGAGGGCGGGGGTCGGCAGCTCACGTGCGGGGCGGCCGATCAGGGTCAGCGTGTCCAGCATGCGGTGCTCCCTCCGCCGTCGGGCATTCGCGCTGGTACGGCGCCGGGCCTGCGGGGCCATGGGCGCACACGCTCCCCGCAGGTCCGGGGGTGGCGGCCCGCCGAACCACTCGCTATGACGAATTCGGTCTGGCAGCCGGGACCCGTGGACGCGGTGCGGGAGGCCGAAGCCGTGGTGGTGGGCGGGGGCATCGCCGGCGTCGCGGCGGCTCTGTACCTGCGGGAGCGCGGGCTGCGTCCCGTCCTGGTTGAGGCGAAAACCGTCGCAGCCGGCGCCAGCGGGCGTAACGCCGGCTTTGTGCTGACGGGCACCGCGGAGCATTATGTGGCGGCCGTCGAGCGGTACGGGCACGACCGCGCGCGGCTGGCCTGGTCGGCGTCCGTCGCCAACCGCGCCCGGCTGCTTGCGGTGGCGGAGAGCCTCGGCGTGCCGCTGGAGCGCTGCGGCAGCATGCTGGCCTGCGTGGACGCGGACGAGGCCGCGGCGGCCCGCGTGTCGGCGCGCCTGCTGGCCGAGGACGGCTTCGAGGGCCGGTTCGAGAGCTCCGATCCGCTGCGGCGCGGCTTTGTCGGCGCGCTTGTCAAGCCGGGCGATGCCGCCCTCGACCCCGTGCGGCTGGTTCAGGCGCTGTCAAGGGCCTCAGGGGCCGCGATCCTCGAACGCTGCCCTGTCTATCACGTGGCACCGGGTGTCATCTGGAGCGCGGCGGGCGAGGTCCGGGCACCGCTCGTCATCGTCGCCGCCGGGCCCCACACACCACATCTCCTGCCGCCTTTGGCCGGCACCATCGCGCCCGTGCGCGCGCAGATGCTGGCCACTGGCCCAGGGCCGCGCGTGCTCGACACACTCGTCTATGCCAACTATGGCTACGACTACATGCGCCAGCTCCCCGACGGGCGGTTCCTGGCGGGCGGCAGCCGCGACCACGCCGTCGCGGAGGAGGTCGGCTTCGAGGACCGGGTGACGGCACCCGTCCAGGAGGCCATCGCGGCCTTCATGCGGCGGCACTTCCCGGACATCGGCGCGCCAGTGGCCGCGCGCTGGTCCGGTGTGATGGAGTTCACCGCCGACCTGCTGCCGCTGGTCGGCCCGGTGCCCGGGATGCCGGGGGTCTATGTCTGCGCGGGCTTCAGCGGCCACGGATTGGCCTTCGCGCTGGAAGCGGCGGCGCGGGTGGTGGCCTGTGCCCTGGACGGCGCGAGCCCCGGCGTCTTCGATCTCGACCGCTAGAGTGGGGCCCTCGGACGCGCACGGCCCCCTGCGTACGCCAGGAGCCGCGGCGCACCGCTGTCAGGGCCTACTGAAGGCGGGCCAGGTCCCGGTCGCCTGGCGGCTATGCGGCGCCTACGTCTGCCGAGGCCAGGTGGCGCATGTGGGCTTTCGGGATGCCACCTGAAGGTCGTTCGGCCGGACAGACGGCGCGGTGAAACCCCGAGGTTCCTGCCGGACCTGGTTCTCCCCCCTCCCGTCCACCTGACCCACCTCGCAGCGCCACGGCACGGATGCTCTGCACGCCACAGGCTGGTCCTGCGGAGGCGGAGGACCCTCCTGAAGGCCGTCGACGACCGGCTGAGGGGCGACGGTCACTTGTGGCGCGACGAAGGCCGTGCGGGCTGGCGGAGCCCACGGCACGACGCGGCACTGCGCTTTGAACCAGCGCGTGGACCGACCCAGAGTGCCGGGAGGAGAAGCGGGGTTCGTGACGTATGAGGCTAGAGACATCTAACATGCTACGCCGGTTCCAAATGATTGCTGTGGTCAACGGTCCGGCATCCACGGTCCGGCATCCAAGGAGGTCGGGGCATTGCTCAACGGTCTCAGGTGGAGGCTCGTCGGCCCACATCGGGGTGGGCGGGTCGTGGCCGTGGCCGGCGATCCGGTGGACCAGCTCACCTTTTACTTCGGCGCCTGCGCCGGGGGCGTGTGGAAGAGTACCGACGCGGGCTTGGCCTGGCAGAACGTTTCCGACGGCTTCTTCGGCACCGCCGCGGTTGGCGCCCTCGCGGTGGCGGCATCCGACCACAACGTCATCTACGCCGGCACGGGGGAAGCGTGCATCCGGGGCGACGCCTCCCACGGAGACGGCGCATACCGCTCCGATGACGCCGGAGCATCCTGGCGCAAGGTCGGCCTGCCAGACACGCGCCACATCGCACGGATCTGCATCCACCCACAGAACCCCGACCTTGTCTACGTCGCGGCGCTGGGTCACGCGTACGGGCCCAACGCGGAACGGGGCATCTTCCGCTCCCGAAATGGGGGCGGTCACTGGGAACGCGTGCTGTTCCGCGACGAGCGGACCGGCGCCGCCGACCTTTGCATGGACCCCAACAACCCCCGCATCCTGTACGCCACCCTCTGGCAGGTCCAGCGCTACCCGTGGACGATCGAAAGCGGGGGCCCGGGGAGCGGCCTCTTCAAGTCCCTCGACGGCGGCGACACCTGGCGTGAGCTCACGGGCAACCCGGGCTTGCCGGGCGGCCTCAAAGGGCGCGTGGGCATCGCCATCTCTCCGGTGACGCCGTGGCGCGTCTGGGCGATCATCGAGGCGGCGGGAGATGCCAAGGGCCTCTACCGGAGCGACGACGGGGGCGACAACTGGCGGATGCTGACCAACGATCCGCTGTTGACCGGAAGGCCGTTTTACTACATGCGGGTGATCGCCGATCCCCAGGATGCGCAGACCGTTTACGTCCTGAACAGCGAGGCGCTCACCTCCACAGACGGCGGCAGCACGTTCTTCCAGCAGCCCACGTATCACGGCGACAACCACGACCTGTGGATCGATCCGGCGGATCCCCGGCGCCGCATCATCGGAAACGACGGCGGCGCCTCCGTCTCGCTGAACGGCGGGCGCAGCTGGTCGACCATCTACAATCAGCCGACCGCGCAGTTTTACCACGTCACCACCGATACCCGATTTCCGTACCGCATCTACGGTGCGCAGCAGGACAACACGACCCTCTGCGTGCCCAGCCGCAGCGACAACGGTGCGATCCTTGCCGCTGAGTGCTATGCGGTGGGGGGCGGGGAGAGCGGGTACATCGCGGTTCGGCCGGACAACCCCGACATCGTGTTCGCGGGGAGCTACCGGCTGATGATGACGCGGTACGACCATCGCGCGCACCAGACGCGGAACATCACGGTCTGGCCGGAAGAGTCCTGGGGACACGGCGCCGAGGACCTTAAGTACCGCTTTCAGTGGACGTTCCCTGTCGCGCTCTCGCCCCATGACCCCAACGTGCTCTACACGGCTGGGAACCACCTCTTCCGCTCGACCGACGAAGGCATGAGCTGGACCATGATCAGCCCCGACCTCACACGTGGCGATCCGGCCACGCTGGGTCCCTCCGGGGGGCCCCTGACCAAGGACAACGTCAGCACGGAATACTACGGCACCATCTTCGCCTTCGCCGAGTCGCCGCTGCGTCCTGGGCTCCTCTGGGCGGGGTCCGACGATGGCCTGATCCACATGTCGCTGGACGGCGGCGCGACCTGGAGCAATGTGACGCCCGAGCTGCCGGAGTGGACCACGATCAATATCATCGAGCCATCCCCCCACGATGCGGGGACGGTGTACGTGTGCGCCACGCGATACCGCCTGGACGACTTTCGCCCCTATCTGCTCAAAACCGTCGACTGCGGCAAGACGTGGCAGTCCATCGCCGCTGGGTTTCCGGCGGACGAGTTCACCCGCACCATACGCGAGGATCCACGGCGCCGTGGGCTGCTCTTTGTGGGCACGGAGACCGGCGCGTACGTGTCGTTCGACGACGGCGGGCGCTGGCAGAGGCTGCCTCATCTGCCCGTGGTGCCGGTGTACGACCTGGTGATCAAGGACGATGCCCTCGTCGTCGCGACGCATGGCCGCTCGTTCTGGGCCCTGGACGATATCACGCCCCTGCGCGAATGGAACGAGCAGGTCGCTGGCCCGGGCGCGTTCCTCTTCACCCCGGCACCGACCTACCGCGCGCCGGCGGGCGTTCATCCGCCGGCCAGCACCGCGCTGGGCCAGCACAGGTATGTCCGGACGGACGGCAGCGGCATCACGGCGGGTATCCAGATCGACCCGGACGGTCACCCGACGCCGAGCCTGCTCAATGCGGGCGAGAACCCACCGGACGGAGTGTGCGTGTACTACCGCCTGGGCCGCACGCCCGAGGAGGAGCTCGTCCTCACCTTCCGGGATGGGAGCGGCGAGGTGATCCGCGCGTTCTCCAGCCGGCCGGCGGCCGGTGCGCGGGGCTTGCCGGCCGCGCAAGGCAGCAACCGCTTCGTGTGGGACATGCGGTCCCCCGATGCGCGCAATGCGGCCGCGGTGCCCCTGCAGATGTACGTCGGTGGCGGCACCCCCGGCCCCACGGCCCCTCCCGGGGTCTACGAGGTGGAGCTGCGGCTTGGTGCCCACGTCCAGGTGCGCCGTTTCGAGATCCGGCTGGATCCGCGCGTGACGGCCGGCGACTCGGACATGCAGGCGCAGTTCCGCCTGCGGATCGCCATCCGGGACAAGCTGTCCGAGACCCACGACCTGGTCGCCCTCATCCGATCGGTCCGCGCCCAGATTCAGCACTGGGTCGGCCTGACCGACCAGCAGCCCTACGCGAAGCAGGTGGCGCAGGCCGCCGCGCCGGTGCTCGCCCAGCTGCAGGCGAGCGAGGAGACCCTCATTCAGCCCAAGCTCCGCGTCCGGCACGACGGACTCAACCACCCGACCCGCATCAACGGCAAGCTGGCAACCCTCGCCGCGGTGGTGAGCGACGGGGACGGCGCGCCGACGCGGCAGGCGCAGGAGCTCTTCGACGACCTGGCCACTCAGATCGACGCGGAAGCGGCGAAGATCAGGCGGGTCGAGGCGGAGGACCTGCCCCGGTTCGTTGCGGTCCTGCAGGAGGCGGGCGTGCCGATGGTCGTGACCCGCCGCTGAGGGCCCTCCGACCCTCGTCCCACGCTCGGGCCGCACCGGCGGAACGCCAGCACGGCGGCTCGACACGGGGCGGCGTGCTGGCGCCCCGCTGGCCGGATGCTGAGGGGGTCCAGGCCGTGCCGAGGCGCTGCGCCGGATGGCCGGCGCCGCGGCCAGGGTAGCGGGCGTCCT
>DAHVAF010000224.1 GCA_027314765.1 Clostridia bacterium | reverse complement strand
GCGCCTGTTGCCCTCTTGCCTCAGTCACGCCCCGGTGCCCTGGGCGGAGGTAACCGGATAGCCAGAACATGTGTTCGCAGTCAAGGAACGGTTCACCCCCGAAAAGCCGGATTTCCGCAAGATTGTTCTTTGACAACGCCTTACGATCGCCGACCCGGACGGGTATCGGCTGGTCCTGAGCCAGCGGGCATGGAGCTCACGGGCATGAGATGTGCCAAGGGGCGATGAGCGCATGGCCAAGGCCGGCCATCGTGACCGCCGGCCCCGGAACCGGGATAGGGGGCGCCCCGCAGGGGGCGCCCCACACAACGCACCTTCGGTCTAGCGGCTCGTGTCCTGGATCGCGTACTGGCTGCTGCTGTCGGAATACAGGTTCACCGAGTCGCCCGTCTGCAGGCCGGTGAAGCCGATGTAGGTGCCCGCGGCGTTGTAGGCCGCGCCCGAGACGATCGTGGTGTAGCTGCCGGTCACGCTGTCCTTGACCACGACCGCGGTCGGCGAGACCGAGTACACCGTGAGGTGGCCGTTATCGGCGTCGGGGGCCAGGTAGCCGAGCGCGGAGACCGTGGCGTTGGGCTGCAGGGTCAGGACGTAGAAGTCGCCCACGGCCAGCGGCGCGCCGGACGGGGTCACCTCGCTCTGCGGGGACGCGTTGCCCGCGGTGTCGTACGTCACGGAGGAGCCGGCGGCGTCGACGGTGATGGTCTGGACCGTGCCGCTCGGGGTCGTGGTCGAGCCGTAGTTCGTCAGGCGGACCACCGGGCTGGCGGTCGCGGCCGTGCTGACCACGGCGCGCGCGTCGCCGGCGGCGTCCAGGGCCACCGTGATCACATTGCCGATCACCAGGGAGCTGGCCCCGGAGAAGGCGCTGTCCTCGGTCAGGGTCACGGCGGCGCCCGAGGTCGGCTGCAGGGTGAAGGTGTTCTCGGGGCCGCTGGCGCCCGTGATGGCGCTCACCTGGGTCACGGCGCCGCTCACCGTCTTACGCGTCGCGGCGACGGAGAGGACGCTCGTGCCCGCGCTGGTCAGGTCGCCGACGGTCTGGATGTCGACGATGTCGTTGACCTGGAGGTCGCCGAGGCTCGCGGCGGCGCCGTTGAGGCTGATCGTGGCGCTCGCGGGCACGGTCAGGGCGACCGTGGTGTCCTCGGGCTTGCTGACCATGTACGCGACGGTGATGCCGCCGCCCGCGGCGTCCACGGCGGTCACGCGGCCGGACACGATGGTCGTCGCGGTCTCATAGAGGCTCGTAGCCACGCCGTTCTGGGTGGCGTACGTGACGCTTGCGCCCGGGACCAGGGACGCGGCGGCGGCCGACGGCGTGAAGCTCGTGCGCTGGACCGTGTTGACGTAGACCTGGGTGGTGGCGCCGAGCTCAAGGACCTGGCCGTTGTTGAGGAGCGCATAGTCGTTGCCGCTGCCGTCGGTGACCGCCACGATCACGCCGCCGGCGGTCGTGCCGCCCGGGTAGGTCTGGTAGCCGGCGGGCGCGGCCGTGATCGTGCCGTTGTTGATGGTGGCGGAGGACGAGGCGGCACCGCCCAGGGTCTGCACGTAGTCGACCATCTGGTTGGCGTCGACGGTCAGCAGGACGTTCAGACCCAGCAGCTGATTGAAGCCGGAGACGCCGGCGAGGGTCACGCTGCTCTCAAACGGCACGTTGACGACCGGCATGTTGCCGCTGGCGTCCTTGGCGCTGAGCGAGATGGCCGTCGCGGAGACGGCCGTGACCGCGCCGGTGTAGGCGGCCGGGAAGCCGCCGTCGGTGGCGTTCTCGCCGTAAAGGCCGCCGCCGCTGGAGAGGGTCGTCGCGCCCGGCGCCGTGTACTTGGCCGAGAACGCGGCGTTGTAGGACATCTGGGCGATCTCGTCACGCAGGGTCGGCGTGTTGGCCGAGATGGCGGGCAGGCCGTTCACGATGCCCAGGTTGTAGCCCGCCAGCATGTAGTTGTCCGGCCAGGTGCCGGTGACGGTGCCGTTGTCGCCGAGCATGCGCGTCAGCATCGCGATGGCCTCGGCGTGGGTCACGTTGTTGGCGGCGCGGTAGGTGCCGTCCGGGTAGCCCTGGATGATCCCCATGGCGACGGCCGCGTTGACCCAGCCCCACGCCCAGCTGGGGATGGAGGCGGCGTCGGTGAAGTGGGGCTGGCTCGCCATCAGCGACGTGGCCAGGGAGCTCTTGCCCGCCATCGCCACCACGATCTTCGTGAACTGGGCCCGGGTCAGGGGGTCGGACGGTTGGAACAGGCCGTTGCCGAACCCGTTCAGGACCCCTGTCGCCGCCAGGGCGTTGATGGCCGTCGCGTAGCTCGTGCTCGCCGTCACGTCGGTGAAGGGCGGGCCGGCGACGGTCGCCGCGTCCGACATGGGCGTGACACTCAGCACCATGGCGGCTGCGAGGAGGGCCACGAGCCAGGTCCTCACGCGGAGCATGATGCGATCTCCTCCCCCGCGGGCGGGCGCATTGGGTTCGCCTTGCCCGCCCGCATGAATGGCGTGCGGACCCGCGGGACCCGCACGCCAGAGGAGGTACGGAACGGCTGGCCAGGACCTGGGGGTCCTGTGTGGCTTATCCCCAGGAGGCAGGGATCGATGGGGCGCGGGTGGCCGTGGGCGCGGGAGTGGCGCTGGCAACCGGCGGGAGTCGCCGGCTACCCCTGGCGCCGGCGCGCAGGCGGTGCCGCACCGTAGCCGTCGACAAGGAGGTCCAGGCGGCCGGAGGCGGGGTCGACCAGCAGGCCGTGGATTGGCACGTCGCTCGGGATCAGGGGATTGCGGCGGAGCTCGCCCACCACGCGCCGCACGTTCTCGGCCGGGTCGGCGAAGGCGCACACCCACGCGCCAAGCTCGGGCTGGAGGTCGGCGATGGCGTGCTGGGGCACGCCGCGGGCCAGCATGCGCCGGCGCAGGTCGTCTGCGTCGATGCGGGTCATCCCGCAGTCACTGTGGCCGATGACCAAGACCTCCTCGCAGCCGAGGGCGAAGATGGCGACGGCGAGGCTGCGCACCACATCGCCGGCGGAGCCGCCGAGGGTGGCACCGGCGTTCTTGATCACCTTCGCATCGCCCCGCCGGATGCCCATGGCGGGCTCCAGGAACTCGACCAGGCGCGTATCCATGCAGGTGAAGACGGCGACCTTCTTGGCCGGAACCTTCGTGATGGGCCTCTGCCGCTCGGCCAGGAACCGCTCGTTGTACGCCAGGATCTCCTGAAGCAGGGCCATGCGCCACATCCCTCCGCGCCGCGGTGTCCGAGCGTGGTGGACGGCCGCCCGGGCGCGCGGTCCATGTTGGGCCGCTCTGACCATAGCGGCACGGGGAGGCCGCCGGCAAGGCGGCTAGACGTCACGGCCGGATCCCGCGAGGTCCCGTGATGGGATGCCGCGGTGGCGCGGGGACGCCAGAAGGGGGCACCGGCCCCCGCATCGGTGCGGAGACGGGGACGGGGTGGATGAATCAGGCGCAGACTCGGCCCGGTCGGCGCTAGGCCGGCGCCAGTGCCCCAAGGCGAGCGCAGAGCCACTGCAGCTGGCTGCCAGGGCCCACGCGCCAGCCGGGCAGAAGCACGCTCTGCCAGTCTGCGGGCAGGGACCAGGCAACCGGTACCGCCAGGGCCCAGGCGGGCAGCTCGCGGCCGTCCGCGGCCTCGACGACGGCCGCGTCGACCTCGCCGCCATGCTGAAGCGCCGGCAGCGCGCCCGGCTCGGCGGCGACCACCTCGGGCTCGGGCAGGCCGCGCTCGCGGCAGGCCGCCTGCACCCACGCCTCGTGGCCCCGGCCCAGCGCCACGCCAAGGCGGTGGATGTCCTCCAGGCGGCGGCCGCGGGGCTCGAGCGCGAGATGCTCGTCCCCCGCCACCGCGACGACGTGCACGGGGGCCTCCCAGCGGCACAGCGCGGCCAGCGGGGCCGGGAGCAGGATCCAGGCGCCCGCGGGAAGGGGCATGTCCTCGAAGAGCACGCGGCGCGGCGGGATCTCACGGGCCCTCACCTGCTGCGTGCCCGGTCCAAGCAGGAAGCCGGTGGCAGCGTTGGCGAGGGCCAGCGGCGGCGGCGCAGCCGGCCAGTGCCAGAGCTCGGCCGCGGCCGGGAACGGCGGGCTCTCGGGCAGGGCGGCGGGGGCGCGCTCCTTCCGGCCGGTGGCGGTGCCCCCCATCAGACGGTCGAGCGCCCCCGCCGGGTCTTCGCTGACCCGCAGGGCCAGGCCGACCACGTCGATCAGCCTGCGGCCGCCGGCACGGGCGACCTCCTGAAAGAACTCGCGCCGGTCGGCCATCTAGTTCTCGCCGTCGTTCGGGCCGTGGTGGCCCAGGCTCGGGGTCACGGGCCCCGGCCGGCCGGCCGGCCTTCCGCCCGGCTCCTCCGGCTGGCCCGACTCGACCTGCTTCAGCCACTCGGCGTTGTGCTGGTGCGCGTAGGCCATGTCCTCACGGCCCGTGACCATCGAGCGCAGCAGCGGCCAGTTCGTCCGGATCAGCAGGACCGCGCCGGCATGGAACACCAGCATGGCGATGGTGGCGTACCCGGCGATGTCGTGCACGGGCGTGACGATGCTCAGCCAGCTGTGCGGGATCGGGTAGATGTACCGCAGGGCCTTGATCAGGCCGGTCACCACCACCACGCCGACGACCAGGACCCAGAGCGGGTAGGAGCTGACCCGCTCGGTGGCCAGATATTTGTCCCCGCTGGTGGGGACCGGCGGGTGGCGCTGCTTGGATGGGAAGAAGCCGGCGAACCCCTGGTCGCCCCGCAGCCCCAGGTAACCGGCGAACTCGGCGCCGAACTCGCGCAGGTCGGCCGCGGTGGGGATCAGGCGGTGCCTGCTGGTCGTGCCGTACGAGACCGCGTTCATCGCCACGGCGCCGACGGAGAACAGGATGACGGCCGCCGCGATGTAGTGCAGCACGTAGACGGTCGGCAGGCTGAGCGGGTTGCCGATCCAGCGCAGAAAGATGGCCGCCGTGTAGATCGCGAGCAGGAACGCGGCGGCGTTCAGCCAGTGCAGCCACATATTGGCCACGGAGTGCCGCTGCACGCTGGCATCGCTCGGCGCTGGCCGCGGGCGGAAGAACGGGCGCCGCAGCAGCCCGAAGGCGATGCCGAGGAACAGGGCCAGCAGCAGAAACTTGACGCCCAGATTGCTGACCTCGAAGATGACGCTGGTTGGCGAGAAGCTGCCTGTCACGGCCGACGCCCTCCCTTTACGCGATGGTCTTGTAGGTGGTCATCGTGGAGGGTCGAATCTCCAGCGCGCCGTAGGGCGCCTGGATACGTCCCGCCTTCACGTCCATGTTGACGGGGCACTGCTCGACGCAGGCGGGCCCACCCGGACGTCCCCGGCAGAGGTCGCACTTCACGTACACCTTCCGGGCGGCGTCGCGCGTGACGCGCTTGTCCTGGACGTAGGCGAGGCCGGCCTGCTCCAGACCCTGCACCGGGAAGGGGCAGGCCGACTGGCACCTGCCGCAGTCGATGCATGCCGACTCCTCGATGTAACGGGCGCCGGTCTTCGGGTCGATGCGGATGGCGTTGGCCGGGCAGACGGCCCAGCACTCGGGCACGGGACACTGCTTGCACGGCAGCTGCTGGAAGCTGATGCCGCCGGCGAACGGGGCGACTGCCGCGAGCGGGATCGTGGCGCCGGCGGGCGCACGCATGATGTGGATGCGCGGCTGGGCCGACAGCCCCTGGGAGGCGTGCCAGTCCGAGCACGCGACCTCGCACGTGCCGCAGCCGATGCACATGTCGGGGTGCGGGAAGATGACATCGGCCTGCGCGGGCAGCGGCGCGGAGTGCGCGGAGACCTTGGCGGCGCCGAACGCCACCGCCGCCGCACCGACCACGCCGCCCGCGATCACGCCGCGACGGGATATCTTCCGGGGACGCTGGTCCTCGGCCATGGCCTAGCTACCCCCCTGGCCAGCGGCCTGCAGAATGGCGCGCTGGATGAGAACCTGCACCTGGTCGACCTTGTAGGCGTTGTACTGCATCGGGCGCGCCAGCTTCACGGCGGCGGCCGCGGCCTGGGCGGCCACCGCGGGCGTGATGGACCTGCCCTGCAGGACCGCCTCGGCATCCGGCGAGCGCCATGGAACCGGCGCGACGCCGCCGAGCACCACGCGCGCACTGGTGCACGTGCCCGCGCTCATCACCAGGCTGACGGCGGCCGCGGTCGTGGCGAAGTCCCAGGTTTGGCGGCCGCGCGACTTCAGGAAGACCCCGCGCTGGCCGGCCGCGGGACGCGGGACGTCGATCCGGACGAGCATCTCGCCGGGGACCAGCACGTTCTCGCGGTGGACGTCGACCTCCGGTCCGATGAAGAAGCTCTCGAGCGGGATGGAGCGAGTGCCGGAGGCGCTGCCGATCACCGCCTGCGCGCCCAGGCCGATCAGGGCCGGGGCCAGGTCCGAGGGATGGACGATGAAGCAGCCGAGGCCCCCGAGGATCGCGTGGTACTGGTTCTGGCCGAGGATCGCGTAGCACTCGGTGCCGCCCTTGCGCAGGCAGTTGAAGTCCACGGAGCGGAAGTACCAGCAGCGCGGGCGCTGGCACAGGTTGCCGCCGACGGTGCCGACGTTGCGGAGCTGCGGCGTGGCGACGACGTTGGCGGCGTCCTGGAGGATCGGGAAGAGCTGCATCAGCGGCTGGGATGCCAGCATGTCGACCAGCTTCACGCCAACGCCGATCTGGACCGGATCGCCGCTTGTGTCCAGGGCCTGGAGCTCCTGGATCCCCTGGAGGTCGACGATGTCGGCCGGCGTCTCGATATACGACTTCATCGAGTTGACGAGGTCGGTGCCGCCGCCCATCACGGCGTGCGTCCCCGGCGCGCCCAGCCGGGCGAGCGCCGAGCTCAGGTCCGTCGGCGCGGCGTAGGTGAACGCCCTCACGGTTGCTCCCCCCTCATGCGCTCTGCTGCGGCTGGGCCGCCTTGAGCGCGGCCAGGACGCGGTCGGGGCTCAGCGGCATGGCGCGGACCCAGACGCCCGTGGCGTTGTACACGGCGTTCATGATCGCCGGCGCCGTCGGCATCGTCGGCGGCTCGGCCATGCCCTTGGCGCCGACGTTATTGGCGATGGTGTCGATGTTCTCGACGATGTGGGCATCGATCACCGGCTCGTCGACCGCCGTCTCGATCTTGTAGTCGACGAGGTTGGTCGTCACCGGAATGCCGGTGCGCGAGTCCACGACCTGCTCCTCGAAGCGTCCGTAGCCGGCCGCCATGTCGACCCCGCCGTGGATCTGGCTCTCGACCAGCATCGGGTTGATCGCGCGCCCGCAGTCATGCGCGGCCGCGAGGTTCAGCAGCGTGACGACCCCGGTCTCCGTATCCACCTCGACCTCGGCCGCCTGGGCGCCGAAGGACTCGGTCGTGTAGGCGGCATTGTTCGGCCCGCGCCAGCCGACGCCGATGATGGTGTGGCTGGAAAGCGCCGCGACCTGGGCGAACGGAATGCTCTTGCTCGGATCGCTGGTGACGTACACGACACCCTTCTTGCAGGTCAGCTGGGAGGCATCGACGCCCAGTTCCGAGGCCGCGATCGTGAAGATCTCCTGCTGGGCCTCGTAGGCGGCCTGGCGCACGGCCGGGGCCATCGAGGGGGTGACACGGCTGCCGAAGGTGCCCAGGTCCCACGGGTAGTCGCTGTGGCCGAAGTCGGCGTTGACGACCGCCAGGGGCACCCCCAACTCCTCCGCCGCCACCATCGAGAGGATGGTCTTCGGCCCCTCGCCGAGGTCGGCCACGGAGCTGCGCACGGTGACCGAGCCATCGGCCTGGATGGCGACCTCCGCGTTGGAGGGCGGGCCGCCGGCGGCCGACCAGATCTGGCTGCCGATCCCGACTCCGCGCTTCTTCGGGCCGGGATCGCTACCGGGGGTCGTCTTGCGGTTGCTCTGCCAGCCGATGGCCTGGGTGACGTAGTCGTAGGCATCCATCAGGCCCTTGGTGCTGTACGGGTGGTTGGTCGTCTGGTCGACGGTCGCGTAATTGAGCTTCCGCAGCTGGACCGGATCCATGTTCAGCTTGCTGGCGAGGAGGTCCATCGTGGCCTCCATGCCGACCATCGCCTCGGTGTTCGCCGGGCCGCGCATGGCGCTGAGCTGGTGCAGGTTGAGGAACACCGTCGTGTCCTCGGTGTGGACGTTCGGGCAGCTGTAAAGCTGAAGCGCCACGGCGCTGATGTTGGTGAACATGCCGTTGAAAGCTCCGGCCACGTCGTACGACTTCATCTCGATGGCGGTCAGCTTGCCGTCCTTGGTTGCGCCAAGCCGCCACGTCTGCTGGTGCATGGGCCGGTGCGGCGTGTCGAGGAGCTCCTCGCGGCGGTCGTTGATGAAGTGGACCGGCCTCCCCGTCCGCTGCGCGAGGAGCGCGGCGAGGACGTGGTAGCGCCAGAGGGCCGTCTTCGACCCGAAGCCGCCGCCCATGAAGTCCATCCAGACGAACACCTGGCTGTCCGGGATCTGGAAGGTCTTGGCGAACGCCTGCTGCAGGCCATACGCCGCCTGGGTCGAGTCCCACACGTGGAGCTCATAGCCGTTGATCCACTGGGCGACGCAGCCGTGCGGCTCCATGGTCGCGTGGTGGACGACCTGGGTGAGGTAGGTCGCCTCGACTGTGACGTCGGCCGCGGCGAAGCCGGCGTTGATATCGCCCCGGTCCGCCACGGCAGGCTGGGACAGTACTCCCTGGGGGAAGATCTGCTTCGCCGTCGCCGGATCCATGGCGATCGCCTGCTGCAGGTCCGTCACGAAGGGGAGCTGCTCGTAGGTGACGTTCACGGCGCGCACCGCGTCCGGCAGAATGCGCGGATCCTCGGCGGCGACGACGGCGGCGATATCGCCGACGTAGCTCAGCTCCTGGTTGAGCACGTGGCCGTTCGGGGCGTACGCGATGGGATCCGTGTTCTGGAAGTGGATCACATCGATGACGCCAGGCATCTTCAGGGCCGCGCTGGCGTCGACGGCCGTAATGCGCGCGTGCGGGTAGGGACTGCGGACGGCCTTCACCCACAGCATCCCGGGGGGCTGCTTGTCGAACATGTACTGGGCGGCGCCGGTCACGCGATACCGGGCATCGACCTTGGGGATCCGCTGGCCGACGATGTCGAGCTGGGCGTCAGGCCCCCATACGGGCAGCGGAACCTGCGTCTCGACCAGCACCTCGGTCACGATGCCTTCCGTCACGACCTGAGTCTTGACCCAAGGCACTGCCGATCACCCCCTACGCCTGTGCGGCGGCGGCCTTGGCGGCCTCGATGATGTGCGTATAGGTCCCGCAGCGGCACAGGTTCCCCTGGATCGCCTGGCGGATGGCCGCTTCGTCGGGGTTGGGGTTGCTCTTCAGCAGCGTCACCACCGACATGATCTGGCCCGAGGTGCAGAAGCCGCACTGCACCGCGTCCTGGGCGATGAAGGCCGCCTGGACCGGGTGGAGCTGGCCCTGCTGCTCGAGGCTCTCGACCGTGAGGATGTCATGGCCCTGGGCCGCCGCGGCCAGAATGCTGCAGGAGTAAACGGTGCGGCCATCCATGATCACGGTGCAGGCGCCGCACTCGCCCTGATCGCAGGGGATCTTGGTGCCGGTGAGGTGCACCTCCTCACGGATGGCCTCGGTGAGGGTCATCCGCGTGTCGACCCGGAGGTTGTAGTCCTGGCCGTTCACGTGCAGCGTGATGTCCTGATACACGGGCGGGCGGTACGGCGCGATGCCGACGGTCGTGGGGGCGGGGGTCGCGGCGAGCGAGCGCGGGGCGTCGGAGGTGGCGGCCAGCACCGCGGAGGCCGCACCGGCCGCCGCGGAAACCGTCGCCGCCTTGCCCAGGAATCGCCGGCGCGTCATGCGACGTGGCGTCTCCGTGACGGGGCCTGCATTGCCTTCCTCCATGCGATCGACCTCCTGGGTACCCTGCGATCAGCGGCCAGCCCGTACGTGCGATCGCGGACGCCTGGGCGGCCCGCATCGCGGCCGGTACCGTACGGGGACCCTGACCCTATTGGGCACTCCCGCCGGAACCCTGGGCCACGGCCCGATGCACCCATGGGGTAAACCGTTGGGCGACATCGCACGGCCCCATGTGGAGCAGGCTGGCTGGGCAGCATGGGGACGTGGCGGGTGGGCCGGATGGTCCCGTGCTGTCGAGGCGCGTCGGTGAGGCGGATGCGGGGGGTCCCGTAGCCGGGGCGAGCTTATCGTGTCGTGGCGGCGTTGCGGTTGTCGACGCCCTTATGCGTTGAGCGGCTCGACCAGGACCTGCTGGTAGCCCCCGCAGATCCCGGCCTGGCCCGAGCCGACCTCCTGCGTGAGGTCGACGCGGACGATCCGCGGCCGGCCACAGCGAAGGGCCGCCAGCGCCTGGGCCTGTACCAGGCCTTCGCCGACACCGCCGCCCGTGCTGCCCTGGATGCGGCCGTCCGCATGGACCACCATGCGCGCGCCCGGACGCCGTGGGGCGGATCCCCTGGCCTCTACGACGCAGGCCATCGCCACCGCCTCGTCGCGCGCCAGGGCTTCCGCGACGCTGCGCCAGAGGGACGGGTCCTGCGCCTCCGGCCCGCGGCGGGCGCTCTTGGCGGGCAGGCGCCCCGCCGGGAGCTCGCGCACGGGCAGACCGCTACCGCCGCGCTCCACCCTGAGGAGCTCGGCGGCGATGGCGAGCGCCAGCTCGCGCGGCGACCGGGCCCCCACATCCAGGCCGATCGGCGCATGCAGGGCGGCAAGAAAGGCGGGCGGCGCGCCCGCCGACGCTACGAGTTCGCGGACCGCGCGCAGCCGGCGCTTCGATCCGATCACACCGACATAGGGCAGGGCGGCTGCCTCCGGGCGAACGGCCAGGGCCCCCAGCACGCGCGCATCGTCCTGATAGCTCGGGGTCACCGCAACCACCGCCGTCCATGGGTCGAGCGGCAGGTCGGCGAAGACGTCTGCGTACTCGCCGCAGTGGACGGACGCGGTCGCGGGCAGCCCGAGCGGATCGGCGAATTCGGGACGGCTGTCGACCAGGAGGGCCTCCCAGCCCATCCACCCGCCGAGGATGGCCAGCGCCCGCCCGATGTGCCCGCCGCCCGCGACAACCAGCCGCGGCGGCGGCAGCAGCGGATCCATATAGTGCCGGCGCCCGTCGGCGGCGGCGGCCAGGCCGGGCTCGCCGCGCAGCCACACGGACCGGGCAGCGGCCGCAAGATCGTCGTCCGCGCACGCGCTCCCGTCCATGGACACCACGCGCCACCGATCGGCCGCCGACTCCGGCGCTCCGGCGTCGGGCAGCCGCTGCACCAACACCGCGCCCCGGCGGCTCGACAGGGCGGCGAGCGCCGCCTCGATGTGCGACTGCATGCGCGAGGTCAGGCCCGTGTCCGTCATAGCTGATCCTCCAAGGTGCTGCCGACCAGCACCTGCGCCACGCCCGCAAGCCGGGCCGCCCGGCGGGCGGCCGGCAGGATCCCGCGGCGGTCGCTGGCGGCGTCGAACCGGTTGAACACCAGGGTCAGGCGGGCGTGCACGGACTGCGCCATCGCCGCAAAGCCGCGGCAGTACTCCATGAGCTCGGCCTCTCCGAAGCAGGCGTCGGACTCGCCGCCGAAGCGGTGGCAGATGTCGGGGCCGAGCGGGCGCCCCCACGCATCGATTCCCACGACCGCGATGCACTCGAAGGGCGGAAGCGGCCAGGCCGGCTCGCCGCTCCGATACCGCTTCAGCGGGTGGCCCGCCGAACCGTCGGCCTCCACCAGAATGCAGCCCGGCTCGTCGAGCGCGGGCACAGCATCCGCAAGGTAGCCTGGGAGGTCCGGGTCAACCCCGGCGACCTTGCCGGTGGTGGAGTCGAGCCCAGCGCCAAGGAACGCGGTGGGGTAGCCGACCAGGGTGCGCTCGACGCCGACCATGGCCGCCGGCAGCCCCCGTGCGTAAAGTGCGGGGCCCATCCGGCACTCCCGCCGCTGCTCGTCGGTCGGCGGCCACATGTGCGCAGTGGTGGTGATCAGGGTCGGCCGGCCCGCGCGGCTGCGCTCCGCCGCCAGGCGGTAGATCAGGCTGGTCTTGCCGCCGCCGCCGATGACCGCGGCCACGGGCAGCCGAAGGCGCAGCGTCTCCTCCATCCGCGTCGCGACCATGGCCCTTCCCCCGCTCCCCGCCACGCCAGAATGCACGGGTCGATGCCAGCACCCCGCCGCCCAGCCGGCCAGCCGTCCCGCCACCCCGTCACCGAGCCGGCCAGCCGCCCAGCCACCCGGCGGTCCAGCCGCCCGGCGGTCCAGGCGCCCAGCCGCCAACTCACCCAGCCGGCCACCCGTCCCGCCACCCGGCGGTCCAGCCGCCCCGCCGCCCCCGCCACCCCGCCGCCGACGGTGGCTAGCTCGCGTCAGAGGCCGCTCCGAGCCAGAATGCGCAAACGGCCTCCAGAACCGCCCCGCCGATCGCCAGCGCACGGTCGGAGACCACGTAGCAGTATGAGGGGTCGTCGCGCGGGTCGATGTCGCCCACCTTGGTGCCGCGTGGCACCGCGATGCCATCATTCAAAAGGCCGCGCAGGCAGCCGCCGATCTCGGCGCGCACCTCCGCGCCTCCGATCCGCGCCACCACATCGCCCGCATCCACGTGGTCGCCGATGGCGTGGCCGGTGGTGAAGGTCCCGTTGGCCGGCGCGCGCAGCACACGCGGCTTGCCGATGCCGCGCACGAGCTCAGGTTCGCCGGTGTCGGCCGCCGCGGAGCCGGTGTGGATCAGGTGACCGAGCGTGTGACCGCGCAGCGACTCCACCACGACGTCGACATCGTCGCCGGCCGAGGAGCCTGGGCCGACGCCAATGACATGGGGTCCCTCGCCCCGGCGCAGCGGCGATGGCGACTTCGCCATCCGGCCGTCGACCACCACGTGCGGGCGCCAGGCCCGCACCTGAGCGAGGTCGGGGTCGACCAATACCGGCACGGCCTCGCGGCGGCGGAGGCATCCCTCGGCCTCGGCGAGGTCGGCGCAGCGGCGGGCCTCGACGCCCTCCACGCGACAGCGGCCGGCGAGCACAGCCTGGGCGAACGACACGCTCCTGCGGACCACGAGCGGCCGCTCAAGCTCGGTGACGAGCGGCGGCAGCCCAGCGGCGAAGAGCCGATAGGCAATCCCCGTCGCCACGTCGCCGCCCCCGATCACGGCGATGCGCAGCATCCCCGGCCCACCTCCCCTGCCACCATTGGACCGTCCGGCGCGGGCGAGCGGCCACGGCCGTTCGGACCCGAGCGCGGGCCCGAAGGTCGCGCGAGGCCACCGACCACGGGAGCTTGCTGGAGGAAGCCGGCGGCCGGCGAGGGGCAGCAGACCATACAAGCCGGGGATCTGCGGGGGGATGATCGATCGAGTTGAACGGCACGAGCGCTCCGCGAGGACGGGCAGAGGATCGATGCCGCCCATGCCCGGGCCGCCAGTGGCGTCGTGCCTCCAGGGAGTGGGGCCGAACGCACCGCCGGCGGCGGACCGCACGGCCCTGTTCCCGTGGGCGTCATTCCGTCACTCGGATCTCGCATAGGGAGGGAATCGATCAGCGGGCGTGCCCGCGCACCATGTCGACGCGATCGCGACCGAGTGCGGCGGCGGCTTTGGGGCCAAGTATGGGCTGGTTGAGCCGTTGGCCGCGGCGCTTGCGCGCCGCGTCCGCCTCCCGGTTCGCATCATCCTTGACCTCACGCAGGACTTCATGGTCAGCCACCCGGCACCCGGCGCCATCATCCGCCTCGAGGTGGGCGCCCGCAGGGACGGTCTGCTCACGGCCCTGGAGGCGGAGCTGATCTTCCATACGGGCTGCGCCCCCGCGGGGACGGTCAGGCTGCCCGCGCTGCTGCTGAGCGGGAGTTACCGCTGCCCCAACCTCGACGTCGTGGGGTACGAGGTCCTGACCCACAAGGCCTCGGCCGGCAGCTACCGGGCTCCCGGCGCTCCCCAGGCGTACTTCGCCCTGGTGTCGCACATGAGCCGTCTGGCCGGCGCGCTCGGGCTTGACCCCATCGAGATCCGGCTCATGAACGCCGTCCGCGTGGGCGACCTGGTGCCGGATGGCCGCACGTGGCCCCGCATCGGGCCGTGCCGGGCCCGGCGGCGGTCTGCATTGCGATCGAGGCGGCGGTGGGCGTGCGCATCAGCTCGGTCCGGGTGTCACCGGAGGCCCTGCTCGACGGCTTGCAGCAAAGCTGAGCTGACCGTCTGGCGAACGAGGGTGGGATTGCTGTGCCGAACGGGAGCTATCCGGTGGCCGTCGACGTCGAGCGGCAGACCGCGGACCGGAACTGGCTGACGGTCCCCTTCCGGCTGATCCTGGGCGTCCCCCGGATCGCCATCGTCGGCGGGATCACGAGCCTGGGCTTCCGACTTGGCGGCCTGCGCGAAGCCGGCGCCCTAGCCGCGGCGGCGTTCGCCATGGAGTGCATCGCCTGGTTCGCCATCCTGTTCACGAACGCGCATCCCCGTGGCCTGTGGGCCTTCGCGACGTACTACATCCGGTGGCTGGTGCGGGTCAGTGCGTATCTTGCGCCCCTTCGGGACGAGTATCCTCCGTTTGGCGACGACACCTCCCCAACCAGCTACGCCGCAGAATACCCCGCCGGAGGCAGAGACCGCCTCTCGGTTGGCCTCCGCCTCTTCTACGTGATCCCCCCGCCTTCGTGCTGATGTTCGTGAACGTGGCGTGGGTCGTGACGTCCATCATCGCCTGGTTCGCGATTCTGTTCGCGGCCACATACCCCGAGGGCCGGTACCGCTTCGGCGTTGGTACGCTGCGCTGGAATATCCGCGTGCACGCGCACCTGCTTCTCCTGCGCGATGAATATCCGCCCTTCGGCCTGCAACCCTGACAGGCGGCCACCGACCCGCCATAATGGAGGCGCGGTGCTGAAGGAGCGATTCTGCGCATGGCCGATTGGCTTGCCGACAACCTCGAGGGCCGCTATGCCCACGCGCTCAGCGGGACCGTCTTCGACGGCCTGCCGCCGGGGGTGGCCGGCCGGCGCCTGCCCGGCGTGCCGTACACCATCTGGCAGGTGCTCCAGCACATGATCTGGTGGCAGGATTGGTGGCTCGGCCGGATGGCCGGCGACCGGCCGGATAACCCGCCGGACCTCGCCGCCACCTGGGACAAGCGGGAGGCGCCAGCCGACGAGGCGGCGTGGCGCGGGGCGGTCCTGCACTTCCAGCAGGGACTCGCACGCGCCAAGGACCGCGCCGCGCGCGACCTCGACGCTCCTGTCCAAGCCGAGCCCGCCGGCACGGTCGGATCAGAGCTCGTGCAACTGATGGCGCACAACAGCTACCACGTGGGCCAGGTCGTGCTCCTGCGGCGCATGCTCGGGTGCTGGCCGCCCCAGCGCTAAGGCCGCTATCGCCCGATCGCCGGCGACCGCGGGGAGCCTGAGTCTGTCGAAGTTGTCCCCGATTCATTGGGCGGTGCGCAGCCAGCTCTCCTTCACCAGACCGTCGCTCGGGAGGAAAAAAGCGATCAGCCAGAGCGCGGCGACCAGCGCCGGCAGGTCGTCGTTCTTCTGACGGATGAGGCGGGACACGGCGTCGAAGCCGGTCAGCAGATGCCGGGCCATGAACGGCGTGGCTTGGTCGACGGGCTCCGGGGGTTGGCTTCTGGCACTCAGCCGCCACTGCTCTCCGAACGCCATGGAGTACCCGAGGTCGTAC